>JBDGSV010000071.1:0-48276 GCA_042217375.1 Haloarculaceae archaeon | reverse complement strand
CCGGTGACAGCGTCACCGTCGCGTCGGCCAGCCTGTCCGACGGTGGGTTCGTCGTCATCCACGACAGCACGCTCGTGAGTGACGGCGCCACCTTCGACAGCATCCGCGGTCACTCGGACTACCTCGACGCGGGCTCGCACAGCAACATCGAGGTCTCCCTCGACGAGCCGCTCACGTCCGACGCCACCGTGTACGCGATGCCGCACCTCGACACCAACGGCAACCAGCAGGACGACTTCGTCTCGTCCAACGGTTCCGAGGACGGCCCGTACACGATGAACGGCTCTGCCGTGACTGACAGCGCCGACGTCACGATCCAGACCGCGACCGCGACGCCGACTGCGACCGCGACGGCCACGGCGACTGCGACGCCGACCGCCACGGCCACCGCGACCGAGCCGCCGTCCACGGCGACGCCGACGACGACCCAGCCCGGGTTCGGCGTCATCGTCTCCGTGCTCGCGCTGCTCGGTGCCGCCCTCATCGCGCTCCGGCGGCGCGACTGAAGATAACGGCTAGCAGTTGAACTACCGGGCCTCGCCCGGTCATTGCGGTTCCATTCTTTCGCGCGCTTCGCCGTGAGCGGCAGCGCTCTCACGCTCCGTCGACGCGGCACTGTCCATCGCCGCTCCGCCGGTGCCGTCCGAGAAGATACTTACCCGCCGCACCGGAACGGGGGCACATGGACCGACGCCGTCGCGACGTGCTCGAGGCCCTCCCCGTCGCCGACGACGCCGACGTCGACCTCGACCTCGACCGCCGCCGGACGCTGAAGTTCCTGGCCGGCGGCGTCGGCGCAGTCGCTGCCGGGAAGGCGACCGACAACGTCCTGCTGGGGTACGGCGTCCTCGCCGGGACGAACCTCACCGAGCAGGACCTCGCCGCGCTCGCCAGCAGCGGCTTCCTCTCCGGACGCGCCGTCGCCGCGACCGCCAGCGGGCACTGGCTCGTGCTCGCGGACGGGACGCTCGTCGTCAAGTCTCCGTCCGGGACCGAACTGCGGCGGCTCCAGGTCGCAGAGACGACGCCAGCCGAGGCGCGGGCCGTGGACGACGACCTCGGACTCGCGGGCGGGCCGGTCGGGCAGGCCGTCGCCGACCTCCGCGACGTCCGGGCCGGCGACGTCACCTTCGCGTTCTCGAACTACGAGTCGTTCTTCGAGCGGGTGCGGGCCGCGGAGGCGCGCCCGATCACCGTCGGCCTCGCGCGCGGCGAGGCGGGCGGTGCCGACCGGGCGGTCGTCGAGAAGTTCACGGGCGCGGACCCGACCGAGCCCGAGGCCGTCATCGAGGGCCTGGTGACCGGATTCCGCGAGTACTCGGGGTACGACCTCGAACGGTACGCCGCGGGCTCGATCCAGGACAACGTCGTCTTCGGGCTGGTCGACCTCAGGCACTACTTCGCCAGCGACGTGGACTTCCGGTCGGTCATGGCGGGCGACGCCACCGGCATGTTCTGCTACGAGTTCACCCAGCGATCGATCGAGGCGCTCCACGCCGCGGGCGCGGTCGAACAGCGCTCGCCGGTCGTGGGCGGCTCGGTCTGGGACCGCCGGCACAAGCACATGTACACGGCGGTCGCGAGCGCGATCCGCGAGGACGGCGACCTGGTCGTGCCGGTGACGTTCGTCGACTACACCCACTCGACGCTGTACGACGACCTCCACCTGCGGGGCGTACTTGGCGAGGGGCTGGAAGCGTACGACGACCGCCACCGCGCGACGGAGATCTTCTGGCCCTGACCCGTCCGGCCCCGCGCCGGCTACCGGTCGCGCGCGCACGGACCCACCAAGCATATGGTCTGGCCGGCCCACCTCACAGGCATGCCGCCGGTCTCGACGGACCTGCTCGCCTGGGTCGTGGTCGCGGCGTTCGCGGCGACCGCGCTCGTCGAGCGGTACGACGCCGACCTCGCTCGCCGGGCGGGCGCGGGGGCGTGGGCCCTCTTCGCCGTCTTCTGGCTCGCGCTCGTCCCGCACTTCGCGTTCGAGCAGATGTCGATCATCGAGGGCGTGCTGAGCGCCGCCGCGGTTCCGGCCTCGCTGTACACGGGCTACCTGCTCTATCGCGGACGGACCTCGCTGCTCGTCCTGACCCGTTCGATCGCAGTGATGGGCGCCATCTACCTGCCGTTCACGACGCTGCCCTGGCTCGCCGTGCCGCTCGTCGAGACGACGACCCGACAGGTCGACTGGATCGTCACCCAGCTCGGCTACGCACCCACCGTGACGGTCGGCGACGCCGGGATGCGCAACACCTTCGTCTTCCACACGGGCGGTCAGATCTACCGGACGTCGCTCGTGCTCGCCTGCACCGGGATCGGGAGCATCACTATCTTCGTCGGGCTGGTCGCGGCCGTCCGCGCGCCGCTCGACCGGAAGCTCCGCGCGCTCGCCGTCTCTGCGCCCGTCATCTGGGTGCTCAACCTCGCTCGCAACTCCTTCATCGCGCTCGCGCAGGGCAAGCAGTGGTTCGCCGGCCTCTACCCCGACCTCGTGATGACCGTGTTCGGGGCGCGAAGCGAACACCTCGTCTCCTTCCTCTGGGCCGACCGCGTCGTCTCCCAGTCGCTGTCGGTAGTCGCGCTCGTCTTCATCACCTGGGTCGTCGTCCGGGAGGTGCCGGAGCTCTCGGTGATCTTCGAGGACGTCATCTTCCTCGCGACCGGCCGGGAGTACGACCTCCAGCGCGACCTCGGGATCGGCGCGCGACCCGACGGCGGCGAGCGCGACTAGCCGTCGCGCACGGTCGGGTCGGGCAGTTTCGCGGTCCGTGTCGCCCTACGCCGGCGGGAGCGCGTCCTCGGGTGCGCCCGCCAGGTCGTGGAGCGCCTCGCGCTCGACGTGGTGGAGGTCGCCGGGGAGCACGAGCAGGTGGAGCGGGTCGCCGAACGTCCGTCCCGCGAGCGCGTCGAGGCGGTCGGCGGCGACCACCGGGTCCGGACTCCCCGCGCGGGCGACGACCACGCCGAGCGCAGCCGGTCGCTCCGCGCCGAGGAGGTCCGCCGCGACGTCGGCGGTCATGTACTCGCCGCGCTCGGCCTTGATGTCCAGGTAGACGAGCGTGTGGAGTCCGCGCTCGCGGTTGGCGTCGATCGCGTCGAGGACGCTGCCCGGGACGCCGTCGGTCCCCGTCGCGTAGGGGAAGGGAAGGGTGGTGGCCTTCCCGAACCGGTAGTTCTGGAGCCCGGTGAGCGAGGCGGCCGCGGCCTCGGCCGTCGTCCCGTGGATCACGCGGGTCTCGATCCCGCGGTCGTGGGCGCGCAGGCGGAGGTCGACGTGCGTGGTCGAGATCATAGTGTCGCCCGCGGTGAGAAAGACGGCCTCGCCCGTCTCGGCCGCGTCCAGGACGGGTCCGGGGTCCTGCTCGACGCCCGCCCGGTCTCTGACCTCGACGTCGACGCCGTGATACGCCGCCAGGTCGTCGACGGTGGTGCCCATCAGCCGCGAGGTGTAGAACTCTGCGAACACCCGGTCTGCGTCCCGGACGGCGGCCCGGCCCTCGACGGTGATCGAGCGTTCGTCCCAGAGACCGAGGCCGACGAAGGTGAGCATACCGTCCATCGTCGAGGGGCGTGGATAAGCGGTGCGCTCTCGGTCCGGGGCGACGGCGCCCGGACCGGAAGCGTCAGCCTTAGGCGCGCGACCGGCCGAGTGTGGCCATGGCAGTCCCCTGCGTGCGCGTCCGGCCCGAGGCAGGCGAGCGGACTCGGCAGGCGCTCGCGGATCTGGACGCGCTCGACCCGGACCACGACATCGAGGTCGTGGACGGGTGGCTCTACGTGCCCGTCGACCCGGCGGCCGTCCCCGACGAGTACGAGGTGGTCGAGCGCGACGCACCCGGGCGGGAGACACAGACTCTCCCCGAGGATCTGCTGTCGTTCGATCCGACCTACGAGCGACTCGGCGACGTCGCCATCCTCGACGAAGACGACCCGGACCGCGCGCGCCGCGCGGCCGCGGCGCTCGTGGCGTCTGACCTCCCGGTCGCGACGGTCGTCAACCGCGCCTCGAAGGTGAAAGGCGACCTCCGCCTGCGCGACTGGGAGGTGCTGGCGGGCGACGGGACCGAGACCGTCCACCGCGAGTACGGCTGCGAGTACCTCCTGGACGTCACCTCGGTCTACTTCTCCCCCCGGCTCGCCACCGAGCGCCACCGGGTCGCAGAGCAGGTCCGGGCCGGCGAGCACGCCTTCGACATGTTCGCCGGCGTCGGGCCGTTCGTGATCCCGTTCGCGAAGCGAGGCGCCGCCTGCGTCGGCGTCGACCTCAACGAGGCCGCAGTCGACTACCTCCACGAGAACGCGCGGCGGAACGGCGTCGCCGACCGCGTGACGGCCGTCCACGGCGACGTCCGCGAGGTCGCCCCCGACTACGCCGGCTGGGCCGATCGGCTCGTGATGAACCTGCCCCACAGCGCCGACGACTTCCTCGACACCGCCGTCCTGCTCGCCGGCGAGGAGTGCACGATCCACTACTACGACATCCAGCACGAGGACGACCCGTTCGGCCCGGGCGAGGCCGCTGTCCGCGCCGCGGCCGAACCCGAGTACGAGGTCGCGGTCGACACCCGCCACGTCGTTCGCTCCTACGCGCCACACGAACTGAACGTCTGTCTGGACGCCCGCCTCTCGAGGTGAGAGTGTCAGACCGGCCCACTGCGCCCCGACTCCGGAATCCTTATACTCCTCTCGGGACTCCTCGCTGATACGAGGCGCCGGTGTAGCTCAGCTGGCAGAGCGATTCCTTCGTAAGGAATAGGCCGAGGGTTCAAATCCCTCCACCGGCTCTCCTTCTCCCGCTCGGATCCTCGATCCCGGCGAACCGCTACTCGCGTCGAGTCACGAGCGACGACCGCCGCTTATAGCTGCCCGTGGATCCGCGGCAGCACCGCAATCCGGGTCGACGCCCTCCGATCGGTCGTCCCGTGACCGAGTCCGGGAGGACGTCACCATGAGCACCACACGCGACGCGTTCGACGAGTACTGGCCGACCGAGCCCTGGCTCGAGACGTACCGAGCGGCGATGGAAGCGAGCGAGCGACTCACCGACGCCGGCTCTGGCTGGGGCGTCGGCTGGGAGGGCGCGATGATCTTCGACATCGCCGACGTTCCTGCCGCGGAGCAGACCGTCGCCGACTTCCCCGACGAGGTGGTCTCGGCCCTCACCGACCGGTTCCACGCGATGGACGACGACCGGGCCGCGGAGGTCCTCGCGGCCGCTCCCGAGGACCGTCGCGAGGCAGTCGCGGCCCGGGCGGAGTCGCCGTCGGAGGCCCTGCTCGCGGCGCTCCTCGACACGCCGGTCGCCGCGGTCGCGTCGTCGACCTGGGACGAACTCGACGCCGAGCTCCCGCCGCTGTTCGACGCCCTGGTGACGGAGATCGAGGCGAACGTCGTCGAGGACGACACGGTGTACGCCTACCTCGACCTCTACGACGGAGGCTGTCGCGAGGTCGCGACGCTCTCGCCCCCCGAGGAGCGGGACCACGGGTTCGTGATCTCCGGAACGTACCCGGTCTGGAAGGACCTGGTCTCCGCAGACGCCGACGTCATCTCGCTCATCATATCTGGCGACATGACCGTCGACGGAGACATGCAGAAGATCCTCCAGTACTCCGACGCCGCCGTCGTGCTGACCGAGATCGCCGGCGAACTCGACTCGCGGTTCCTCTTCTGAGACGGGACCGTTCGACCCGCCTCCGCCGCTGCCCTGCCCTGCCCCCCGGTATAAATCCCCGCACATCCGACGAGACAGACACTTCGACGCGTGCGCCCGACTCCGCGGAGCGGGCACTGGGATCGAGCAGGTCGGACCGTGCCCGTGATCACAGACGACTATGACAGACTCCAGCAAGCGGATCGACGCGGTCGACAGAGCGGACGAGCACCTCGCGGCGACCGGGCCGTGCTGATGGCGGGCACCAGACCCCCGCGGACGTCGGTCGACCACGAATCGTTCCGGGCGGACCTCCGGTCGTACCTCGCCGAGCACGTCGAACCCGACGTCGACGACCTCGACCGGGAACCGCTCGATCGGGACGCGCTGCTCAGGTACCTGGCCGACCTCGACGAGTTGGGCGTCGGGTTCCGGCCGGACACGGCCGAACAGTACCTCGGCGACGTCACCCGCTACGTCGTCTGCTGCGAGGAACTGAGCCGGGTCTGGCCCAGCCTGAACGTCGCCCTCCAGATGTCGTTCCCGTCGCTGTTCGTGCCCGTGGCGGCCGAGCCGACGAGAGAAACGATGGGGCCGAAGCTCGCCGCTGGCGAGTGCATCGGCTGCCTGGCCGTCACCGAACCCGACGGCGGCAGCGACACCGCCCGGCCCCGGACCACGGCCCGGAAGGACGGCGACGAGTTCGTCATCGAGGGCGAGAAGACGTGGGTCGGGAACGGGAACGTCGCTGACGTCGCACTGGTCGCCGCCCACGACGAGAGCGCCGACGCCCGGGACCTCTTCCTGGTCGACCGGTCCTACGACTCCTACGAGACGGAACTGCTCGACAAACTCGGCTGGAAGGCCGTTCCGAACGCCCGGCTCCACCTGGACGGCGTCCGGGTTCCCCGGGGCAACCGGCTCTCGACGATGATCGCCGACGCGATCGCCGGGAGCGACGACCTCTCCGACGTCCTCCCTTTCTCAGACAGCGTCGTCCGGCTGTTCGTCGAGCACTCGCCGCTGAACGCGATGTTCTCGTTCATGCGCACGGGGATGGCGTTCATGGCCGTCGGCATCATGCAGGCCGCGTTCGACGCCTCGATCGACTACGCGACCGAGCACGAGACGTTCGGCGAGCCGATCGCGGGTCACCAGTTGATCCAGGAGAAACTCTACGACGTCAAGTGCGCCCTGGAGACGTCTCGCCAGCTGGGATACCACGCGGTCGATCACCTGGCGACAGGCAGCCCCGAGGCCCGCCTCGCCTCCTCTCTGGCGAAGGGCTACGCCTGCGAGGCTGCGGTGGACGCGACCGACGACGCCCTCCAGGTCCACGGCGCCGCCGGCCTGGCCACCGAGAATCGGCTCGAACGCTACTTCCGGGACGCCCGAACGCTGACCGTTCCGGACGGCACAACCGAGATCCAGAAACTCGTCGTCGGCAAGGAGCTGACGGGCGTGTCGGCGTACTGAACGGGACGGTCGCACGTCCCGGTCGGCGCCGGCTCAGAGCGACAGGATCCCCGTGTCGGTCGTGGTGTCCGTGTCGGTCGTGGTGGCGGTGTCGATAGCGGAGCCGTCGAGCAGCGACCCGCCGTCCGTCAGGTCGATCGTCTTCTCGACGGTATCGGTCGCGCCGTCGTCGTCGGTGACCCGGAGCCGGCTCGTGTGCTCTCCGACGTCGGAGAACGTCGGCGTCGGGCTCGTTCCCGTGGCGTCGTAGGTTCCGTCGCCGTCCAGGTCCCACTCGTACGCGACGATCTCTCCGTCGGAATCGGACGACGCCGACGCGTCCAGCGAGATCGGCGATCCCACCTCCAGCACGTCGGAGCGCACCGCGAACGACGCCTCCGGGGGCGCGTTGACGCCGATCGTCTTCTCGACGGTGTCGGTCGCGCCGTCGTCGTCGGTGACCCGGAGCCGGACGGTCCGATCCCCGGCCGCCGAGAAGGCGTGGGTCACCGTCTCGCCGGTGGCGTCGTAGGTGCCGTCGCCGTCCAGGTCCCACTCGTACGTGACGATCTCTCCGTCGGAATCCGACGAGGGCGACGCGTCCAGGGCGACCGGCGTGCCGACCGTGGGAACGCCGTCGGACAGGTCGAACCCCGCTTCGGGCGCGACGGTCTCCGACGCCGCGTCGGTGACGGCGTCGGTGGTGTCGTCAGTAGCGTCGGTGACGGTGTCGGTCGTGTCGTCGACCGTCTTCGTGGCGTCGTCGGCCGTTCCGGTGGCGTCGTGGCCGCCCGTCTGGGTCGCGGTGTCGACGGCGGTCGTCTCGCCGACGGCCGCGTCCGCCGCGTCCGTGGCGGTCCCACCGGCGTCGGTGCCGTTCTGGACCGTCTCGGTCGTGCGATCGAGGGCCCCGGTGGCGTTCGCGGTCGATGTCGAATCGCCGTCCTCCGTCGAGTTGTCGAGGACGCCCTGCGGGACCGTGAGCCCGCCCGGCTCGGGCACCCGGTCGGTCGTGGTCGAGTTCATCTGGAACCCGTTCAGGGCCAGGGTGTCGGACTTCGAGTAGTACACCTGGAGGACGGTCTGCTGTGGCTGGTCGGTGGGGACGCAGGCCCCCGCGACCGCGAGGAGGTCGACGAGCGTGTTGTTGCCGTTCGTGTAGAGGACGATCTGGTCCACGTCGGCGCTCGGCGCCGAGACGTGCTTGGGGCGATCGCCGTCCCCGAGGTAGAGGTCGACCCCGCGCATCGTGGCGTCGGTCACGGTCACCCGATTCACGTCGGGGGCGACCTTCTTCGCGCAGATAGTCCCGCCCGGGTGGAGGTCGATCGACTGCGTGGAGATCGTGTACGTCGCGCCGTCGTCGGTCTCCTTCGGTGCGGTGGCGGTGACGCCGGTGACGGCCACGGGGCTGCTCACGACGACCAGCACCGCGACGAGGAGCGGGAGCCGTCTGCTCATTGTGTCGTGCGGGTCATGCCTCGGCGCCGGCGCCGTGGTCGGACGGAGCGTCGTCCCGGGCGTCGCCACGGTCCGGCGGCGTCCACGCGACGCAGAGGTTGCCGCCGACGATGCCGACGAGCATCCCGACGAACAGCCCGCCGAGCGCGCCGAGCAGCGAGAGGATCGCGAGCGCGACGCCCGAGATCCCGAGGATCGTCGACAGGTCGGGCCGGTAGAGGGCGAACGCTCCCGCGAGGAAGACGAACGCGGCGAACACCAGCCCGATCACGGTGAACGTCCCGCCGACGAACATGAGCTCGCCCGCGAACTGGGCGGGCACCCAGCCGATGACGAGCCCCGCCAGACACAGCAGGACGCCGCCCCAGAAGGGGCGCTGGCTCCGCCACGTCGCGAACCGCGAGCGGCGGTCGTCGACGCCGGACCTGACCGACCCGGCCGCGTGCAGGGGCTCGAACGAGGTCATGCTTCGCTCTCGTTTCCGCTGGCGGTCGATCCGACTCTGGTCTCGTAGGTGCCGTCGCCGTCCTGATCGTACTGGACGCTGAACTGCATCCCCGGCATGCTGATCTGGTTCGACGCCAGGTAGTGGGCGTTGATCGTGGCGTTCCGGAGCACCTGCGCCGGGCCGTCGTCGGAGATGTCGACTGTCCGCCCGTCGTAGCTCCCGCTCGATATCTCGAACTTCCTGCTCGGGTCGTCGGAGGCGCGTTCGTCGACGATCTGCCCGTTGAACGTCGCCTTCTCCGCGTCGAGCCTGCTGAACTTGAGGACCTGCTGGTCGGCCGTGACGGTCCCGGAACTCGAGATCACGAGCCGTGCGTTCCCGGACAGCCCCGGCATCGGGCTGACGTCGAGTTCCTTTATCATCCGCAGCCCCTCGATCTCCACGCCCTTCTGCTCGACGACGGCCATCGGGTACGCCGACCGCTCGCTGGTGTCGTCGACGCCGGGATAGATCACGACCTGCTGGGACGTGACCTTCTTCGCCTTGATCGTGAACCCGCCGACGCCGGCGACCGGCATCGCGTACGCCGTCCCGGACGCCATGACGAGCACCCCGACGAGCGCCACGACGCCGAGCGACGCGGCCGTGCCTTTCGCGAACGTCGATTTTTCGTACATGATCTCAGGTGTCCGACTGCGGTCGCTGCCGTCTGGACTGGTCGGCTGCCGTCGAGCGCTCGGCGCTCGCACGGCCGACTCGGCGGTACGTGCGGACGGCCCGGACCTCGCGGTCGACGCCAGGTCCACTGTCGGCGGCCGTCTGACGGTGCGTCGTGGGAGTCACCATCTCGCCCCTCGCTTCGAGAAATCGGTCAAAGAGTGTTCTCCGTGTCATCCATGGCCATTTATAATGGATCTCGACGGCCGGGAGCGCGACACCGGGACCGGCGCCGCGGTCGCACTGATGAGTGGCCTCGTCAGACGCGCACGACGCTTTTCCGGCCGGTCCCCGCACGTGACCAGTGATGGTCGACTTCGACAGTCCCGTCGATCTAGCTGGGTACCCCGACAGTTCGCGCCTCGACCTCGGCTGGCTCGACCGGCGCGCGGTGTACGCCGCGTCGATCGTCGGCTTCCTCGTCGATCTCAACGCCCTGCTGATCCCGGTCCTCCAGGTCGTCGGCGGCGGCCTGGTCGCGGGGTTCGTCGGTGGCTACGCCGCCGGCCGCCCCGGCCGCGGTGCGGTCCAGGGCGCCCTCGCCGCGGGGCTGGCCGGGGTCGGATCGAGCGTCGTCGTGGTGTCGCTCGGGTGGCTCGTCGGGCTGTTCGTCGAACCGCCGGCGCTACTGCTCCACGTCGTCGGCCCCATCAGTCCGGCGTTCACGCGCGCCGGCGGACTCGGGCTCTTGCCCCTCCTCCTGGCGCTCACGCTCGCGGTCGCGCTCGACGGCCTCCTGGCGGGACTGGTCGGCGGTGGGCTGAAGGCGCTCGTCGAGCGGCTGTCCGGGTAGCCGCCGGCGTCAGTGTTCGAGGATCAGCCCGTACGCGAGGCCGGTCATCCCGCCGTAGGTCGCCCAGGCGAACAGCGTGAACGGGTTGACGTACGGGAACGGCACGGCACGACCGACCACCAGCGTCAGCCAGGCGGGGAGAGCGACCCCCCAGACGGTCACAGCGACCAGCAGCCCGTACACCTGCCCGAGTGCGAACAGCGTCGTGCCGAGCGCCGAGACCTTGAGCAGCGGCACGAGCAGGCGCTGCAGGACGGCGCTGTTACGCGAGAGCACGATGATCCGGGTGGCGAACGCATCGATCGACCCCGAGACGAACGCCACGAACGGGACGGCCAGGAGGACGCCGTAACACAGCAGGACGATCCATCCGCCGTCGAGCGTCGGCCAGCCCGCCGTCGCGCCGACCTGTCGGATCGCGTCGGTGTTCCAGAGCTGGAGCAGCAACCCGCCCTGGAAGGCGCCGAACAGCCCGGCGCCGACGACGGCCTCACCTTCCGGGACGCCGAAGGCCGGCAGCGACGGCGCGTCGAGAGCCATACCGCCCGTTCCGGTGCGCCCGACAAAAGCCCCCTGCGCCGTTCGCGCGGTCCTTTATGACGCCTGGACGCCGTACCGCCGCAGTGAGGCGCGCACGCTCCGGCCGGCGCGGTGGGGTGCGCTGTCACCTGCAGTCCCGGCCGCTTAAACCCGCTCGCATGCGAGCGAGCAGCCTTTAGCACGCCCCGTCCCGACGCCGACCGATGCCAGCGGACGCCAATCGGGACGCCGACGAGAAACCGTGGTTCGAGGAGTACGACCAGTTCGGCGTCCCCCGGTCGCTCGCACCGTATCCGGACGACCCGGCCCACCACTTCCTCTACCGGGCCGCAGACGAGCACCCGGACCAGGGCCTGATCCAGCTCGGGCGAACGGTCCCGTACCCCGAGGTCCGCGAGGACGTCGAGCGGCTGGCGACCGCCCTCGCCGAGCGCGGCGTCGAGAAGGAGAGCCGCGTCGCGACGATCCTGTCGACGTCCGTCCAGTTCCTGGTGGCGACGAACGCCATCTCGCGGGCCGGCGGCGTCCACATCCCCAACGACTTCCTCGACAGCGAGGACGACCTCGTCTACCGGCTGGCGCAGGGTCAGCCGGAGGTACTCGTCGGAGAGGACCGGCACCGGGAACTCGTCCTCGACGTCGCGGACGAACTGGACGTCGAGCACGTGATCCTCTCCCGGATCGAGGACTACTCGGCCGACCCGCCGGCGACGCACGAGCCGGTCGCGGGCGCCGAGTGGTTCCGCGCGGTGATCGAGGACGCCGACCCGGACCCGCCAGACGTCTCGTTCGACGTCGAGACCGACGATCACACGCTCCTGTTCACCGGGGGGGGGGACGACCGGCCGGCCGAAGGGGTGCCGGCTCACCCACCGGAACGTGGTGGCGAACGCGCTCCAGGGCGTCGCGAGCCAGTCGCAGATGACGCAGCTGCTGGCGCTGGCGCTCGACCTGGTCCTGGTCCTGGTCCCCGACGCCCGCGACGCCGAGGCCATCGCGTCGCTGATCGAGACGCACGACCCGATGATCGTCCTCGGCGTCCCGACCCAGTTCATGGAACTGGTCGAGGAGCGACTGGAGACCGACGTCATCGGCATCTCCGGATCCGCGCCGCTGGCCGAGGAGACCAGAGACCAGTTCGAACGGGCGAGCAAAGGCGTCTCACAGGGGTACGGCCTCTCGGAGATGTCGCCGATCACCCACTTCGACGTCCGCGGGCTCCACGACGTGCTCGCTGGTCGAGACTCCCGGGGGTCGGGGCTCGACCGGCCGACGATAGGCGTCCCGGTCCCGGACACCGACGTGAAACTGGTCGACCTCGACACCGGGGAGGCGATCCCTATCGAGACGGCGATCGAGCAGGAGCTCGCCGGGGAACTGCTCGTGAACGGCCCCCAGCGGATGGCGGGCTATCTCGACGGAGACCGGGACGCGTTCGACGACGAGGGCTACGTGGCGACGGGCGACGTCGTCAGGGTCGACGCGAAGGGCCGGTTCTACGTCGTCGACCGCACCAAGGACATGGTCAACGTCTCGGGCCTGAAGGTGTACACCCAGGAGGTCGACGAGGTGCTGTTTCGCCACCTGGGCATCGCCCGCCCGGCGACCGTCGGCGTCCCGGATCCCGATCGACCCGGCAGCGAGCGGGTGGCGGTATACGTCGAACCGGAGCCAGACTACGACGGGACCCTGACGGCGGCCGACGTCCGCGACCACCTCGACGGCGAGGTCCCCCGGCAGGCGATGCCCGCCACCGTGACGTTCGTCGAGGAGATTCCCCGCTCACCGACGTCGGAAAGGTCGACAAACGGGCGCTGCGGGACCGGTACGGCGACCCGGACTGACGCGGCGACGCGCCGGTCGGAGCGGCGGCCTTCACTGCGTGACCGACGACCGGGTGACCGAGGTGCCCAGTTCGGCGAACACCTTCGCCTCGGCCTTCCGGAGGTGCTCGCCGACGGTGCCCGCCGAGCAGTCGAGTTCCTCGGCGATGTCGTCGTGGGTCACCGCCCGCGGCGTCGAGTAGTACCCCAGGTCGACGGCGGCCCCGATCACGTCCCGCTGGCGGTCGGTCAACTCCTGAACCAGGCTGTCGCGTTCGGGGTGGTACTGGCCCATTCGCTCCAGCGTGAACCGGCCGACCGATCCCGGGAGGTCGGCGGCGGCCCGTCTGATCCCCTCCTGCGTGCCGGCGATGCTCATCAACAGGCCGCCGCGCCGCGTGAACTCGAGCGGCGGATCGATGATGAGCTTGTGTTTCTCGGCGATCCGCAGCAGGTCGGTCGCGGGACTGTCCGGTCGGAAGTGGAGGTGGACGTTGAAGCGCTCTCCGTCGGTGTTGAACACGTCGTACGAGAGGGCGGCCGGTTCCTCGTCGAGTGCGGTCGCGAGCCGGCCGGCGTCCCCGCGGAGGTGGTACAGCGCGACGCCGGTCTCGTCCTGGAGGAGGTTGAGGTGAAGCAGCGCCTCCCGCTGGACGCCCGGATACTCCGCCATCACCCGGTCGACTGGGTGGTACGCACCGTCCGGAGTGGTGAGGTGGAGTTTGAAGTACCGCATGCGTGACGCCAGACGGCCGACGACTGTTATTATGTACCGTGTAACGCGGCCCCGGGGGGTCGCGGCCGCCGCGAGCGCGACCTTACCCGGTCGGTAACCGGTCGCAGACGCCCGTCCCACCGCACGGGACGCGTCCCCGCGTTAGAACCCGTCCGGGCCGGAACTGTCTAGCATGAGCCGTCGATCTGCGGTCGAACTCGCCCGGGCGGCGTTCGGCCTGACCTACCTCGGTGGCGCCGTCGTCCACCTCGTCTACTGGGCGTCGAACCGCGCCGTCTACGGCGAGTTGACGGAGTTCGTCCTGTTCGACTGGTACCGGGACCTGTGGACCGACCTCGTCCTGCCGAACCTCGGCCTCCTGTTGCCAGTCCTCGCCGCCTTCGAACTCCTCCTCGGCGTCGGCGTCCTGTCGCGCGGTCGAATCGCCCGCGTCGCGCTCGCGGTCGGCGCCCTGTTCAACGTCGCGCTGGCGCCCCTCGGGTTCTGGTGGCCGAGCAACGTCGCGCTCGCCGCGGCACAGGCCGCGCTCCTCCGCTACGAGTACGCCGAGACGTCGCTCGCCCGCCTCCGGGGGTGGCGCCTGCGGGACGCCGCGCCCCGGCCGCGGTAGCCCGCCCGCGGCCCGCCCGTGGCGGCTCGACCGGGGCGACGCGGGCCGGCCGCACCGCTCCGGAGCCGGTCCCACAGTTCGAGACGCGGCCGACCACTATTCGGCGCCGCCGTCCGAACCACCGCCAGGTGAGTGCATGCGCGTCCGACGACGCGACGGATCGAGCGGACCCTGGCCGGTCGCCCTCTGGCTCTACGCGGTGGGCGCCGCGGTGCTCGGGGTGAGCGCGCTCGCCGGCGGGGCGACGCTGGTGGCCGATCCGAGCGGCGGCGGGCTCTCGCTCCCGCTCGCGTACCTCGAGGGGAGCCCCTTCGCCGACTACCTGCTCCCGGGGCTCGTCCTGTTCTCCGCGTTCGGGATCGGCTCGTTCGCGGTGCTCTACGGCGTCGCGCGGCGACGCCCCTGGGCGTGGGTCGGCGCGGTGGGCCTCGGGGCCGCACAGGTCGTCTGGATCGCCGTCCAGTTGTACGTCATCCGGACGCTCCACCCGCTGCAGGCCGTCTTCGGCGGCCTCGGCGCGGCGCTGGTCGTCCTCGCGCTGCTCCCGTCGGTCCGGGACGCGCTCCAGCCGACCCGGCAAGAGCGGGCGTGACCGCCGGACGCGGCCCCGCTCACCAGCCGTCGCTCTCGCGGCCGTCACTCGTCGGCGACGAACGCGCGGCCCCGTTCGGTCGTCCGGTAGTAGCCCTTCTCGTCGAGCGCCTTCTCGACGAGCCCCTGGTCCCTCAGTTCGGCGAGTCGACGTTGGACGGTCCGGCGGGACACGTCGACCCCCCTGCGCTCCAGGTTCACGGCGATCGCCGTCGGCGGCAGCGCCAGATCTGCGGTCGCCAGCAACTCGAGGATCTCCCCGCTCGCCCCGTCCACCATGCGTACTGATTGGATTACAGACGCAAAAGCGCTCGTTCGGGTCTCGTCCGACGGGATCCGCCTTCCTGTCGAATTTCTGTTTTGATGTCGTTATATGGTGCCTAGATTTAAGCGCGAAAACGAGAACGTAGAGACGTCGATGCCCGACCCGGAGCAGTCAGTCGACAGCGGAGCCGGTGCGGATGTCGGGCGCGCCTCGGGCGACGCCTTCTCCGGCGCGTTCCTCCGCCTGTTTCGGGCGGGACAGCGCGCCGTCCCCGGGCCGCCCCCGCTCGCGCTGACCGGGGTCGGCGTCGCGCTGGTCGCGCTCGCGATCGGGCAGGCGTTCGTCGCTTCTGGGGGGCTGCGCCACGACCTCCTCGGGACCGTGCTCCCGGGGAGCGCCTCGGTGGTCGTCCTCGCAGCCGGGTGGTGGACGACCGGCGTCGACCGGAGCCGCGAGAAACACGCCAGCGCCGTCGTCACCGGCGTCACGTTCATGGCGATCTCGGTGGGCACGGTCGGCCTCGTCCTGCTGGTCCAGCGCTCGGCCGTCACCGCCGCGTTCGACTGGCCGTTCACCGTCGCGACCACCCTCTCGGTCGGTGCGGCCGTCGGCGCGCCGACCGGCTTCGCCCTGGACGAGGTCCTCGCACGGCAGGAGGCGCTCGACGCCGAGTACCGCGAGACGAAGCGCCTCAACCAGCGCCTCCAGGTGCTCAACCGCGTCCTGCGGCACAACGTCCGGAACGAACTCAACGTGGCGCTCGGGGGCCTGGAGATGGCCGACCCGTACGTCGCCCCCGAGGGCCAGGAGTGGCTCGCCCGGGCCGAGCGTGCGCTCGACCGCCTCTCCAGCCACACCGAGAAGATCGTCCGCCTCGACGCGACCGACTGGTCCGAGGCAGACCGGACGACGGTCGACCTCGCCGCGGCGCTCGCCGACCTCACCGAACGGCTCCCCACCGACCGGTGCGCCGGGACCGTCGAGGTCCACCTCCCGGACCGGGCGCGCGTCTGTGCCCACCCGCTCGTCGGCCAGGCGGTCGTCGAGGCCGTCGACAACGCGCTCCAGCACTCGCCCGACGACGTCGCCGTGACCGTCCGCGTGACCGCGGCGGACGCCCACGTCGAGGTCGTGGTCGCCGACACGGGGCCGGGGCTCCCGCGCATGGACCGCCAGACGCTCGCCGCCGGCGAGGAGCGGCCGCTTCGCCACGGACGGGGCGTCGGGCTCTGGTTCGTCACCTGGGTCGTCGAGGCCTCCGGCGGCACCGTCTCCTTCGAGGAGAACGACCCCTCGGGGACCGTCGTCCGGTTCTGCCTCCCGCGCACGGCGTGACCCCGTGTAAGCGGGTCACTTAACCGCCACCCCGGCGAGACGGGGACCATGACCGCGCCCGCGTTCCACGACCGGCTCCGTGCCGCGCTGGGGACGTACGTCGCGGACCGCGAGACGCCCTTCGAGGCCCCCGTACCCGACCGCTCGGGCGACCCGGCCACCGTCCGGCTGCCGAACGCTGCGGGCGGCGACCTCCTGATCGCGGTCGAACCCGCCGACGTCTACCCCCGGGCGCCCGCGGTCGTCGAGCGCGCACGGGCCGCTGCGGCCGACTGCGACGCCGCCTTCGTCGCCACCTGTACCGAGACGGACCTCTTCCTGTTCGCCCGGGCCGCCACCGATCCGGGCGACGGCTACTACGTCGACCTCCGGGGTCGTCCGCTCGCGGACGCGCTGTCGACGGTCCTCGGCGCCGCACGGGACGGCGACGGCGACCTCCCGGCCCAGCGCGAGCGCGAGCGCGTCGCCGGCGTCCTCCGGAGCTTCCACGCGGCGATCTGGCCGGTCTACCGATCGCTCGCCGCGTCGGCGTACGGCCGCGACGAGACGTTCACCCGGCGCTTCGACGAGTGGGTGCAGACGAACGACTACGCCGGCCGCGACGACGACGAGCAGTTCGACCTGGCCGCCACGCAGTACGCCTACCTGCTCACCACCGCCGTCCTCTTCGACGGGGCGGCTGACGCCGGGCGCTCGCCCGACCCGGCCGCCGTCGTCGAGCGCGTCACGGACCGCCTGCCGGTCGCGGGGGAGACCGACCTCTTCGCGGCCTTCCCCCAGTCCGCCGAGGCGGCGCGGCTGCTCGCGGCGCTCCTCGACAGCGTCGAGTGCGAGCGCGCCGCGAACGTCGACGAGGACCTCCTCGGCACCGTCTACGAGGACCTCCTCCCGCCCGACGAGCGGAAGGCCCTGGGGCAGTTCTACACGCCCCCCGAGATCGCCGAGACGGTCTGCCGGTGGGCGATCCCGGACGCCGACCCGGACGCCGACCCGGACGCCGACGAGCGCGGCGACGGCCTGCCGCGCGTCCTCGACCCGGCGGTCGGGAGCGGCACGTTCGTCGTCGAGGCCTGCAAGCGCCTCGCGGCGCGCGCTCCCGGGGCCGCCCGCCGCGACGTCGTCAGGCACGTCGCCGGGGTCGACGTCAACCGCTTCCCGCTCCACCTGACCGCGCTGAACCTCGCCAGCCGGGGGGACGCGACCGACCTCCACCTGGCCCACGGCTCGTTCTTCGACGTCGACCCCGGCGACGTGGCCGACGGGCCCGACGACGCTCGCTTCGACGCCGTCGTCGGTAACCCCCCGTACGTCCGCCAGGAGGACCTCTACCCCGACGTGGCCCACTTTCGCGCCCACCTCGCAGCCCTCGGCCCGCCCGGCGAGACGCCCTACCTGGACGGCGAGAAGCGCCTGAGCAGGCGGAGCGACGCCTACGTCTACTTCGCGACCCACGCGACCCGGTTCCTCCGGGACGGCGGCCGCCTCGGGTTCGTCCTCCCGACGAAGTGGCTGACGACGCGCTACGGCGAGTCCTTCCGGACGTTTCTCGCCGACCACTACCGGGTCGAGGCGGTCGTCGGGTTCTCGGCGCGCGCGTTCGCGGACGCGCTCGTCGACACGGCGCTGTTGCTCGCCGAGCGCTGCGAGGACGACGACCGGCGCCGCGCGACGACGACCAACTTCGTCCGCGTCGGCGAACCGACGGCGCCGGCCGACGTCCTCGACCTGGCGACGGCCGAGGTGCCGGTCCCCGACGGCGCCTCGACCGCGGTGCGCGACGGGGCGTCGTCCCGGACCATCGCGGTCGACCAGGACGCCCTGACGGCGGGCGGGAAGCTCTCGCCGTACCTCCGGGCGCCGACCGAGTTCGTCGAACTCCTCGACCACCCGCAGTTCGTCGAACTGGGCGCCCTCGCGGCGACCAGCCGGGGGGTCATGACCGGCGCGAACGACTTCTTCTTCCTCGACGAGGCGGATCGCGACGAGTGGGACCTGCCCGACCGGTTCCTCGCGCCCGCGATCAAGAGCATCCGCGACGCCGAGGCGCCGGTGGTCCGCGCCGCCGACGCCGGGCGGTACCTGTTCGACGTCCACGAGTACGTCGCCGACCTCGCGGACGAGGCAGCCGCGGACGCCGCTCGCGTGAAGGCGGCGCTCGCCCGGGACGGCCACGAGGAGACGCTCCGGTACGTCGAGTGGGGCGAACGGGCGGGCTACCACGAGCGCCGGTCCTGCGCGTCGCGCCCCGTGTGGTTCGACCTCGGCCCCCTCGACCCGCCCGCGGTCCTCCACCCCAAGTTCTTCGACGAGCGCGTGTTCGTCATCGCGAACCCGGACCGCCTGATGCCCGGCAACGCCGTCGACTGCCTCTACCTCGAACCCGGGGTCGACGAGGGCGCGCTGCTCGGCGTCCTCAACTCCACCGTCAACCGGGCCATGCTGGAGTGCTGGGGCCGGACCGAGGGCGGCGGCGCGCTCCAGGTGATGACCTACGAGGTCGAGGCGCTCCCCGTCCCCGACGTGCGGGCGCTGTCTGCCGACGCGCGCGAGCGCATCGCCCGCCAACACGACCGCCTCCTCGCGGGCGCCCCGGGCGCCCGGTCGACGCTCGACCGGGCCGTGCTCGACGCCCTCGACGTGGACCTGTCCGTCGACCGCCTCCGGACGCTCCAGGAACGGCTGCTCCGTCGCCGGGTGACCGGCGGCGCCGCGGCCGAGGTCCTCGTCGACCGCCTGGACGGATCACCGAACGCGGGCGGCCCGCCGACCTGACTGCGCGCCCCGCCGGCCGTCCGTCCGGACGGCTCCCCGGCTGCGACGACGAGCGCGCGGCCGGCGCCGTCACAGCACGGCCGCGAGCGCGTCCATCGTCCGTGCGACGCGCTCGGGGTCGGCGTTGTAGCCCATGTGTCCGACCCGGAGGACGTCGTCCGCGAGGTCGCCGAGCCCCGTCGCGAGGACCACGTCGTGCCCGTCGGCGAGGCGGCGCTGGAGGTCGCGGGCCCGGCCCTCGACGTGGAACGCCGTCACGGTCGGCGAGCAGCGCGTCTCCTGGTCGGGGTACGGTTCGAGCCCGAGGTCGCGACCGCGCGCGCGGCACTGCGCGGCGACGGTCGCGTGGCGCTCGTGGACGGCCGCCAGCCCCTCGTCGAGGAGCCGGTCGAGCGAGGCCTCCAGCCCGTAGAGGTTCGAGATCAGGTGGGTGTACGGAAACAGCTCGCCCCCGGCGAGCTCGACGTCGTGCCACGGCGCGAGGCTGGTGTAGAAGGTCCGCTGCTCGGTCCGCTCGACCTTCTCCCACGCGCGCTCGCTCACGGACAGCGTCGTGAGCCCGGGCGGCGAGCTCAGGCACTTCTGCGAGGCGCCGAGGCAGACGTCGATCCGGTCGACCGGGACCGGCGTCCCGCCGAGCGAGGACACCGCGTCGACGACGGTGAGCACGTCGGCGGCCCGGAGGACGTCGAGGACGTCGCCGAGGTCGTTCAGCAGCCCCGTCGGCGTCTCGCAGTGGACCATCGTCGCCGCGGCGAAGTCGTGCGACGCCACCAGCGACGCGACGGCGTCGGCGTCGAAGGCCCCCCCGTCCGGCGCGCGGTGGACCACCGCCTCGCCGCCGTGCAGCTCGACGAAGTCGGCGAACCCCTCGCCGAACAAGCCGTTGGCCAGGCACAGCACCTCCTCGCCCGATTCGAGCAGCGAGGCGACGCTCGCCTCGAGCCCGAGCATCCCCTCGCCGCCGAGCACCAGCACGTCGTCGTCGGTCCCGTGGACGGTCGCCAGCTTGTCACAGAGCGTCCCGTAGAAGTCCGCGAACTCGGGTTCGACGTCCGGGTTCAGTATCGGCCGGCTCATCGCCTCCCTGACCTCGGGCGGCAGCGCGGTCGGGCCGGGCGTCATCACGAGTTCGTCCCGCTCGTCTACCATGGCCGGGTCTTGGGACCGCGGGCTACTAAAGCGGGGCGTGCCCCGCTCAGAGCCACCGCCGGACGAGAAACCAGGCGACGATCACGACGATCGCGACGAAGAACCCCCAGATGAACGACGTCGGGTCGACCTGTGCGACGACGAGTTCGAGCCCCCCACTCATGGCCGTCCGCACGGACTGACTCGACATAGCTGGTCGGGTCGTTTCGCGCGTCGTTTCGCGCGTCCGCTCGCCCGCCGCGTCAGTCGCGGCGACCGTCCGTCTCCGGCGCGTCGAGGTGGCCCCACGACCGGACGCCGTCGACGGCGATCCGGAGGACCGGCCGCTCGGGGAGCGCGCGATCCGCGTACTGGTCGTACTTCTCCCGGAGCGCCGCGACCGCCGCCCCGTGGCCGTCGTCTCCGGGGGCGAGGGGGGCCGCCGCACCCCGGACCTGCACCCACCCGAGGTGCGACCAGTCGGGCACGTAGTGGTCGAACACCACCGCGACCCGCGGGTTCGCCTCGACGTCGCGAACGCGTCGCAACGCGTCCGGCGGGGCGTCCTTGGGTTTCTCGTCGATCGGCGTCACGAGGTCGTCGCCGACCAGCGCAGTGCAGACCGGGACGACGTGCGGCCGGCCGTCCGCGTCGGCCGTGGCCAGGCGCCCGACCCGGGCGGCGCGCACGTACCGGCGTTCGTCCGCCGCGAACGCGCCCACGGCTACCCGAGGTGGTCCTCCCACTCCTCGGCGGTCATCGACTCGCCCGTGACGCCGTCGGGGCCCTGTGCCGCGAGCAGGACGGCCGCGTCGTCCATCACGTCCGGCTGGAGGATCTGCTCGCGCTCCTCCTGGGGCAGGTGCGCCCAGATGTCGGTGTTGACTCGCCCGCCCGGGTCGATCGCGTTGGCGTTGACGCCGTGCTCCTCGGCCTCCAGGGCAGTCGTCTGCGTGAAGCCCTCCAGCCCCCACTTCGAACTCACGTAACTGGCTGCGCCCGCGATCGCGTGCCGGCCGAGCCCCGAGGAGACGTTGAGGACGTTCCCCCGACCCTGCTCGTACAGGTGTGGCAGGGCGGCCCGGGTGAACAGGAACGTCCCCTTGAGGTTGGTCTCGAGGACGGTGTCCCACTCTTCCTCGGTGACCTCGTGGAGCGGTTTGCGCGCGTCCTGCATCCCCAGGATGCTCACCCCCGCGTTGTTGACGAGCGTGTCTAGCCGGCCGAACGACTCGACGGTCCGCTCGATCACGCGCGCGACCGCGTCCGCGTCCCGGACGTCGGCGGGGACGACGAGCGACTCGCCCGGGAGGTCGGCGGCCACCTCGCGCAGGCGCTCCTCGTCGCGCGCCGTGAGCACGACGCGCGCGCCCTCTGCGGCGAAGCGCTCGACCATCGATCGCCCGAGTCCGCGGCTGGCTCCCGTCACCACGACGACGTCGTCTTCGAGTGTTGGCATGCGACACTCTCCGGGCGTGACTGTCTTCAAGGTTCGTCCCGCGCGACGCAACACTCTTAGCGCAGGCCGGCCACTCCCGCCCATGCGACTCGGCGTCATCTCCGACACCCACGACAACGTCGCGGCCATCGAGGAGGCGGTCGACCTGTTCGAGCGCGAGGGCATCGACACGCTCGTCCACTGCGGGGACTACGTCGCGCCGCTGATGATCCCCTACTTCGAGGGGTTCGAACTCCACGGCGTGCTGGGGAACAACGACGGCGACGCCGACGCCATCGAGCGGCAGTTCATGGACCTCGGGGGCGACAGTCGCCTCCACGGCCGGTACGCCGAACTGACGTTCGACGGGACCTCGCTGTTCGTCCTCCACGGCGATCAGGGGATGGACGTGGTCGACGAGTGGGCCGAATCCGGCTCCTACGACTACGTCCTGTACGGCCACTTCCACGCCGCGGAGGAGCGCGATGTCGGCGAGACCACCGTCGTCAACCCCGGCGCCCACCTCCCGATCACCGACGACTCGCGGAGCGTCGCCGTCCTCGACACCCGGACCGACGCGGTCGAGTTCTTCGACGTCGAGGGCTGACCGGGAGCGCTACTCCTCGACGAGAAAGAGCTGTCCGTCTTCGTCGACGGTGGCCCGGTAACCGGCGTACTCGAACGTCACCTGCGCCCCGCCGTCGCCCCGCACCACCGCGTCGAGGGCGTCGACGTCGACGGCCCCGGCGAGCGGCGGGAGGGCGGTCGGCTCGACGCCCTTCCGCTCTGCGACCGCGGCGACCACCGCCGACGTCGGCCGGTCGCCGTCCCGCACGTTGTCGGCCGCCTGGCGCCGGACTGACGTGATCTCGATGTCCCACCCCTGGGCGACGTTCTCCGGGAGGGCCACGGGCCAGCTCCCCAGGGGATTCACGCCGTTTTCGTCGGCTCTCACGAGCAGTTCCTGTAGCGTGGCGCGGAGCTCGGCCTTCGTCTCGACGTCGGGCGGGCCGCCCTCCCCCGCCGCGAACGGGTCTACGTCGGCGTCTCGATCGCTGTTTTCGTATGACATGGGTCGTCGGAACGCGACTCTGTGATGCATCCCGTACCGACGCGCGAGCGCGACGACGGCTGTCGCGAGACGGACGCACAGTGTGACTGCTTCTAGCAGTAACTGAGCCCGCAGCTGCATATATCTACTGCTACCTTCGACATCACTGCCTACCCCGTCGTTTCGGGGGATGTGACGCGGGCCGCAGTTTCACTCGACCGAGACTGGCTCAGCTCTCGTCTGGCGGTTTCCGGATTCACGTCCGGGACGTACGCTGGACCCGGTTTCCGGGCGGAGAGGACTGCGATCGCCCTGCTCCAGTCTCACGCGAGGGGTACGCGTCGAATCCACCCGCCGCTGTGCGGGATTTGCTATCGCGTCATGTCGTTTATCGTCGCGGTGCGGAATCGGCGCGGTGCCGTCGCTCGCGGGCAGGAGCGCAGAGGGAGAGCGGGATCAGACCCGTTCGAGGATGGTCGCGACGCCCTGGCCGAAGCCGATGCACATCGTCGAGAGTGCGTAGTCGCTGCCGGTCTGCTGGAGGCCGTGGGCGAGCTTGCCCATCAGGGTGGCTCCGGTCGCGCCGAGCGGGTGACCGTGGGCGATGGCGCCGCCCCAGACGTTCGTCTTCTCCCAGGGAGCGCCCGTCTCCTCCATCCACGCGAGGGGTACCGGAGCGAACGCCTCGTTGCACTCGAAGAGGTTGATCTCGTCGATGGACATGTCGGCCTTCTCGAGGACGCCCTCGGTCGAGGGGATCGGCCCCGTGAGCATCGTGATCGGGTCGACGCCCGACACCTCGGTCTGGACGATGCGAGCCATCGGCTCCCAGCCGTGTTCCTCGGCGGCCTCGGCGCTCGTCACGAGCACGGCGGCCGAGCCGTCGACGATGCCCGAGGAGTTGCCGGCGTGGATGAGGCCCTCGCCCTCGTCGCGGAAGGCCAGCGGGATGCCCGAGAGCGTCTCCATGTCCGTCTGGGGACGGGGGTGTTCGTCCTGCTCGACGGTGACCGGCTCGCCGTCCACCTCGGTCTCGACGGGGACGACCTGGTCGTCGTAGAAGCCCGACTCCCAGCCCTCGGCCCAGCGCTGCTGGGAGTCGACGGCCAGCGAGTCGACGTCCTCGCGGGGGAACCCGTAGTTCTCGGCGATGCGCTCTGCGCCCTCGCCCTGGTTCGTGCGCTCCTCGAAGTACTCGAAGTAGGTGTCGGTGAGCTCTCCGTCGGCGTAGGCGCTCCCCATGGGGACGCGGGTCATGTGCTCGACGCCGCCGGCGATCAGGACGTCGTGGAACCCCGCCCGGACGTTCGCCGCGGCGAAGTTGATCGCCTGCTGGCCGGAGCCGCACATCCGGTCGAGCTGGACGCCCGGGACGACGTCGCCCCAGCCCGCCACCATCGGGGCGATGCGGGCTATGTTCATGCCCTGGTCGTCGATCGGCGTGACGCAGCCGTAGACGACGTCCTCGATCTCCTCGGGCTCGAACCCGTTGCGCTCTTCCAGCGCCTTCAGCGGTTCTGCGGCCAGGTCCTGTGGGTGGGTGTCGCGGAACGACCCGTCGCGCTTCCCGAACGGCGTGCGGACGGCGTCGACGATGACTGCTTCTCGCATGGTCCTCCTCTACTTCTCGCCCCGCAGGTTCACTATTTCGGAACGCCGGCCGCCGTCGGTCGCTACCCGCCGTCGACGGCGACCGTCGCGCCGTTGACGAAACTCGCGGCCGGCGAGGCCAGAAAGACCACGACGGACGCCACCTCCTCGGGGGTCGCCACCCGGCCCATCGCCGTCGTGTCCGCCACGATCTCGCGGGCCTCCCGCTCGGCCACGCCGAGGTCGTCGGCCACGCTCGCGACGATCTCGGTCAGGCGGTCGGTCGCCACCGGACCGGGGTTCACCGCGTTCACCCGCACGCCACGCGGGCCGTACTGCTCTGCGAGCGCCGCCGTCAGGTTGAGCTCTGCGGCGTTCGCGGCCCCCGAGGCGAGCGTGGCCGGCGACGGATCGACGCCCGCGCGGCCGACGACGTTGACGACGCGGCCCCCGTCCGCTTCGAGGTGCGGGAGTGCGGCGCGCGTACAGCGAACCGCGCCCATGAACTTCAGGTCGAGCGCCTCGCGCCAGTCCCGCTCCGAGAGCGAGGCCAGCGTGCCGTGGGGCGCGCTGCCCGCGTTGTTGACGAGCACGTCCAGGCCGCCGAGCCGGTCGGCCGCCGTCTCGACGAACGCGCGCGCCTCGTCGGGGTCGGTGAGGTCCGCCGGCACGGCCTCGCAGCGCACGTCGTGCCAGGCTTCCACGTCGCGCGCCGTCTCCTCGAGGTCCGCCCGATCCCGGGCGCAGATCGCCACGTCCGCGCCCTCGTCGGCGAACGCCTCCGCCGCCGCGCGTCCGATCCCCCGGCTCCCGCCCGTCACTGCGACCGCGCTGTCTGCCAGTTCGAGGTCCATGCCTCCCCTGGCACGCCGCCGCCCCATAAATGATATGTGGCTATACGGAATCGGGGGCGACCCCGGAACGTTTGTGTGTCACGACAGCGATTACCACGCATGGGCGAGACCGGCTGTCCGAACTGCGGCGCGCCGCTGGCGCCGCTCGCGGCGGTCTGCGAGGACTGCGGCTATCGCACCGGGCCCGAGCGCGACGCGCCGCCGGCCGAGACCGGGCCCTGCGAGCGCTGCGGCGGGCCGGTGGCGCTCGACGCGACCTACTGCCGGCACTGCGGACACAGCGTCCGGACCTGGCGGGCGGTCCCCACGCTCCTGATGATCGTCGGGTTCTGTCTCACCGCCAGCATCGTCGGCGCGATCGTCGGCGTGCCCCTGCAGTTGCTCGCGCTCCGGCTGTTCCGCGAGGCTCGCGAGGGCACTGTCGTCGCGCGCGACTGATCGGCCGGGTGGTCGGAACGGGGACCTCGCGACGCCGCTCGGCGGCGTGGAGTGATCGAGCAGAAAAGCGGGTCAGTTGCGTTCCGTCTCGGCTTCGGTCTCGTCGTCTGTCGCGTCCGATTCCGTGGTATCCGACGTAGTTGCGTCCGACGTGGTCGCGTCCGACGCGGTCGCGTCCGTCGTGGTCGCGTCTGTGGTTTCGGTCGTGGTAGTCTCGCCGGGGTTCTCGACGCCCTCGCGCATCTGATTGAGCTCCTGCTCGACTTCCTCGCGGCCCTTCTGGAACTCGCCCATCGCCTCGCCGGTCGAGCGCGCAAGTTTCGGGATCTTGTTCGCGCCGAACAGCAGCACGGCGATGAGGAGAATGATGAGCAGCTCCGGCCCGCCGGGAAGGCCGAACTGGAGCGGGACTAGTGTTCCAACCATCACCCGAGGGTAGTCAATTCTGGATTATAGGCCTTTTGCTCGCCACCCCTGCCGGCGACGCAAGCATCTTTGTCCCCCGTCTGTGTAGGGGACGCTGTAATGGTCGACGTAGGCGACACTGCTCCGGACTTCACGGCACCGATCGCGAACGGCGACGTCGGCGAGACCTTCACGCTCTCCGAACGCGTCGAGGAAGAGGCTCCCGTCGTCCTGGCGTTCTACCCCGGGGCCTTCACCTCTGTCTGTACCGGCGAGATGAACGAACTCGACAGCCGGCTCGCGGCGTTCCAGGACGCGGGCGCCACCGTCTACGGCGTCAGCGTTGACTCGCCGTTCGCACAGAACGAGTTCCGCTCCCAGGAGAGCCTGGGATTCGACATGCTCTCGGACATCGACAAGTCGGTCATCGACGCATACGACGTGGGGATGGACTTCGACGCCCTCGGCATCAACGGCGTCGCCAAGCGCGCCGTCTTCGTCGTCGACGAGAACTGCGAGGTCACCTACGCCTGGGTCACCGACGACCCCGGCGTCGAACCGGACTACGACGAACTCGAAGAGGCCGCGGCGTCCGCCTGAGGCTGCCGCACGCTTTTTCTCGCTGGCGCCCGCCGGTCACTACATGAGCGACACGGACGCCGGCCGTCACTTCGATCTCGCGGCCGACCACGCCTTCCCCGACGACCGCCTCCAGTCTGTCCTGACGGCCGTGGACGCCGACGAGGAGATCCAGGCCTACCTCGAAGCGCAGAACGTCAACCCCGTCACCCGGAAGGGGTTCAACGACCACGGCAAGAAACACGTCGGCATCGTCCGCAACCGCGCGCTCTGTCTCTACGACCTGCTCAAGCGCGGCGGCGTGACGTTCAACGGCGCCCGCCAGCAGGGCCTCGAGGAGGCCGACGAGTCCGTCATCGTCGCCCTCGCGGCCGTGCTCCACGACATCGGCCACGTCGTCCACCGCGACGACCACCCCTACTACTCCATCCCCCTCGCCGCCGACGTGCTCGACCGCCTCCTCCCCCAGTTCTACGACACGGCCGCCCGCGTCCGCGTCGCGGGCGAGGTGCTCCACGCCATCCTCTGTCACCACACCGAGGAGACCCCGCTCACCCTGGAGGCGGGCGTCGTCCGCGTCGCCGACGCGCTCGACATGGAGCGTGGCCGCTCGCGCATCCCCTACGAGAAGGGCGGGCGCGGCATCAACACGCTCTCCAGCCGGGCGATCAAGCGCGTCTCGCTCACCGAGGGCGAGGACAGCCCGGTCCTCGTCGAGATCGAGATGACCGACGCCGCCGGCGTCTACCAGGTCGACGAACTGCTGAAGGCCAAGCTCGACCGCTCCGGACTGGAGGACTACGTCCGCATCGTGGCCATCAGCACGCACGAGGACGACGAGAACCTGGTCGAGCGCATCGAGCTGTGACCGCCCCCAGCGCTTGTGGCGCCCCGCCCTCTCTGGGGGAGCGATGAGGCGACGCACAGTCCTCGGGTCGGCCGCGCTCGCCGGCCTCGCCGGCTGTCTCTTCGACGTCGGTAGCGAGACGCCGACGTCGACCCCGTCGGCGGCCCGGGACGGCCTCCCGCCGGCGTCGGCGCTCGGCGACCGCCCGCCCGACCGCGCCGTCGACACCGACGCGTTCGCGCGCGTCGACGTCCGCGGCACGGCGGTCCCGCTCGTCCCCGTCGACGTGGCACACTACTGGTTCCGGCGCCGCGCCGCGCGGTTCGCCGACGCCCGCAGTCGCCGCCAGTACGACCGCTCGCACGTTCTCGGCGCCGTCCTCAGCACCGCGCCAGACGGCGTCGCGGACGACCCGGTCGCGCAGTGGCCGGCCGCCGACCGCGTCGTCTGCTACTGTGGCTGTCCGCACCACCTCTCCTCTCTCCGGGCCGCGACGCTGCTCCGCGACGGCTACGAGGACGTCTACGTCGTCGACGAGGGGTTCTGGGCCTGGCACGACCGGGGCTACCCGATGGCCGGGACCGCGGTGGGAGACGAGCCGCGCCTGCGGATCGTCGCGGGCCGGACCGACCCCGCGCTCGCCGGCGAGACCGTCTGGGCGATCCACGAGCCGACGGGCCAGCGCGAGGCCGCGTCCATCGCCGCGGACGGCGGCTTCGACCTCCACCTGCGGTTCGCCGACGTGACGCCCGCCTCGGCGGTGACGCTCCGGACGCCCGCGGCGACGCTGACGGCCCCGCTCCGGGACCTCACCAGCGGCGTCGTGTCGCTCTGAGCCCGGCCGCCCGGGGCGGTCATCCGGACCGGTCCAGGTCCGGCACGCCGCTCGCGGGCAGCAGTTCGCCGAGCGTGTACTCGGCGACCGTCTCGCCCTCGTCCGCCAGCACGAGGAGGTCGTCGTCGCAGAACTCCGCGAGCGACTGGCGGCACATCCCGCAGGGCGTGAGGCCGTTCCGCTCGGGCGTCGAGACGGCGACGGCGTCGAACGCCCGGACCCCGCGCCGGACCGCCTGGGCGAGCGCCACTTCCTCGGCGTGGAGGCTGTTCGAGTAGTTGGCGTTCTCGACGTTGCACCCGGTGAACAGCGTACCGTCGGCGGTCAGGAGCGCCGCCCCCACCCGGTAGTCCGAGTAGGGGACGTAGGCGTCCTCGTAGGCGTCGCGGGCGGCCTCGATCAGGTCTCTCACGTGGCGATCCAGGGCCGGCGCGACCAAAAGCCCACCTCCCGCCCGCCCCGGTCCGTCGGGCGTCGTGGACCGGGTCGGGTGTTTATCACCTCGGCCGCCCTGCGGCCCCCATGGACGAACCCGACGTCGACACGTTCCACTCGCGGCGGTCGACGATGTACGCGCCGAACGGGATGGTCGCCACGAGCCAGCCGCTCGCCGCCAGCGCGGGCGTGGACGTCCTCCGCGACGGCGGGAACGCGTTCGACGCCGCCGTCGCCACCGCGGCCGTCCTCAACGTCACCGAGCCGACGAGCACGGGCCTCGGCGGCGACGTGTTCATGCTCTACCGGACGGCCGACGGCGAGGTGGGCGCGATGCAGGCCTGCGGCGGCGCGCCCGGCGACGCCACCGTCGAGGCGCTCCGCGAGCGCGTCGCCGAACAGGAGGGCGTCGACCCGGCGGCGGCCGAGATGCCCGAACGCGGGCCCCACGCGGTGACCGTCCCCGGCACCGCCCGCGGGTGGGAGGCGACCGTCCGGGAGTTCGGGCGCCGGTCGCTCGCGGACGTGCTCCAGCCGGCCATCGACTACGCCGTCGAGGGGTACCCGGTCACGCCCGTCATCGCCGACGCCTGGCAGCACCAGGAAGACGTCTTCGTCGGCGATCACGCCCGGGCGACGTACCTCTTCGACGGGGCCGCGCCGTCGACCGGCCAGCACGTCCGCCTGCCCGAACTCGGCGAGTCGCTGCGCGCCGTCGCCGAGGAGGGCGCAGACGTCGTCTACCAGGGCCACCTCGGCGAGGCCATCGTCGAGGAACTCCAGTCGCGGGGCGGCCTGATGACGACCGACGACCTCCGGTCGTTCGAGGTCGCCTGGCCCGATCCGGTTTCGACGACCTACCGCGGCGCGGAGGTGTACGAACTCCCGCCCAACAACCAGGGTCTCGTCGCCATCGAGGCGCTCAACATCGCGGCCGAACTGGACGCCGGCGCCGAGCCGTACGACTCTCCCGAGCGCGTCCACAGGTTCGCCGAGGCGCTCAAACTCGCCTTCCACGACGGCCACCACTACATCACCGACCCGGACTACCGGGACGTGCCGGACCTCGGCTCGACGGCCTACGCCCGCGAGCGCGCTCGCGAGGTCGGCGAGACGGCGAACCGCGAGGTCACGTTCGGGGTGCCCGGCGCCCGCGCCGAGGACGCCGACACCGTCCTGCTCACGGCGACCGACGACGCGGGCAACGTCGTCTCCTACATCAACTCCCGGTTCATGGGCTTCGGCAGCGGACTGGTCGCCGGCGACACCGGCATCGCGCTCCAGAACCGGGGGGCCTCCTTCTCGCTCGATCCCGACCACCCCAACCGCGTCGAACCCGGGAAGCGGCCGTTCCACACCCTCATCCCCGGCGTCGCGAAGTTCGGCCCGGACGACTGGGCCGCCTTCGGCGTGATGGGCGGCTACATGCAGCCACAGGGTCACCTCCAGGTGCTCTCGAACGTCCTCGACTACGACATGTCGCTCCAGACGGCCCTCGACATGCCGCGCTGGCGCTACCGCGAGAACGGCCAGCTCGCCGTCGAACCCCACTTCGACGGCGACGTCGCGAACGGGCTCGTCCGCCGCGGGCACGAGGTCGTGATCCAGCCGCCAGCCGCCTTCGGCGGCGCACAGGTGACCCGCAACGACGGCGGCGTCGTCTCCGGCGCGACCGAACCCCGGAAGGACGGCGAGGCGGTCGGGTACTGACGGCGAGGCCGCGGTCACTCCGGGGGCGTCCGCGCTGCCACGCGCACCTCGACCGGGCTGGTGGGGCGGGTGGTGACGCTCACCGAGAGGTCGAGCGACGGCGCCGAGACCAGGTCGACCTCGAACGCCCGGGCCAGCGTCGCGAGGACGAGCGTCGCCTCGGTGAGCGCGAACCGGCGGCCGATGCACTGGCGCGGCCCCCGGCCGAACGGGAAGTACGCGAAGTCGTGCCAGTCCGGGTTCGCCCAGCGCTCCGGGCGGAACGACAGCGGGTCCTCGTAGTGGGCTGGGTCGCGGTGGACCGCCCACTGGGAGGCGAGCACCAGCGACCCCTCGGGAACGCGGTACCCCCCGAGGTCGACATCGGTCGTCGTCTCGCGGGGCGTGGCCGGGACTGGCGGGTAGAGACGCATCGCCTCGCGGACGACCCACCGGGTGTACTCCAGGTCGGGGACGTCGCCGGGTCCGGGCCGGTCGTCGCCGAGCACCGTCCGGAGTTCGCGCGCCAGGCGGCGGTCGACCTCCGGGTGGCGCGCGAGGAGGTACCAGGCGAACGTGAGCGCGATGGCCGTCGTCTCGTGGCCGGCGAACAACATCGTCACCAGCTCGTCGCGCACCTCGCGGTCGGTCAGGCCCCCGTCGCCGTCGCGGGCGGCCAGCAGCGTGCCGAGGAGGTCGTCGCGGCGTCCCTCGCGCTCGCGGCGTCGGCTGATCGTCTCTGCGACCAGGTCGTCGAACCGCTCGACGGCCCGGCCGTACCGCCGCCACATCGGGAGCGGGACCCACTTCGGGACCGCGAACGCGATCGGCTGCTTCCGCGGCCGTCCTGGTTCCTGGAGCGCCTCGACGGTGTCGCCGATCGCCCACCGGTCGTAGTCAATCTCGGTCCCGAACATCGATTCGACGATGATCCGGAGCGTGAGTCGCTGCATCTCCGACAGGACGTCGTAGGTCTCGCCCGCCTGCCAGCGTTCGGCCGTCTGCGCGGCGTGATCGGCCATCACGTTCGCGTAGGTCTCCATGCGCGCCGCCTCGAACGCCGGTTCGACGAGGCGCCGGTGGCGCCGCCAGGTCTCCCCTTCGTTCAGGACCAGGCCGTCGCCCAGGAGGTCGCCTAGGAGCCGCCGGGCGAGGTCGTGCTTCCGGAAGCGGTCGCGGTCCGTGACGAGCATCGACTCGACCAGGCCGGGGTCGGCCACCTGGTAGAACGTGCCGACTCCGAGGACGCGGAGGCGGGCGACGCTGCCGTACTCGCGGGCGACCCGCTCGTAGAGGTCCCCCTGCTCGCGGACGTGCGCCAGCGTGTTGCCGAGCAGCGGCAGGCCGTCCGGACCGGGCGGGCGGTCTGCTCCCATGGCGCCCGGTTGGCGGGCGGCCCGGATTAATACTGCCGGCTGCGCCGCCGCTCAGAGGGCGTGGTTGAGCCAGACCTCCAGGACGAGGAACGCGAGCGGGAGGAGCACCGAGCCGACCAGCCGTGTCAGGATCTGAATCTCCATCGGGTAGAGCTGGACCTGCTCGTAGTCCTCGTACTCGTTGCGGACGCGCTGGGCCTGCAACTCCAGGATCAGTTCGTCCACTCGTTCGTCGGCCCCGGCGCCGACCTCGCCGTTCCGGGAGAGCTTCTGCTCGACCGTCTGGTACTCCGCGCGGAGGTCGTCCAGCACGGCGCTCCGGAGTTCGTTCGCCCGCCGGTTCACCTGGACGGTGGGGACGACGAACGAGAGCAACAGGAAGAACGCGTAGAACCCGACGAGGACGTAGATGAGGTAGCCGTACCGGCTCAGCGCGATGAACTGGTAGGCGAGCGGGATGAACAGTGACCCGGCGGAGAAGATCACGGTGGTCCGGATGGCGTAGTAGCCGACCACGCTCAGGCCGCCGAGCTTGTCGGGGTGGAGCGGGTCGATCGAGAGGTCTTCGGAGGCGACCTCGGAGACGAGCCGCAGCGTCGTGAGGACGCCGTGGAACCCCACACCGCCGAGGAAGCCCGCCCAGACGACCAGCGCGAAGAGGAGATAGGAGAAGGGGCCGCCGGGCTCGAACACCCCGGTGCGGACGAGAAATTCGGTCGAGCGGATGAACGTGTAGCCGAAGGCGGCCGCGAGCGCCAGCCCCAGCACCCAGTACCGCCGGGCGAAAAAACGGTCGTACGTGGTGGCGAGTTCGTCGAGACGCGACGCCGGGAGCAGTTCGGTCGCCTTCGCGAAGAACTGCGGGAGGACGTGCTCGTCGTAGTACCAGACGAGGTAGGGGCCGACGTTCAGCGCCACGACCGTGAGCGAGATGGCGAACAGGAACCGGCCGGTGAGTTCGTCGCCCCGGAGGGCGACGTAGAGGACGAACACCAGGTTCGGGACGGTCCCGAAGAGCAGGACGCTCGCGAGCAGCGGGCGGCCGTCCGGGAGCGTCGGCGGCGACTCGACGAGCGCGCTGATCCAGTGGCGGGCGTGGTCGAACGAGGCGGCTTCGGACCCCATGGCTCCCCTGCCCGCCCTTTCCCGGGACGGGTTGTTATACCTGGTCCTCCCGGCCACGTCCGCCGTCGCCCCTCGCCCCGGTCACGCCGCGTCGACGGCGCGCTCGACGACCGCGACCACCTGCTCGACCAGGCCGTCGACGTCCTCGTGCTCGGCGTACACGCGGACGTAGGGTTCGGTGCCGCTGGGTCGCACCAGCACCCACTCGCCGTCCCAGGCGAGGCGGACGCCGTACTCGGTGGTGACCGTCGCGTCGGGGAACGCCGCCGGGAGCGCCTCGGCGAGGCGGTCCATGGCGCCCGCCTTGCGCTCGTCGGGGCACTCGACGCTGACCTTCCGGTAGGGCCGCTCGTCGACGGGCGCCCGGAGCGCGTCGAGGCCGGACGCGGCCACGAGGCGGGCGAACACGGCCGCGCTCGCTACCCCGTCGATCCACGGCCCGTGGCCGGGGTGGACGTGCTTCCACGGCTCGGCCGCGAACGCTACCTCGGTGTCGGCGTCGCCGTCCCGCCGGACGCGCTCGACGCCCTCGTGGAGGCCGCCGAGGCGGACGCGCTCGGTCCGGCCGCCCGCGGCCGCCACCCGCTCGTCGATGCGCGCCGAGGCGTTCGGCGTCGTCACCACCACGGGATCGGCCGCGTCGCTCTCGCGCACGTAGTGCTCCGCGAGGACGGCGAGCACGGTGTCCTCGTGGACCACCTCGCCCTCGCCGTCGACGACGACGAGCCGGTCGGCGTCGCCGTCGTGTCCGAACCCGAGCGCCACGTCGTCGGCGTCCTCACGGACGAACGCGCGGAGGTGCGCGAGGCTCTCGGGCGTCGGCTTGGAACCGCGGGCGGGGAAGTGGCCGTCGACATTGGCCTCCAGCGCCACCACGTCGGCGCCGAGGGTCCGGAGGACCTGGGGCGTGGCGAGCGCGCCCGTCCCGTTCCCGCAGTCGACCGCGATCCGGAGGCCGTCGAGCGGCGCGCCGTGACCGCGGGCGTACGCCACGACGGCCCGCCGGTAGGCCGGGAGCGGGTCGACGCGCTCGCTCGTGCCCCACTGGTCCCACGCGACGGACGGTGCGTCCGCCGCGACGCGCTCCTCGACGGCCCGTTCGTCGGCGGCGTCGTACTCCCGGCCGTCGACGAAGAGCTTGAGGCCGTTGTCCGCGGGCGGGTTGTGCGAGGCCGTGACGGCGACGCCCCGGCGGCCCCGGGAGGCGAACGCGAGCGCCGGCGTCGGGAGCACGCCGGCGCGGCGGACGTCGGCTCCGGCGCTCGCGAGACCGGCCTCCAGCGCGGCCGCGAGCGCCGGCCCGGTTTCCCGGCCGTCGCGGCCGACGACGAACGCTCCGCCGTCGCGGCCGACGGCCCGACCGACCGCGAGCGCGAGGTCGGGCGTCACCTGCTCGCGAACGGGACCGCGGATGCCGGCTGTGCCGAAGAGGTCCATGCACTCTCTCGAACGGCGCGACACTTATACTGCTGGCCGTCCCGTCGGGCGCGGATCCGGTCCCGGCGGTCGGTCCGAACGGGCGACCGGCGGTCGCCGGGGTGGGAGAACCGTACGGTCAGAGTTCGACGCCGCTCGGGATGAGCGAGTGCTGGCGTATCAGCCCGCTGTCGACGTCGTAGACGAGGAACGTGCTCTTCTCGTAGGTGCCGAGCGTCTCGCCGTCGGCGCGGATGACGAGGCGATAGTGGCCGTCGTCGGCGTCGTCCAGCGTGCGCGCGGCGTCGACGAACGAGAGCACCTCGTCCGCCTTCGCGTTGAGTTCGAGGACGAACTCGCCGGTGATCCGGTTCGTCACGCTGAGCACGCCCGCGGCGTCGTCGGCGTCGATCGACGAGACGAGGCGGAAGTTGACGTCGAGCGAACCGGCGTCGAGGGGGCCGTCACGGCCCTCCAGACGCTCCTCGAGGTCGGGCACGGGTCCGTCGAAGTCGACGAGCAGCGTCGGCGCGCCGGCCGACCCCTCCCCGTCCGGGCGGCGGATTGTCAGTGTGAAGTAGTCACGCCTCATTCCCTCGTCGAGGGTTGGTGGCCCGCGTTCATCAACGTAACGCCGCCGGCACTCGACGCCGTGCCGGTAGACTTTACTCCCCGAGGTGCGCCCGCGGGGATATGTGGGTCCGGTCCGAATACGCGGGCGAACTGGCTGTGCTCTCGGTGTGGGCGAACGCGCTCATCCCGTGGTCGCTGTCGGCCGCCAGCAAAGACGGCGCGAGCCTGGTCGTCGTTCGCTTCCAGCTGTTCCTCGTCAAGTACCTCCTCGGGGTCTCGCTGGACGCGCAGGAACGGCCGATCCAGAGCGTCGTCAGCGCAGTCAGCTTCGAGACCGGAGCCGTCAGCGACGCCTACCGCTTCTGGCTGGCCGGCGCCGCGGTGTTCGCGCTCGCTCTCCTCGCGAGCGTCGTCTACTACGCCGCCGACGACTGGCTGGAGGCCACCTCGCCGGTCGACCCCGTGCGGCTGCTCGGCGGCCTGCTCGTGCTCGCCGGCGCGGCCGAGACGGTCGCCGCCGTCCGGCTCTGGGGGGTATACCCCGGCACGCTCGTGCCCGTCGGCGTCCTCTTTTGCTACCTGCTCGGCGGTCTCCTCCTGGTCGTCGACCGGACCTGACCGGCCCCGAACCCGCACCGCCTTTGGTCGCGCGCTGCGACCACCGGCCATGGACCGGCGCCCCGAACGCGTCCGGGCGGTGTACGACCGCATCGCCGCCCACTTCGCCAAGACGCGCGCACACCCCTGGCCAGACGTGGCCGAGTTCGTGGCGCGCGCGCCCGCGGCGTCGACGGCGCTCGACCTCGGCTGCGGGAACGGCCGCCACGCGGAACTGCTGGCCGACCGCGCGGACCGCGTGCTCGGCGTCGACCTCAGTCGCGGCGCGCTCGGGACGGCCCGCGACCGGGCCGCGGAACGGGACTTCGACCTCGCTCTCGTCCAGGGGGACGCCGCCGCCCTCCCTCTCCGGGACGGTCGGGTCGACCTCGCGGTGTACGTCGCCGCCCTCCACCACCTCCCGGACCGGGAGACGCGGGTGGCGAGCCTCGACGAGCTCGCGCGCGTCCTCGCGCTCGGCGGCCGGGGACTGGTGAGCGTCTGGAGCACCGCCCACGACCGCTTCGACGCCGACCCCGGAGCCGCGTCGGGGTTCGACACCACCGTCGACTGGACGCTCCCCGGCGGCGAGACCGTCCCGCGGTTCTACCACGTCTACGCGCCCGCGGAGTTCGAGCGCGACCTCGCGGCGAGCGCGCTCGCCGTCGAGCGAACCTGGGTCGCGGCCGGGAACTGCTACGCCGCGGTCGCCGGCCGCCCGTGACGTCCCCCGGCGCGCGTCGGGAAGGGAAACGACCTTTACCCACCGTCGACCACACCCCTGTACGGGACGCCCACCTGCGAACGGCGGTCCCGAACACGCGAGCGCCGGTGGTCTAGCGGCAGGACCTGAGCCTTCCAAGCTCATGGCCCGGGTTCGAATCCCGGCCGGCGCACTCCCTCCGGTCGTGCGCCGCCCGACCTTCGCACTCCCTCCGGGAGTGCTCAGTCCCAGCCGGCGCATCTTCTCCGGAACGCGTGAGCGAGCGGACGCGAGCGACGGAACCGGCCCAGGGAGATTCGAATCCTACCACTCGCGCACAGCGAACGAGGCACGAGCGAGTGCGTCGCGCGGCGGCTCAGGCGAGCGTTCGCCCGCCGAGTCCGGGGCGGAGCGCCACGTTGGTCGCCCGCGTCCCGCACCCCGGGCACGGCGTGACGTCGTAGAAGCGGGGGAACCGCTCGCGGAACGTCACGTCGCAGACGCGACAGTGGTACCGGTCCCACCCGTCGCTGGTCATTCGCTCACCCCCTCGTCGCCGCTGGCGTGCGACACGCGTTACCAGACGTCGTCTGAGGATATGAACGTCGCGGCGCGTCTCACCCGAGCGAGTACCCGCCGTCGACGACGAGCGCGTGGCCGGTCACCCAGTCCGCCTCGTCGCTCGCCAGGAACAGCATGGCGTTGGCGATGTCCTCGGGGCGGCCGAGCCGCCGGAGGGGGTACTGCTCTGCCATCCGGGACTTGAGCGTCTCCCACTCGTCCTCGGGCTTGTCCCGCCGCGGCATCGGCGTGTCAGTCACAGCCGGACAGACGGCGTTGGCCCGGACGCCGGCCGGCCCGGCCTCTGCCGCCACCGCCTCGGTGAACTTCACCACTGCGCCCTTGGTCAGCGAGTACGCCGACAGCTGGCCGACGCCGTTGACGCCCGCGAACGAGGCGGTGTTGATGACGGCGCCCGACCCCTGCTCTTTGAAGTGCGGTACGGCGGCGTGCGTGCCGTTCCAGACGCCGTTGATGTTGACGTCGACGACGCGGTCGCGCTCCGCCTCGTCGATGTCCTCGACGTTCGCGCGCACGTGGCTCACGCCCGCGTTGTTGACGACGACGTCCAGTCCGTACTCGTCGACCGTCGCGTCGATCGCGGCCTGGAACGCCGCCGCGTCGGTCACGTCCAGTTGCGTGGCGTGCGCCTCGCCCGGGACGTCGGCCGCCGCGACGCGCTCGGCCGTCTCTTCCGCGCCGTCGCCGTCGACGTCGGCGGCGACGACCGTCGCGCCCTCCTCGGCGAACCGCTCGGTCGCCGCCCGGCCCAGGCCGGAGCCGCCACCCGTGACGAACGCTGTCTTGCCTTCGAGTCGCATACCCGTGCCTCTGCGGCCGGTGACTTAAATCGTCGTGACCCGCGCCCGCTCAGGCGGTCTCGGCGAACGCGTCGAGCGCGTCGTGATGCTGGACGGCGTGCGGGACGGTCAGCGGCGAGACGCTGGCTTTCCCGGCCGCGAGGGCGCGGCGGTCGGTGCCGGGCGGATCCGGGAGATCGCCGCTCGCCATCTGCTCCCAGAGCCGGTTGTGGAGGTGGAACTCGCCGTCCTCGTAGTGGGCGTCCATCTCGTAGACCGGGGTCGGTTCGGTGACGGCGACGCCCGCCATCTCGCGGTCCGGCCGCGGCGCGTTCACGTTCAGGTAGTCGACGTGGTCGAACACGTCCGTCGAGAGCGTGTGCTCGACCAGGTCGACCGTCAGCGCGGCGGCGCGCTCGAAGTCGGCCACCTCCGGGTCGCGGCCCATGCCGAGGGTGTCCATCGAGACGGCCATCGAGGGGACGTCGAGGAGCGCGCCCTCCATGGCGGCGCTCGCGGTGCCGGACCGCGAGAGGACGAACGCGCCGACGTTCGCGCCGGGATTGCAGCCCGAGACGACGATGTCCGGGCGCTCGAAGGCGTTCACGCCGAGGATGACGCAGTCGCAGGGCGTCCCCCGGACGGCGTACCCGAGGTCGTGGTCGTCGTGCGGGATGCGACAGGAGAACCGCTCGTCGGCGAGGCTGGGGCGGTCGGCCTCGGAGTACTCGACGTCCTCTGCCTCCATCCCGACGCGGCCGTAGGAGAGCGAGCGCCCGACCGCGCTCTGGTTGGTCCACGGCGCGACGACGGTCACGTCGCCGATCGTCGAGAGGGCGTCGTGGAGCGCCCGGAGTCCCGGCGCGTCGATGCCGTCGTCGTTGGTGAGGAGGATGCGATCGCTCACACCCCGCTCTGGTTCGCCGGGGCCTATAGCCCTGGCTATGTGTGCTATTGACGCCTCCGGATCGCGGTCCCGGGGCCGCGCGACGGGTGAGTGTTTTGACGAATGCGCCTCTACGGGGAGACGTGCCAGACCTCCCGTTCGCACTCGACGGCACGGCGCTGCTGGTCCTGGGGACCATCGTCGGGTTCGTCCTCGTCGCCCAGGTCCTCCTGTCGACGCCCGTGTTGCGGTACGCGGCCGCGTTGCTCGGCTTCGCGCTGTGGATGGCGTGGTTCGTCCTCGCCACGGTCCGCTGGTTCGACGCGGCCCGGACGTAGGGCGACGGCCGGCCGCGGGGCCCGTGGCCGGATAGGTTTATGTCCGTGCGGCAGTCCGTGTCACGGTATGGGTCACGACTGTTCGTTTCTGACTGATCTCCTCGACGCCGACCAGGTCGGGTTCGACGCCACGTCGCGCGAGGACCACACCACAGACATGGGAACGCCGAGCGAGGACGCCACCCAGCCCGACGCCGTCGTCTGGCCGGAGTCGACCGAGGACGTCTCGGCCGTGCTCGCGGCCGCGAACGAGCGCGGCGTCCCGGTGACGCCCTACGCGGCCGGGACGAGCCTGGAGGGTAACGCCGCGCCCGTCCACGGCGGCATCAGCCTCGACCTCATGCGGATGAACGACGTCCTCGACGTGCGCCCGGAGGACTTCCAGATCGACGTCGAACCCGGCGTGATGGGGACGACCGTCGACGAGACCGTCGCGAGCGAGGGGCTGTTCTTCCCGCCGCTCCCCTCGTCGGGCGACATCTCGACCATCGGCGGCATGATCGTCAACGACGCCAGCGGGATGCAGACGGTCAAGTACGGCGAGATCCACGACTGGGTGCTCGAACTGGAGGTCGTGCTCGCGGACGGGTCGGTCGTCCGCGCGGGGAGCAAGGCCAAGAAGACCTCCTCGGGGTACAACCTCGTCGACCTGTTCGTCGGGAGCGAGGGGACGCTCGGGGTCGTCACGCGCGCGACGCTCGAACTGGAGGGGCGGCCCGAGCAGATCCGCGGCGGACGGGCGGTGTTCCCGGACCTCGACTCGGCCGCCGCGGCGGTCTCGGACGCCATCCAGTCCGGCGTCGACGTCGCCAGGATCGAACTGCTGGACGAACTCAGCGGCGCCATCGCCACCGAGCACTTCGGGCTGGACCTCCCGGCCGCGCCCATCGTCTTCCTCGAGTTCCACGCCAACCACGGCATCGAGGAGGAGATCGACTTCTGCGAGACGATCTTCGCGGCCCACGACGTCGTGACGTTCGAACTCGCCGACGAGGCGGAGATGGACGAACTCTGGCAGGCGCGGCGCGAACTCGGCCTCGCGGTCGGGTCCTACGACGAGGACCGCGACCCCATCCACGCGGGCGACGTCACCGTCCCGATCAGCAAGCTCCCGGACGTCATCCGGTACGCCAAGGAACTGGAGGCCGAACACGACATGCCGATCCCCTGCTTCGGTCACGTCGGCGACGGCAACGTCCACTACCTCATCATGGCCGAGGACGACCCCGAGAGCCAGGCGCTGGCCGAGGAGCTGTACGGCGAGATCGTCGAGTACGCCATCGGCCTGGGCGGGACCGCGACCGGCGAACACGGCGTCGGTCTGGGCAAGCGCCCGTACATGCTCCTCGAACACGGCGAGGCCGGCGTCGCGGCGATGCGCCGGATCAAGGCCGCCTTCGACCCCAACGACATCCTCAACCCGGGGAAGATGTTCCCCGAGACCGTCGAGGAGGGCCGGGTCGACCTCGACGGCGTGCGCGCCGATCCGGACGACTGACGAGCGCGTCGGGCCGGTCGCCGGGCCGGTCAGTCGTGGACGAGGACGTCGAGGACGTCGACGCCCGGCGTCCCGAGCGCGTCCTCGAAGACGTCGGCGATGGCGTCGGGGTCGTCGACCAGGTGGCCGCGCGCGCCGTGGCTCTCCGCGTTCTTCGGGATGTCGACCGGCGGCTCGAAGTCCATGCCGACGAACTCGTAGTCGGTCTCTTCGCCGCCCAGCATCGAGACGGTGTTGTCCTTGAGGATGCGGTAGTTGCGGTTGTCCGAGACCACGACCGTCAGGTCGAGGCCGAGCCGGCTGGCCGAGTAGACGCTGTGCGGGTAGTAGAGGTAGGAGCCGTCGCCGACGAAGCCGACCGTCTCGCGCGGGTCGTCGGTCATCGACTCGGCGAGCGCGGCGCCGATCGACGCCGGCAGCCCGTAGCCGAGGCCGCCGCCCTTGTTCGAGACGTTCTGCTCGGGGGCGAACGGCCAGCGCGTGAGCAGCGCGCCGCGGGAGGTGACGCCCTCGTCGACGACGTAGGCGTCCGGCGCGACCGACCGCAGGGCGTCGACCAGTTCGCCCTTCGAGGCCCGCGGGTCGTCCGGGTCGGCGGCGCCCACCCGCGCCATCCGGTCCTGGACCAGTTCCCGGAGCTCGGCCACGGCGTCGAGCCGGTCCTGGCGGGTCGACGCGTCGAGCCGGTCGCCGACGCGGTCGGCGATCGCGGCCATCGCCTCTCCGGGATCGCCGACGACGGCGACGTCGGCCGACTGGTTCTTCCCGACCTCCCAGGCGTCGTCGCTGACGTGGACGAACGTGCTCTCGTCGTCGAACAGCGGCTCCTCGTGGCGGAGCAGGGTCGTGTTCGTCGAGGTTCCGACGAACGCGACCAGGTCGGTGTCGAGCAGCGACCGGACGGTGTTCTCGTCGGGCGGGAGCGTCGACACCCACTGGTCGTGGTCGCGGGGGAAGCTCACTTCGCTGGCCAGGATCTCGGAGTGGACCCGCGCCCCGCTGGCCTCAGCGAGGTCGACGGCCGCCTCGGTGCCGCCCGCCCGGGCCACGTGATCGCCGAGCACGAGCACGGGCGTCTCCGCCTCGACGATCGCCTCCGTGGCGGCCTCGATCTGCGTCGGGTCGCCCGGGCCGGCGCTGGGGATGGGGCCCAGCCGCTCGGGGGCCGCGTCGGTCTCGTCCATCATCACGTCGACGGGGAGCGCGAGGAACACCGGTCCGGTTGGCGGCGTCAGCGCGACCCGGAACGCCCGCCGGAGCATCGTCGGCAGCGCGTCGACCGAGAGCACCTCGTCGGACCACTTGCAGAACTGGTCGACCATCTCCTCGAGCTCGCCGTGCAACAGCGGCTCCTCGTGGCGGAAGTCGAGTTCGTGGTTGCCTGCCGTGACGACGAGCGGTGCGCCGGCGAAGCTGGCCGCGTAGACGTTCCCGATGCCGTGGGCCAGCCCCGGCGTGATGTGGAGGTTCACGACGCCCGCGGGGTTGATCGACGGGTCGCGGTGGGCGTGGTAGCGCCGCGTCTGGGCGTAGCCGGTGGCCATCCCGACCGCCACGTCCTCGTGGAGCCCCAGCACGTACTCGGGGGTGTCGGCCCTCGACAGCGCGTCCATCACCGGCAGCTCGGTCGTCCCGGGATTGCCGAACACGTGCTCGACGCCGTACTGTTCGAGCGCGTCCACGAACAGCTCCGCGCCCGTGTAGTTCGCTGACATTGCCCGGAGTGGCCGCCCCAGGGGCAAATAGGTTCACCCTCGTCGCCGGTCGGCCGGCTACTCGATCTGCATGGCTCGCACGGTACAGTCGTGGCCGACGTCGCGCGTGTGGCGGTCCGCGCGGGACTCGGCCGCGACGCGCGAGGGGTGGAAGCCGAGTTTGCCACACGTCTCGCAGGTGATCTCGTACATCGACCGACGGTACACCGGTCCGACGCTTGGTTATTGAGTGCGTATCCGGGTACTGACCGGCTACGGCTCCTCCCGATCCTCGTCGGTGAGCCGGTGCTCCCGGACGAACATGTCGGCGCCGTAGGCCTCGGCGTACTCGGGGCGGTACTCCATGAGCTGGACGAGCGCGCCCATCTCCCGGGGGGAGACGAACGCCTCGCTGTAGCCGTCGCGGTCGGCGCGGTCGACGACGCGGACCCCGCCGGCCTCCAGCCGCGCCACCATCGCGTCTAGGTCCGAGACTTCGAGGGTGACGTGGTGGAGGCCCGGGCCGTGCTCGTCGAGGTAGTCGGTGAGGAACGACTCGCGGTCGGGGAGCGGTTCGATGAGTTCGAGCCGCGAGGCGTCGCCGAGCGCGTAGTAGGCCCAGGTGTACCCGACCTCCTCGTCGGCGGTCTCGGTGAGTTTCTCGCAGCCCAGGAGTTCGAGGAGCGGTTCGGCGTCCTCGATGTCGCGGACCGCGATGCCCACGTGGTCGACGCGAGCGCGGGTCACGGCGCCAGTTCCTCCATCGTCTTGCGGATCTCCTCCGGCCCGGCGCCGCGCGGGAAGGAGATGTTGATCGCGTCCACGCCGTCGAGGTCCTGGTACTGGGCCAGTTGCTCGCGGGCCTCCTCGGGCGTGCCGGCGGCGCCCATCTGGCCGCGCAGTTCCTCGCGCACGAGGTCCATTGCGCGCTCGCGGTCGTCGGCCTGCCAGGCGTCGTAGATCTCGTGGGCGACCTCCTCGTACCCCTGTCGCGCGAGGTTGTCGCGGTAGAACGTCCCCATCCCGCCGATGTAGAAGGCGGTGTGCTGGACGACGAGGTCGCGGGCGCGCTGGCCGTCTTCGAGGGCACAGCACCCGACGGAGACCATCACGCGGACGTCGTCGATCGAGCGCCCGCCGAGGTCGGCGCCGCGTTCGAGGTCCTCCAGTCGCTGGGCCAGGCCGTCGCGGGTGTAGGTGACGGCGTGCCAGCCGTCGGCGAACCGGCCGGTCATCTCGACGGCCTTCGGTCCGAGCGCGGCGGCGTCGACCGGCGGCGCCTGCTCGGGCGGGTCGAACCGCAGGCGGAACCCCTCCAGATCGAAGTACTCGCCGTCGTACTCGACGACCTCGCCCGAGGTGACCGCCTTGACGATCTCGATGTACTCGCGGGTGCGCCGCAGCGGGTTGCCGTAGTCCATCCCGTGCCAGTTCTCGATGACGATGGGGCCGCTCGGCCCGACGCCGAGGCGGAGGCGGCCGTCGCTGGCCTCCTGGAGCGTGGCGGCGGTCTGGCCAAGCAGCGACGGCGACCGGGAGTAGGTGTTGACGATGCTCGTCCCGATGCCGATCTCCTCGGTGTCGCGGGCGATGTTCGAGAGGACCGTCACCGCGTCCCGGCCCCAGGACTCCGGGAGCCAGGCGTGGTCGAATCCGAGGTCTTCGGCGAGCGTCGCCTGCTCGACCAGCGCGTCGAGGCTCGGCTGTGCACCGACCGGCAGGAACACGTCCGTGTCTGTCATACACGCGCTGTTGGGTGGGTCCCCTAATAAATCTCCGAGCAGCGGGGGGACACGTTCTTGTGCGTCGGCCGCCCGTGGACGGACATGCGTACGGACCGGACTTACGACGCGGTGTTCTGGGACGTCGGCGGCGTCATCCTGAACATCCCCTCGATCAGCCGCGGGCAGCGCGCGTTCGTCGAGCGCGCCGTGGACCGCTACGACCTGGACGACGCGCCGGAGGCGGCCCTGGAGCGCTGGCGCGACGGGATGCGCGAGCACTTCGCCGACCGCGAGAACGGCGAGTACCGCACGGCGCGCGGCGCGCGCCGGCGCGGCGCCGAGACGCTGTTCGACGGCGACCCGCCCGCCGACTGGCAGACGCTCCACCAGGCGGCGATGGACGACCACCGCGAGCCCAACCCGGGCGCGATCGAGACCATCACGGCGCTCGGGGAAGCCGGCGTCTACCAGGCGATCGTCAGCGACGCCGACGAGGAGGGCATCCCCGAGATGCTCGACCGGTTCGACATCGCCGACCACGTCTCGCACGTCACCACCTCCGAGGCGGTCGGCTACACCAAGCCCGACCAGCGCATGTTCGAGACCGCGCTCGCGAAGGCCGACGTCGACCCCGCCCGGGGGATCATGATCGGCGACAAGTACCGCAACGACATGGAGGGCGGAACCGAGGCCGGCCTGGCGACCGTCGCCTACGGCGCCGAGGACGGCCCAGCGGTCGACTACCGCATCGAGGACCTGCGCGAACTGCTCGACATCGTCGGCGTCGGCGGCGGGTTGGATTCGTCCCAATAATTCGCGAAAAATGCCCGGAGGGAGCGAACCAAACCGTTTAACACGTGTCACGCGAAATCAGGGTCTGTAATGGATTTCGGCATCAGCGACAGGACGGCCCTCGTGACTGGCGGGGCCGGGCGCATCGGCTCGAAGGACTGTGAGATTCTCGCTCAGGAGGGCGCCGACGTGTACGTCCTCGACGTCGACGAGGACGGCGTCAGCGAGACGGTAGACGAACTGAACGACGCGGGGTACGAGGGCACCGCCTACCCCGCCGTCTGTGATCTCACGGACCGCGACGACGTCAGCGACACGATCGACGAGGTCCGCGAGCAGCACGGCGGCGTCGACATCCTCGTCAACAACGCCGCGATGGTCGACGCGCGCTCCCAGCTCAAAAACTACGACGACGACCTCTGGGACCGCGACACGGAGATCAACCTCACGGGGACGTACAACATCTCCAAGGAGGTCTTCCCGGACATGCTCGAACAGGAGTGGGGCCGGGTCATCAACATGTCCTCGATGGCCGGCTGGTACGGCGGCTTCGGCCAGGCGTCCTACTCTGCGACGAAGGCGGCGCTCATCGGCCTCGGCAAGACGATGGCCCTCGAAGGCGCCCAGTCCGGCGTCACCTCGAACATCATCGCGCCGAACGTCGTCGTCGAGGACATGGCCGACATGTCCCGCGAGGAACTCAAGGAGTTCGACGAGTACTTCTACCGCATCGCCGACGCGACGGCGATGAAGCGGCTCGGTCGCGAGGCAGACGTCGCCAACATGGTCGCCTACCTCTCCAGCGAACAGGCCAACTACGTCACCGGTCAGGTCGTCGGCGTCACCGGCGGCATCGACCTGTTCACCTTCTGAGGTCGACCTCCCGCGTTTCTTTCCGGCCGACGGCCCGACAGCGACGGCGCCCCGTGGCTTCGACCGGCGTTGTAGTCTCGGGTACGGTTATTCCGTAGGCGCCGGAAGTCGCAGTCGGTCATGCTTCCGCCCTGGTCGGGATCCCCGAGTTCCGGGCGTGACGTCGTCCCGGACGCGTTGCCGGTGCCGCCGCGGGTCGCGGTTCCCGCCCTGTTCCTCTGGCTCGCCGCCGTCCAGTCGCTCCACCGCTACGTCAGACTCTCGCGGCCGTCGGTCGGTCTCCACCCGGACGTCACGTCCGCGTGGCTGCCGGTCGCGGAGGCCGTCTTCGCTGGCACGCCCCTCTACGCCCCCGGCGCGACCGACAACAAGCCGCCGCTGTTCGAGTTGCTCAACCTTGCGGTCTACGCCACAGACCACTACGTCCTGGCGTTCCTGGCGCTGGTCGGCCTCGCGAACGGCGCCGTGGCCGCCCTGCTCTGGCAGGTCGGGCGGCGCCACGGCGCGTCCCGGGTCGGCCTGGTCGCGGGCGTCCTCTACCTCGGGGCGCTCCCGGTGGTCGACGGGACGGCTATCAACGTCCGATCGTTCGCCATGGTCGGCGTCCTCGCCGCGCTGGTCGCCCGCCGGCCGGCCGCCCGGGGCGTCGCGCTCGCTGCGGGGGCGCTCTGCTCACAGTACGCTCTGCTCGCGCTCCCGCTCGTCGCCCTCGATGGTCTCTCGGACGCGCTGGCGGCCCGTCGTCGGGGACTGTGGCGCTTCGGCGCCGCGACGGGGGCGACGCTCATCGCCGGATTCGCCGCCGTCGGGCTGATCTGGGGCCCGACGGCGGCCGTCGACGCGCTCCACTGGAGCGTGGGCCGGGCGCCCCGGTACGTCCTCGCCGTCGGTCCCTCGGTCCTGACGCTGCCCAGCACGTGGGCGCGGTTGCTCGTCGGGATGCACCTCCGGTTGCTCGGCCTCGTGTGGTTCGGCGCGCTGGGGCTCCTGATCGTCGGTCACGCGGCCCGGCAGGGCGCCGAGTGGGGCGTGGGGCCGCTCGCTGCGCTCCTGGGTGTGACGTTCGGCATCCCGCTGTTCGTCCGGCCGTTCGCGACCTACTGGCTGTACCCGCTCCCGGGCATCGCGCTCCTGTCGGCGATGGGCCTCCGGACAGTGTTGGCGCGGTGAGTCAGAACTTCTCGGGCGCCAGCGCGTCCACCGTCTGCTCGGCGAACTCGTCGACCGCCTGGTTCGGGATGGTCACCAGCGGGACGTCGATGCAGGTCGAGTCGACGAGGTCGGCGAGCTGGTCGCGGGCGCCTGCGGGCGTCCCGGCCACGCCGAGCGCCTCGACCATCTCGTCGGTCACCTCGCCCGCGGCGGCCTTCCGCTCGCCGGCGCGCCAGGCGTCCGCGACGGCGTCGGCCTCCTCGGGGAACTGGTTGGCGACGGCGCGGCGGTACCCCTCGCCGCTGCCGACGTAGTAGGCGACGTGGCCGCGGACGGCGTCCCGGGCCGCCCCGGCGTCGTCGCTGACCGCGGCGGGGACGTAGGGAGCGACCTCGATGGCGTCGGGGTCGCGGCCCGCGTCCTCGGCGTGCTCGCACACGTAGTCGTAGGCCTCGTCGATGTCCGTCCACGGGATGTTGTGCGGGATCCAGCCGTCGGCGAGGCGGGCGACGACCCGGCGGTTGGCCTTCCCGAGCGCGGCGTGGTAGACCGGTACGTCGACGCCCAGCGACGGGAAGTCGGCGGCGTGGTGGATCTCGCCGTCGTACTCGACGCGGCCCTCGCCCCGCAGGAACTCCTTGACGAGTTCGATGGTCTCGTGGGCGTGTCGGACCGGGTTGTCGAACGACATGCCGTGGAGGTCCTCGACCGCCTTGGCCGTCGAGGTCCCGAGTCCGAGGTTCATCCGCCCGTCCGAGAGCCCGTCGAGCGTGGCCGACTCCATCGCCAGCACCGCGGGCGTGCGCGAGAAGACGTTCAGGATGGCCGTCCCGAGACCCACCTCGTCCGTCCGGACGGCCGCCTCCGCGAGGTGCGGGATGGCGCTCTCGCCCCAGAGCTCGCTGATCCACACCGAGTCGTAGCCCAGTTCTTCGGCGCGAGCCGCGAAGTCGGCAGGTCGTCGCGGACCGCGCTGTGGCATGAGTACACCGACGCGCATGCCGCGCACCTCTGCGTGTGGTTACTTAAAACCCGGCGTAAACGCGACGAACTGCCGCGAATCGGACAGTTTACAGGATCGCGCCTGCGTCGCGGAGCGCCCGGATGCGGTCGTCGTCGACGCCCGCCTCGCGGAGGACTTCCTCCGTGTGCTCGCCGTGGCCGGGCACGTCGGTCGGCGACTCGGGCGGCTCGGCGGTCGAGAGCGCGGGGTAGCCCACGCGCGGCGGGACGCCCTCCTCGTCGGGGCGCTCGACGATGCCGCGGGCCAGGAGCTGTTCGTGCTCGACCATCTCGGCGGGCGTGTTGACCGGGGCGGTCATCGTCTCGTCGCTCAGTTCCTCGACCCACTCCGCCTGGGTCTTCTGTGCGAAGATGTCGGCGACCTCCGCGCGGAGGTCCTCGCTGCCGCTCTGGTGCTGGTCGATCAGGTCCTCGCGGCCGACCTCCTCGCAGAAGGCCCGCCAGAACTTCGGCTCCAGCGCGCCGAGGGTCATGTACCGGCCGTCGGCGGTCTCGTAGACGTCGTAGCAGGCCAGTTCGCCCGTCAGCGTGGTCTCGCCGGGGCGGGGGTCGTCGCCGCGGAACGCCTCGTGGGCGATCGACTGGGAGAAGGAGGCGACCACGTCGGTCATCGCCACGTCGACGTACTCGCCGCCGGTGTTCCCGAGTTCG
>JBDGSV010000002.1:35131-55244 GCA_042217375.1 Haloarculaceae archaeon | reverse complement strand
TCGAGTTACATGACCGGCCAGGTGCTCGCCGTCAACGGCGGGATGGAGTGGTGAGGGGCCCGCCGGTGGGGGCGTGACCCCTCCGTTTCGTGTGCAGATTGTGACCTGGACCGTGGCGTCGCTCGCTCACAGCCAGTCGGTGAACGAGCCCTCCACGAGCGTCGACTGCTGGTTCTCGACGTAGGCGGCCTGCATCCCCCAGATGGCCTCGCCGAGCGGTGCGCCCCGGTCGACGCGTTCGCGGACCTGCTGGTGTTTCCAGCCGGCGGGCGTCAGCCGGCGGTCGACGCGCTCGCGGAGCGGCCGGATGTACTGGTTGGCCTCGCGGCTCGACAGCCCCCGGAGCTCCAGTCCGTCGCGGGCGTACTCGAACAGTTCGGCGTAGAGGGTGTCCGTGTCGGTCGTGTCCTCGGCGTCGGCGGTCCGCCACTGCATGTCGGCCTCGATGCCGTCCCGGACGGCGGCGTAGAAGTTCTCCCGCGCCGTCCGCCAGTCGAGGGTGGCGACGGGGTGCTCCCGGCGGGGCAGGCTCTGCAGCAGCCCCGCGTACACCGCGAGGAAGGAGACGGCGTCCGGCACGGTCGGCTGCCCTGGGAGGGGCCGGAACTCGATGCGGGCGTTCGCCGCCGACCGGGTGGCGCCGTCGAGGACGGGTCGAATCCACCGCCAGAAGCTCCCGTGTGTGTGCCGGAAGTGCGCGAACCGGTCGTCGAACCGGCTGCCGTCCTCGAACAGCATCGGGACGACCGTCTGGTCGGCCACCACGCGGTCGATGGCCTCCTCGATCGACGCCACGTCCTCCGGGAAGGCCACCTTCGGGTCGCCGTCCGGGTTGAGCACCGACTCGAAGACCGGGACGCGGTTCTCCATCCACCCCTCCGCCAGCACGGTCTCGGCGTCCGCGACGTAGAGGTCCGGCGGGAAGAACGGGGAGTTCACCCCGAGCGCGAGCAGCGGGCCGGCGATCCGCAGGGCGTACCGGAAGTACTCCGGGAGGTCGGTGGCGTGCGAGACCTGGTAATGGGGCTGGATGGAGGTGATCAGGCTCTCGGGCATCACCGTCTCGGCGTCGAGGCCGACGTGGGGCGCGTCGAGGTGCATCCCCGCCGCGTACTCGGTGTTGGCCATCGCGTGGTACCTGACCGCCGCGCTCATGTTCGAGGCGATGCGGACCTCGTCCTCGACGACGCTGTCGGCGAGGTAGTCGCTCGCCGACTCCCCGATGGGCGGGACGGTCCACATCCCGTCGCTGACCAGTTGCATCCCCTCGCGCCCGACCTCCGTCTGCGCGGCGTCGAGCCTGGCCTGTACCTCGGCCGCCTGCGCCCGGAGGCCGTACTTCGAGAGCGGCTGTGGGGTCGTCTGCATCTCCGCGTTGTGCAGGCCGAGTTCCTTCTCGAAGCCGATGAACTCCAGCAGCCTGCGCGGCACGCGCATCAGCGCGTCCGTCTCGTCGTCGACCGCGTAGAACTCGTACTCCAGCCCGACGATGGCCTGGGGGTTGTCGAAGACGCCCTCGTTGACGGCCGCCTTCAGCTCCTCGACCTCCGTCGCGACGCGGGCGTCGAACTCCTGCCGGTCGGTGTCGAGCACGTCTCTGACTCGCGCCGCGAGCTCCGAGGCGGACATGTGCGAGTAGGAGTGTTCCAGAGGTTTCTAACTGGTGGGTCGGACTCGCGCCGCTTCCGCCGGTCCCGTCACGGGATTCAAGCCGCCCGACGCCGTCGGTTCCGGCATGCGCGACCTCGCGACCTTCCGCACCGGTCCAGACGGCACGCTCGTGCTCGCACCCACGCCCGGCGACGACCTCGACTACGACGACGTCGAGGTCGAACTGGCGAGACGGACCGTCGAGATCCGGACGCCGGAGGGCGGGCAGGCGGTCTCGCTCGAAGTCGTCCACGGCGAGCGGGCCTGAGCCTGCTCCCGGGGACACGCCCGCGACGACCGCGCGGGACTCGGCGGGGAGGACCGCCCTCGCCGGCGTCCGTGACTTGCCGCCCCGTTCTCGCCGCCGACCGCGTCGTCCACGCCCGGAGCGGCGCCGCCGGTCGCCGACCGCCGTCGCGTTCGGAGATCCCGAACTATTATAAAGTCGTAAACTACTCTATATTTCATGGTTTACGAGACGGGAAACCCGACCGTCGACGGCGCGGTCGAGCGCGTCCTCGACGGCGAGCGGCTCGACCGGACGGACGGGCTCGCGCTGCTCGCCCAGCCGTTCGAGGCGCTCGCGGCCGGGGCCGACCTGGTCCGCCGCCGGTTCGGGGACGGGACCGTCGACGCGTGTAGCATCGTGAACGCGAAGGCCGGCAACTGCGCCGAGGACTGCGGGTTCTGCGCGCAGTCGGTCCACTTCGACACCGGCATCGACACCTACGGGCTGCTCGACCCCGAGGAGATCCTGGCGGCCGCGAAGCGCGCCGAGCGGGACGGCGCCCAGCGGTTCGGCATCGTCGTCGCCGAGAAGGGCGTCTCGAAGGAACAGCGGCCCGAGGAGTGGCGCGAGGTCGTCCGCGCCGTCCGGCTGGTGCGCGACGAGACCGACGTCGAGGTCGACGCCAGCCTCGGCATCCTCACCGAGGAGGAGGCCGAGATCCTGGCCGCGGAGGGGGTCAATCACTACAACCACAACATCGAGACCTCCCCGCGGTTCTTCCCGGAGATCGTCGGCACCCACTCCTTCGAGGACCGCGTCGAGACGCTGGAGGTGGCCAAGGCGACCGGCATGGACCTCTGTGCCGGCGTCATCCTCGGGATGGGCGAGACGCCCACCGATCGGGTGGACGCCGCGGTCGCGCTCCAGGACGTCGGCGTCTCCTCGCTCCCGGTGAACGTGCTCAACCCCGTCGCCGGCACGGCGCTGGGGGACGAACTCGGCGCGTCGGCCGACATCTCGACCGAGGAGATCCTGAAGACCATCGCGGTCTACCGCCTGCTCCACCCCGAGGCCCGGGTCCGGCTCACCGGCGGTCGGGAGGTCAACCTCGACGTGGACGAGCAGCACCTCCCCTTCGAGGCGGGAGCCGACGGCATCCTCACGGGCGACTACCTCACGACGGAGGGCCAGTCGCCCGGCGACGACCTGGCGATCATCGAGCGGGCCGGCCTGGAGCCGAACATGGCCGCCAACGAGTTCGACCCGGCAGCCGTCAAGGCACGCGCGGCCGAGCGTAGCGAGGCCGCGGACGGAGCGAGCGGCGAAGCCGCGAGCCGCGCGGCCGAGACGGCCGCTGGCACCGCCACGAGCAACGCACGGGACGACTGACCGACGACGCACACGACACACGATGGACGACGTACACTTCGCGGTACTCGGAACTGGTGGCATCGGCCGACGAGCGCTCGACGCGCCCTCGGACGCCGTCGCTGGCGTGCGCGAGCACCCTCCCGGCGCCGGTGTTCCCGCCCGGGTCGGGCCCGGCGGCCGACGACTGACCGCACAAACAGGCCGACCTACTGCTCGGTGGCCGCCTCGACGCCGTCGCCGACGGCCTCGATCTCGATCCGCTCGCCGCGCCGGGCCATCCGCCTGGCAGCGACCGCCGCCGCCACCGAGACCGCGACGCTGAAGGCGACCAGCGCGACCCGTCGCCCGCGCCGCGCCGGTGCGGCCTCGCGGTCGTCGGCGTCCGCGTTCGCGTCCGCGTCGTCCTCGGTCCCGGGGAGGGCCCGCGGACCGAACTGTGCGCCGTCGAAGTGCAGTTCGAAGAAGGTCACGTGGTCGAATGCCATGCCATAGATACGCCGCGCGAGAGCTTATACTCGCGCTGTGGCGTGATAGCGCGCGTCCGACCGGCGTTTTCGGGGTTCGAAACTGCCCCCGGCCGTTGATACGCACGTGACTGTTTACCATCGAACGGACGCATGAGCATCACAGAGTCGCTGAAAGACTTCCTCGGCGTGGGCGGTTCCACGACGAGCATCGAGCGGTACCGCTGTGCCGACTGCGATCACACCTTCGAGTCGGCCAAGTCACCGGACCGGTGTAGCTGTCCCGAGTGTCTCTCCCACGACGTGTCGAAGGTGGACTAGATCGACGCGAGCGCGGTGCCCGCTCACGGGGTCGGCGCGGTCGCGTTCAGCGCCCCTCGAACTCCGGGTCGCGCTTCTCGAAGAACGCCTCGACGCCCTCGCGGTGGTCCCGGGTCTCCATGACGACGGTCTGGGACAGCGCCTCGTCGGCCAGCGCCTCCCGGAGGCTGGCGTCGGCGCCCTCGTCGACGAGTCGCTTGGTGTGGCGCAGCGCGACCGTCGGTCCCGACGCGATCTCGGCGATCAGGTCGTCGGCCCGCTCCTCGAACTCCGCTGTCGGGTAGACGTGGTTGACCAGTCCGAGGTCGGCGGCGCGCTCGGCGTCGACCAGTTCGCCCGTCGCCGTCAGTTCCTTGGCGACGTTCCGTCCCACCACCTGCGGGAGGAGGTGTGAGACGCCGTTGTCGACGGCCAGGCCGACGTTCCGGAAGACGAACCCGATCACCGAGCGCTCGCTGGCGAGCTGGATGTCGCAGGCCAGGGTCAGCGCCGCGCCCGCGCCCACGGCCGGGCCGTCGACCTTGGCCACCGTGTAGAGGGGGAACTCGTCGACGGTCGCCATCAGCTCCATCCCTGACTCGATCTCGCGGGCGCGCTCGGTCTGGGTGGTCTCCTCGTCCTCCAGCCAGTTGCGCATCTTGCTGATGTCGCCGCCGGCGGAGAAGGCCTCGCCCGCGCCCTCGAAGACGACGACCCGCGCGTCGCCGTCGCTCTCTATGCGGTCGAGCGCCTCGGCGATCCCCGACTGGATCGCCGCGGAGAAGGCGTTGCGCCGGTCTGGCTGGTTGAGCGTGATCGTGGCGACGCCGTCGTCGTAGTCGAGCCGCACCGCGTCGGAGTCGATGGTCGCGACCATACCGCCGACCTGCACGCCGACCGTCATCAATCCCCGTGCCCGGTTCGACCGGCCGGGGGCCGGATCAGGGGCGGCGCGGACTCCCGAACCGCGAGACGTGTTCGATCTCGCGCTCGTCGACGTCGTCGAGCGCGTCGCGCGCGATCACGCGCTTCTGGACCGCGTCCGGGCCGTCCGCGATGCGGACGATGCGGACGCCCTGGTAGAACTCGGCGAGCGGGAGGTCGTAGCCGATGCCGTTCGACCCGCAGAGCTGGAGCGCGGCGTCGACGACCTCCTGTGCGACGTTGGTCGTCCAGAACTTCGCCATGGCGGTCTCGACGCGGGCCTGTTCGCCGGCGGCGTAGGTCTGTGCGGCGTTCCGGGCGAGCAGCCGCGCGGTGTGGAGCTTGGTCTCGGCCTCCGCCAGGTCGAACTGCGGCCCCTGCTTGTCGGCGATGCGGTCGCCGAACACCTCGCGCTCGCTCATGAACGCCTTCGCGACGTCGAGCGCGCGCCGCGCCCGCCCCGAGAGCCGCATGCACTGGGTGAGCCGTGCCGGGATCATCCGCTGCTGGGCGTGGGTGAACCCCTCGCCGACCTCCCCGAGCACGTTCTCCTCGGGGATGCGGACGTCGTCGAACAGGATCTCGGAGTGGACGGACCCCAGGGTGATGCCGCCCATGTGTGGCAGGTCGCGGACGATCTCGACGCCGTCGGTGTCTGCCGGGACGAGCAGCATCGAGCAGCCCTCGTAGGGGTGGACGTCCGGGTCGGTCCGGGCCATCACGACGAAGAAGGCGGCCTCGCTGCCGTTGGTGATCCACCACTTGTGGCCGTCGATGACCCACTCGTCGCCGTCTTTCTCGGCGGTCGTCTGGATCATGGTGGGGTCGGCGCCCCCGCCCTGCATCGGCTCGGTCATCGCGAACGCGCTCCGGATCTCGCCGGCCACCAGCGGTTCGAGCCACCGCTCGCGCTGGGTCTCGTTCGCCAGCAGCTCCAGCAGGTGCATGGTGCCCTCGTCGGGCGCGTCGATGCGCATCGCCGGCTCCGCCAGCAGGGTCCGGCCCGCCTGTTCGAGCGTCGGCAGCAGGTCGCCGTAGTCGAGCCCGAGCCCCCCGAGATCGGTCGGCATCTGCGGCGCGTAGAGGTCGCGGTCCCGGGCCTCTTCGCGGAGGTCCTCGATGACCGCGTCGGACACCTGCTCGCCGGGCGGGAGCTCTCGCTCGACCGGCAGGACGACCTCCTCGACGAACTCCTGCGTGCGCGCTGCGATCTCGGTCGCCAGCTCGGAATCGTGGTACTCCATATCAGTCCGGCTAGGCGACGGCCGACGGGTGCTTATATCCTCCTTCTGCGGTCGGCGCCCGCCCCGCAGCGTGGCAGTAGCCTGCCAGTAGGCCGCGCCCGCGCGGCGTCCGACGCGGTAGGCCGACCGAACCGCCGTGCGCGACTGCGACGGCCCGCGAAACGGTCTTCGGAGTTTATTCGCGGCGACGACGTACGCGGCGGCCATGTCCCCCGGCCGGCTCCCCGCGCGCGGCGTCGCCTTCGTGCTGTGTGCCCTCCTCCTCCTCGCTCCGCTGGTCGCCGTCTCCAGTCCCGTGCGCGCCCAGGAGGGGACCGTGGTGGGCCGGCCCGACCTCGACCTGTTCCTCCCGGAGAACCGCGTGACGGCGGGCGAGCAGACGACGCTCGAGGTGTTCGTCACCAACAAGGGGCTGCTCACCCGGGGCGGTCCCGCCCAGTTCGAGGAACAGGTCAAGACCGCCCGCGGCGTCCGGTTCAGCGTCGAGGACCGCGACCTCCCGCCGGAACTCCGCGACTCGGTCCACCGGCTCACCGCCTCGGTTCCCGTGGGGAACGTCCCCGAGGGCGTCTCCGGGCCCTTCGCCTACCGGATCGAGGTCGACGAGTCAGTCGAACCGGGGACCTACACCATCCCCGTCCGGGTCACCTACGACTACACCCGGTTCGTCCAGTACAGCGACGTCACCGAACCGCGGTACGGCATCACCACCGAGACGGTCCGGCGAGAACTGACCCTGGTCGTCGAGGACCAGCCCCGGTTCGCCTACCGGACCGACGGCGCCGTCGTGGGCGCCGGCGAGACGGCCGACCGGCAGGTCACCGTCACCAACGCCGGCACCGAGGCCGCGACCGACGCCACGCTCGTCCTCGCGGCGGGCAACACGTCGGTGTTCTTCGGCGGTCCCGACCAGCGCTCCCGGGTCGAGCGGCTCTCGCTCGGCCGGCTCGCGCCCGGGACGTCGCGGACGGTCACTGCCCGCGTCGGAGCGCCCGGGGACCTCCCTCCGGGCGCCTACCCGCTGGAGGCGACGGTCGACTACCGCGCCCCGAGCGGCGTCCGGGAGCGCTCGCCCGCGCGGTCGATCGCCGTCCCCGTCGGGGCCGGACAGACGTTCGCGCTGGGGAACGTCAGCGACACGCTCCGGGTCGGGGAGCGGGGCGTCGTCCGCGGGACCGTGGTGAACACGGGCGACCGCCCCGCGGTGAACGCCGTGGTCGCGTTCCCCGAGGAGGTGACGGGGCTCCGGGCGCGCCAGCCGGCCTACGCCGTCGGCGTGCTCTCGCCGGGCGAGGCCGCGCCCTTCGAGTTCTCGGTCGACGTGGCGAACGACTCGGCGCCGGGTCCGGTCTCGCTGCCGCTCCGGGTGCGCTACCGCGACGCCACGGACGCCGTGCAGACGAGCGACCCGGTCGACGCCGAGGTGACCGTGGCCGCCGAGCAGTCGTTCGCGGTCGCCGACGTGACCGGCGACCTCCGGGTCGGCGAGCGCGGCGCGATCACGGGCCGGATCCGCAACGCGGGCAACGAGTCGGTCACGGACGCGGTCGTGGTCCTCGACGCCGCGGGCGCCGGGGTGCAACCGCGCGAGACGCGGTACCCGGTCGGCGACCTCGACGCCGACGACGAGGCGCGGTTCCGGTTCCCGGTCGCCGTCGACGGGGCGGCCGACGCCGGGCCGCGCCTGCTCCAGTTCCGGGTGCGCTACCGCGGCCCGGGCGGGGAGGTCCGGGTCGGCGACTCGCTGGACGCCCGGGTCGCGGTCGACCCCGAGCAGTCGTTCGCGCTCGCCGACGTGACCAGCACCCTCCGGGTCGGGGAGCGGGGCGTCGTCCGCGGGACCGTGGTGAACACGGGCGCACAGTCCGTCTCGAACGTCGCGCTGGTTCCGGTCGGGAACGGCAGCGATCTCCAGCCGCGGGAACCGGCGGTGGCCGTCGGCACGCTCGCTCCGGGCGACCGCGCCGGCTTCCGGTTCACCGTCGACGTGCCACAGACGGTCGGCGACGGGTCGCGTCTGCTCCAGTTCCGGGTGCGCTACCGCGACGCCGCAGACGACGTGCGGACGAGCGACGTCCTCGACGCGCGGGTGCCGGTCGGCGCCGAGCAGTCGTTCGCGGTCGCCGACGTGACCGGCGACCTCCGGGTCGACGAGACGGGCGAGGTGCGCGGCCGACTGGTGAACACCGGCCCGGTGAACGCGACGGGGGTCGTCCTGCTGGTCGAGGAGGCCGGACCGACCCTGCTCCCCCGCGAGACGGAGTACGCCGTGGGGTCGCTGGCGCCAGGCGCGAGCCAGCCGTTCTCGTTCCGGTTCGACGTGACGGCCGACGCCGAACCCGGGCCGCGGCTCGTGACGCTCCGGGTGCGCTACCGCGGCCAGGGCGACCAGGTCCGCCAGACCGACCCGCTGGACGCCCGGGTCGTGGTCGCCCCCGAGCGCGACGAGTTCGCGCTGACGCCGGTGAACGCGACGCTGACGGCGGGGCGGTCGACCGTGGTGTCGCTCCGGGTCCGCAACCTCGGCACCGACCCGGTCCGGGACGTCCGGGCGCGCGTCTTCGCCGACGACCCGCTGTCGAGCGACGACGACGCGGCGTTCGTCTCCGCGCTCGGGCCGAACGAGACGGCGACGCTCCGGTTCGAACTCGCGGCGAGCGGCGGCGCGGTAGCGAAGGATTACCCGCTGCTCGTCGACTTCACCTACGAGAACGCGGCCGGCGAGAGCGTGCTCTCTGACACCTACTTCGTCCCGATCCGGGTGGGGGACGCGCCGCCGCGGCGGTTCCCGATCGACCTCTCGGTGCCCGTGCTCGCGGCGGCCGGGCTCGTCGTGCTCACCGGTCTCGGCTACTGGAAGTGGTCGACGATCCGGGCGGCGCTGGCCCGGCTTCGGCCCCGCCGTCGTGACTGATCGGCGTGCCGACCCGGGCCCGGACCGCGAGCATCGACGGCAGCACCAGCAACGACGTGAGGTAGGCGTAGAAGACGCTCAGCGCGGCCAGCAGCCCGAACTGGCGGATGGCCGGGAACGTCGCCAGCACCAGGACGCCGATGCCGAAGACGGTGGTCAGCATCGACCCCGTCAGCGCGCCGCCGGTCCCCGTCACCGTGGTCGCGAGCGCGGGGAACAGCGGCGCGCCCGTGCGTCGCTCGTCCGCGAACCGGTGGAGCACGTGCACGGCGTAGTCGACCCCGAGGCCGATGGTGAGCGCGAGCACCGTCGCGGTGAAGGCGTTGAGCGCGATGCCGGTCGCGCGCATCGTGGCGGCGAGCAGGGCGACCGTGAGGCCGATCGGAGCGAGCGCGGCCAGGCCGAGCGTCGGCCGGCCGAACAGCGCCCCGAACGCGACGGCGAGCACGACCCCGGTCGCGACGAGCGCGAGCAGGAGGCTGACCAGCGCCGACCGGAGGATGAGGCCGGCGACGGCCTGGAAGACCACGATGTCGCCGGTCGCGGTCGCCGAGTAGGGGAACCGGTCGGCGACGGTCCGGGCGTCGGCGGTCACCGCTGCGTCGGGCGCGTCGGCCTCGACCGCGTAGACCACGCGCGCGCTCCGCCCCTCGCTGGTCAGGTACGAGCGCGCCGACGGCCCGGCCGGCGAGTCGAGCAGCCGCGCGTACACCAGCGCCAGGTTCCGGTCCGGGACGCCGTTCCCGTCGCGGTCGTTGCGCCGGACCAGCGCCCGGAACTCGGGGTCCGCGGCCGCCCGGGCGCGGACGACCGACAGGATCGACTGGGCGCTCGCCGACCCGTCGGCCGATTCGAGGAACGTCCCGGGCGGGTCGGCCCCGGCGCGCTCGATCGCCTCCAGCGACGAGTCGGCCGTCAGCGGCCCGCGTACGTAGACCGTGACGGTGTCGGCCTCGCCGGTCGCGAAGCGCGCCGACAGGAAGTCGAGCGTCCGGGTGACCGTGTACTCGCCGGGCCGGAACGGCTCCGGGAGGGCGGCCAGGTAGGCCGGCATCTCGGCCGGCGGGAGGAAGTCCGACTGGGAAAACTCGGTGTCGACGCCGGTCGCGTACCCGCCCGCGCCCGCCGTCGCGACGACGGCCACGATCAGTACCGCGACGGGCGCGCGCCGCGCGAGCAGGACGCCGACCGAGAGCACCCGCCCCGGCGCCCCGCCGACGGCGGCGATGGGGCGCGGTTCCCGGTGGGGACGGCCCGGCCGGTCCCGGGCCTCGTCGAGCAGGAGCTTCGCCGCCGGCAGGAACACGCCGAACACGAGCGCGGTGAACGCGATGCCGACGGCCGCGACCAGGCCGAACCGCCGGATGGGGACCAGGTCGCTCGACAGGTTCGAGGCGAACCCGACCACGGACGTGACCGTGACGACGCCGAACGCCACCGCGAGCTGGCCGACGGTGGTCCGCATCGCCGGCTCGACGGCCGCGCCCGTCACCCGCTCCTCGCGGTAGCGGTTGACCGCGTGGATGCCGTAGTCGATGCCGACCGCGAGCAGCAGCGGCGGCACTGCGACGAGGATCTGGTCGAACGGCACGCCGACCAGCCCCAGCGACCCGAACGTCCAGACCACGGTCATCGCCAGGGTCGTCAGCCCCAGCAGCAGGTCCAGGAGGTCGCGGTAGGCGACCACGAGGAACAGCGTGATGAGGACGACCGCGCCGGGGACGACGAGCCACAGCGTGTCCCCGATGACCGCCGCGAACTCCGCCTCGACGATCCCGCCGCCGAACACCGTGACGTCCGGCGCGAGCCGCGGGAGGCGGTCCTGGAGCCGGCGCTGGACGGCGCCGAGCGGCTCCGCGTCCCCGGTCGCGCCCGGGACTTCGTGGGTGACGACGGCGACCGTCGCGCTCGCCCGCGCCGTCTGGGGGTTGAAGTCCGTGCCGAGCAGCCGGGCGAACCCCGGATCGTCGGCCGCGCGTCGCACCGCCGCCCGGATCGACGCCGGCGAGGCCCGGCGCACCGCGCGCAGCCGGGCCTCGGGCGTCTGCGCCGTCGGGTCGAGTTCGAGCGCGACCCGCTCGGCCGCGCTGGTGGTCCGGGCCACCCGGTACTCGGGCCGGTCGGCCAGTTCGCGCTGGACGGTGAGCATCCGGACCAGCGCGGCCCGCGAGAGGACGTTCTCGTCGCGCTGGATCAGTTGCGTCGTCGACTCGGTCGGGGCGAAGGGGACCACGAACTCGCGCTCGACGGCGTCCAGCGCCTGTTGCTCCGGGATGGCCTGCGTGAACGACTCGGTCCCGGACTGCGTCGAGACGTTCGTCAACCCCACCGCGAACGGGACGGTGAGCACGAGAAAGGCGACGACGACCACCCGCGGTCGCCCCACGACGAGCGCCGCGACCCGTCCGCCCGACGCGTCGCCGGCGCTGGCTGCGTCCATGCCGGCCGGACGCCACGCGCCGGCAAAGTCGGCGCGACCGTTCACGCCGGTAGGCAGTCCGAGACGGTCGGTATCGAACTGCTACTGCCACGCCCGGCCGACCCGCGGCGGCGACCCCACATTTATCCCGTCGGGCGTGGGGAGTGTGTTCGAATGACATACGACGAGATCTACGACGCGGTGTCGGACACCTACGCCCCCGCGACCGCCTGGGAGCGGCGCGTCCACGCCGGCGAACCGGCGTCGCTGAACCTCGCGGAGGAAGCGCTCGGCCGGCACGCCGGCTCCGAGGAGATCGCGCTCCGGATCCGTGACTTCGAGACGGGCGCCGACGAGGCCCACAGCTTCGACGAGTTGAACGCCGCGGCCAACCGCGCGGCCAACTTCTTCGAGGGGACCATGGAGCGGGGCGAGCGGTTCGGAATCATGCTCCCGCCGCGGCTGGAGCTGTACGCCGTCCTGTTCGGCGGGATCAAGAGCCTGCGGCACTTCATTCCGCTGGACCCGAAGTTCGGGCCGGACGCGCTCTCCTACCGACTGGCCGACGCGGAGGCGACGACGCTGGTGACGACGGCCGACCACCTCGACAAGGTCGCCCCCGACGCCATCCCGTCGCTCGAACGGATCCTGGTCGTGGGCGGCGGCGAGGAGCCGGTGGGCGACCTCGACGTGCGCCCCTACGACGACGTCGCGGCCGAGTCGGGCGACTACCAGGCCATCCGCGTCCACCCGTCCGAGCCGTACGGGATGAGCTACTCCAGCGGGACCACCGGCCAGCCCACGCCGCACCCCTCCACGCACGCCCGGGTCGCGGCCGAGGCCTACATGCGGTTCGTGGTCGACCTGCTCGAAGCGGACACCTACTTCGTGGCCGCCTCGCCCGCCTGGTCCTACGGGCTGGGGGCGGGGACGCTCGCGCCCGGCCAGTTCGGGACGAACATCGGCGCGTACCGCGGGCGGTTCGACCTGGAGATGTGGGTGGACACGCTCGACCGGTGGGACGTGACCAACGCGATGGTCGCGCCGACGGCGCTCCGGCAGCTGCGCGCCAGCGACGTCGACGTCGACGCCTACGACGTCGATCTGCGGGTGCTGGTGACGGCGGGCGAGACCCTCGACGCCGGCACGGCCGAGTGGGTCGAGGAGCACCTCGGGACGGTCCCGATCGACGCCTACGGACTCACCGAGGGCGGCATGATCGTCTGCAACTACCCGTTCGCCGACTGGGAGGTCAAGCACGGCAGCATGGGCAAGCCGGTGCCCGGGCAGGACATCCGCCTCGTCGACCCGGACGCCAGCCCCGAGGCGACTCACGAGGACCCGGCACCGACCGAGGCGATGACGTTCGTCGAGGGCGCGGGCGAGGTGGGCGAGATCGCCAAGTACCAGTCCGGCGGGAGCGGCCCGATGGCCGGCACCCAGCCGGTCGGCTGGATGCGGACCGGCGACCTCGCGGAGGTCGACGAGGACGGCTACTGGTGGTACCGGGGCCGGGCCGACGAGGTCATCATCTCGGCAGGCTACCGCATCGGCCCCGAGGAGGTCCAGGAGACGCTCGTCGACCACGCCGCGGTCGAGGAGGCCGGCGTCATCGGCGTCGACCACGAGACGCGGGGCAACATCGTGAAGGCCTACGTCACGCTCGCGCCCGGCCACGAGCCGAGCGACGATCTCCGGGCGGAGATCACCCAGTTCGCCAAGGAGGAACTCTCGAAGCACGAGTACCCCCGCGAACTGGAGTTCATCGACGAACTCCCCAAGACGACGAGCGACAAGATCGTCCGCCGGGAACTGGCCGAGCGCCACGAGCGAGAGCGGGCGAACTGACCGGGACGACTTAAGCCGTCCCGCCCGGATCCCCGGGCATGGCTCGCGAGTTCGAGTCGGCGCTCTCGACGCACGACGCGGAATCGATCACTGTCAGGCAGCGCGACCTGGCGACCGAGGTCATGGACGACCTGTCGTTCACGGCCGCCCTCTACTACCTCTGGACCGGAGAGGTCCCGACGGACGGCGAGCGGCGCCTCCTCGACGCCGTCCTGACGTCGCTGATGGTCCACGGCAAGACTCCCTCGGCGATCGCGGCCCGGATGACGGCGCTCTCGGAGCCCACCGCGGTGCAGGCGGCCATCGCCAGCGGCGTCCTCGGCGTCGGCTCGCAGTTCATCGGGACCATGCAGGACTGCTCCGCGGACCTCCAGGCGCTCGCGGCGGCCGCCGACCGCGACGCCGCCGTCGAGTCGCTGGTGACCGACTACCTGGACCGGGGCGAGCGCTTCGCCGGCATCGGCCACCCGCACCTCGATCCGGTCGACCCCCGCGCCGAGACCCTGTTCGACGTGGCGAGCGAGGAGGGCATCGCCGGCGAGCACGTCGACCTCCTGTTCGCGGTGCGCGACGCCTTCGAGGCCGAGACGGGCCGGGACCTCCCGATCAACGTGACCGGCGCCATCGCCGCCGTCACCGCGGACATGGGACTCTCTCCGACGGCCGCCCGGGCGCTCGCCGTCGTCAGCCGCGCCGCCGGCGTCGCCGGCGAGGTCCTCGAAGAGCAGGACCGACCCATCGCGACCGACGTCTGGCAGTACGTCGACCGGAACACCGTCCCGCCGGACGAGGCCGACGAGGGATCCGACTGAGACGGCCGGCAGCTCTCGCGCCGACCCGCCCGTCAGTCTCCGTCGGGTCGCTTGAACACCAGCAACCGCAGGTCGCCGACGCCGACCGTCTCGTCGTCCTCGTTCCGGATGTCGTAGGTGATGGTGATCCGGCCGGCGTCGTCCCCGAACTCCTCGGGGTCGGTCGTCTCCTGGACCGTGGCGACGATGTGGATGGTGTCGCCCGGGTGCGTCGGGACGTGGAAGGTGAAGTCGTCGAACCCGAGGATGGCCTTGACCGTCCCCTCGAAGATGTTCGTCCGGCCCACGAGGCCGACGGCGTACGAGAACAGTTGCGGGGCGGCGAAGACGCGCTCGCCCATGTGGGAGTCGCTGGCGAACGGCGCGCTCGTGTGCAACTGGTTGAGATCGCCCGTGAGCGAACAGAAGTTGACGAGGTCGGCCTCGGTGAGCGTCCGGGAGGCGGTCGTGATCGATTCTCCGGCCTCGAAGTCCTCGAAGTACTTCGACCCTCTGACTGTCATCGGGACCGGCGACGTGGGGGAGGGTTATAGGCGTTCTCGATGGCCGCGCAGTCCCGCGCTCGCCCCGCGAGCGACGGCGTTTTCCTCGTCCGGCCCCTCCGGGCGACCGATGCCAGCCCATCGGGCGACGGTCACCTGCCCCGCCTGCGGACTCGAGGAGTCGTTCGCGAAGCTCGCGCCGGCCCGCGAGCGCATCGAGGCCCACCGCGAGGCCACCGGCCACGACCCCGTCTGGCAGCTCTCGCGGCTCGCGCCCGGCGTCGAGCGGGCGGGCGCCGCAGCCGGCGTCTGTGGCCGCTGCGAGGACTGACGCCGTTCGGGGCCCCGATTCGCTCCCCGGTGCGGCCGGCGGCCCCCGCGGTCGTCGCGACAGCTTGATACCACGGGCGGGAGTGCTCCCCGGTCGTGTCTGATCGCGCGCGCCACCCGTGGGGACTGCTGGTCGGGGCGAGCCTGCTCGGCGTGTCGCTCGGCGCCTACGAACTCGCGCCGGCGAGCATCACGCCGCTGATCCGCGACTCGATGGGCGTCGGGCCGTCGTCCGCCGGGCTCGTCGTCGGCGTGATGTTCGGGACGGCGGTGGTGGCGAGCCTCCCGGCGGGAATCGCACTCGACCGGACGGACTCCCGGCTGGCGGCCGGGGCGGCGGTGCTGGCGCTCCTCGTCGCCGGCGCGTGGGGGTGGCAGGCCGCGACCGCGGGCGCCTACTGGTCGCTGCTCGTCTCGCGCGTGCTGGGCGGCGTCGCCTACACGGTCATCTGGAACGCCGGCATCGACGTGGTCGGCCGCTCGTTCGACGCCGACAGCCAGGCGACGGCCGTGGCGACGTTCACGGCCAGCGGACCGATCGGCTTCGCCATCGGCCAGGGGACCGCGCCCGTCGTCGCGGGCGCGCTCGGCTGGCCGGCGGTCTTTCCCGTGTTCACCGGGAGCGCGCTCGTGGGGCTGGCGCTGTTCTGGCCGACGAGCCGGGGGAGCGGTCGGGCCACCGACACGCCGACGCCGACCCGGGCCGACCTCCGGACCGTCGTCGCGAACCCGCGCATCTGGACCGTCGGCGCGCTCGGTTTTCTCGCCTACGCGCTCTACCTGTTCATCAACAGCTGGGCGCCCTCCTACCTCACCGAGCACCTGGCGCTGTCGCTGGCGGTCAGCGGCGCCCTCACCGCGCTGTTCCCGGCGGTGGGCGTGCTCTCGCGAGTGACCGGCGGCCTTCTGTCCGACCGCCTGTTCGACGGCCGCCGCCGCCCCATCGTCCTGCTCTCGTTCCTCGTGACGACGCCGGTCGTCGCGGGGTTCACCGCGCTCCGGACCGTCCCGGTGGTGGTGGCCGCGCTCCTGGTCGCGGGGTTCGCCATCCAGCTCTGTCTCGGGCTCGTGTTCGCGTACGTCCGCGAACTCGTGGCCCCGGAGGTGGCCGCCACCGCCGTCGCGTTCCTGACGAGCGTGGGCCTGGCGGGCGCGTTCGTGGCCCCCATCGTCGCGGGCGCGCTCATCGGCGCGCGCGGCTACGGCACCGCGTTCGCCGTCGCGGGCGTCCTGGGGCTGTTCGGCGTCGTCCTCGCCTGGGTGGCGCCCGAGTCCTGACTACTGCTGGGGCCGGACGACGAGCTTCCCGACCCGGTCGCGGTCCCGCATGTCCTCGAACGCCCGGCGGGTCTCCGCGAGCGGGTACTCCTCGGCGACGACCGGCGACAGCCGGCCGTCGGCGACGAACGACACCAGCCGTTCGAGGTCGGGCTGGGTGCCGAGGGTGCTCCCGACGATGCGCTTGTGGCCGAAGTAGAGGTCGCGCACGTCGAACTCGGGGTAGCGGCCCGCGGTTCGTCCGCAGACGACCATCGCGCCGCCGCGCCGGAGGACGGCGGCGCCGACGCGGGTGTACGGCCCGCCGAGGTGGTTGACCGTGACGTCGACGTCGCCGATCTCGGCGACCGCCTCGCGCATCGCCTCGGGGTCGCCGGTGTGGATCGCGTGGTCGAGTCCCGCGCGCTCGACGCGGTCGAGCTTGCGCGCCGACGTCGACGTGCCGATCGTCCGGGCGCCGAGCAGCCCCGCCAGCTGGACCGCCGCCATGCCGACGCCCCCGGTCGCGCCGGGGACGAAGACGCGGTCGCCCGCCGTCGCGCCGCCCCGCTTCAGCATCCGGTAGGCTGTCATGTAGGCGATGGGGAGCGCCGCGGCGTCGACGACGTCGACGGCGTCGGGCAGCGGGACGAGCCGGTCCGCGCGGACGAGCGCCCGCTCGGCGAACGCGCCGTCGTAGCTGTCGTAGTGCTCGCACATGTTCTCGGGTCCCTCGCGACAGAACTCGCAGGTGCCACAGGTCAGGAGCGGACAGAGGACGACCCGGTCGCCCGCGGCCACGCTGTCGACGTCCGGTCCGGTCGCCGCGACCGTCCCCGCGAGGTCCCCGCCGGCCACGAACGGGAGGTCGGCATCGCCCCCGCTCTCGCCCTTCAGTTTCCAGAGGTCGCGGTGGTTGAGCGACGCCGCCTCGACGCGCACGACCGCCTCGCCCGCGCCCGGCTCCGGGTCCGCGCGGTCCCGTACTTCGATGTCTGCCACGTCCTCGTAACTGGTGAACGCCGCGACGCGCATACCTCGCACTCGGCGGACGGTCCCATAGTTCTCCCGGCGGTCGTGCGGAGTGGTACCATCACCCCGGATATATGTACCTGGTCGGCGTCTCCCCGGGCATGAATCTGTGCGAGTACCTGGCACGGCAGGTGGCCCGTCGCCCGGACGCCCCGGCGATCCGGACCGAGGACGAGACGGCGACCTACGCCGAGGTGGACGAGCAGGCCCGGCGGGTCGCGGCCTGGCTGAGCGAGCGCGGCGTCGAGGAGGGCGACCGCGTGGCGGTCTACCTGCCCAACTGCGCGGTCTACGCGCCGCTGATCTTCGGCGCCTGGCACGTGGGCGCGGTCGCCTCGCCGCTCAACACCCGGTTCGGCGTCGACGACCTCGCGTTCGTCCTCGACGACATCCGGCCGACGGTCCTGTTCACCTCGGCGGCGTTCGCGGACGCGACCGCGGCGCTCGAAGAGCGCGTCGAGCACCTGGAGCACGTCGTCGAACTCGACGGCGACGGCTCGCTCGCGGGGTTCCCCGACGCGAGCGCGGCCCCCGCCCGGACCAAGCGCCTGGACGACGACGCCGCCATCGTCATGCACACCTCGGGGACGACCGGCGACCCGAAGGGCGTCGTCCAGACCCACCGGAACATCGGCGCGCAGGTGGACTCGGGCATCAGCGTGTTCGACCTCTCGCCGGACGACACCGCGCTGGTCTCGATGCCGCTGTTCCACGTCGGGGGGTTCCACGGGGCGGTGCTGATGACGCTCTTCTCCGGCGGGACGGTCGCGCTCCTCCCCGGCTGGGACGCCGAGCGGTGCGTCCGCGCCATCGAGGAGTTCGGCGCGACCTACACCGGTCTCGTCCCGACGATGATGATCGACGCGCTCGACACGGAGGCTGTCGAGACGTGCGACCTCTCCTCGCTGGTGTTCTGTTTCTTCGGGGGCGCGCCCGCGCCCCAGCCGCTGATCGAGGAGTTCGAGGAGACGTTCGGGGTCGACCTCACGAACTACTACGGCCAGACCGAGAACGCGGGCGTCAGCGTCACCAACCCCGTCGACGCGCACCTGCCGCCCGGCGCGCTCGGGAAACCGACGCCCGCGGTCCGCCACCGCGTCGCGGAGCCGGGGTCGACCGACCCCGTCGAGCAGGGCGAGCACGGCGAGCTCCTCCTGCGCGGTGACATCATCACCCCGGGCTACTGGGAGCGCCCCGAGCGCAACGAGGCGCTGTTCACCGACGGGTGGCTGCACACCGAGGACGTCGTCCGCGAGGACGAGGACGGCTTCCTCTACTACGTCGACCGCCGCGACGACATCGTCCACTCGGGCGGCGAGAAGGTCCCGCCGAGCCGGGTCGAGGACGTGCTCCAGGACATGGAGGGCGTCGAGGCAGTCGCGGTCTTCGGCACCGACCACGAGCGCTGGGGCGAGGCGGTGACCGCGGCCATCGTCGGCGAGGGAATCACCGAGGCCGACGTCGAGGCCTTCTGCGACGCCCGGGAGGATCTGCCGGGCTACATGAAGCCGCGGGTGATCGCCTTCGTCGACGAGTTCCCCCGCACCGGCTCACAGAAGATCGACAAGGTCGCGCTCGCGGACCTGGTGGGGTCCTGAGTCGCGGACCGTTACAGGTTACAGCCGGTCTCCTCGCAGGGACGCAGGTTGGTCCCGGTTTCGGAGACGGTCAGGATCTTGCGGGTCGGGAAGTCCTTCTTCCCCCACCAGCCCTCTTTGCTCTCGACGGTCTGCGAGATGGAGACCGAGGCCGTCGCCTGGTGGTCGCACGCGCGGATCTTCACGTCGCCGGTCGGGCTCTGGACGCTCATCCCTTCGAGCGCGCCGATGACGTCCTGGCCGTTCGTCGACCCGGCGGACGCCCCGATCTGGGCGCCGACCTGGGCGGCCAGCAGCGTCGCCTCGTAGGCGGTCACCGACCACGTGTCGGGCACCGCGCCGTCGTTCTTGTCCATGTAGGCGTTGACGAACGCCCGGTTGGCTTCGGTGTCCGTCTCGAAGTAGTAGCCCGCGCCGTAGGTGCCGACGGCGGCCTCGCCCGCGCCCTTCAGCACGTCGACCGAGTTGAGGATGAGGACGTCCATCTCGTCCATCAGGCCGAAGCTGGCCATCTGCTTGGTGGAGTTGACGGCGTCGGAGCCGGCACAGCGCACGCAGACGAGGTCGGCCCCCGAGTCGGCGATCTTCTGGATCTGGGAGCTGTAGTCGGTGGCGCCGAGCTTCGGCCAGACCTGCGTGACCAGTTCGCCGCCGTTCTCCGTGGCGACCTCGGTGAACCCGCCGACGCTGGCGCGCCCCCAGGAGTAGTCGGCGCCCATGGTCGCGAACTTCGTCCCGAGGTTCTCCATGGCGTACTCGGCCAGCCCCTTCGTGTTCTGGTAGGTGTGGCCGATGGTCCGGAACGTGTACTCGTTGCAGTTCTTCCCGGTGATCGCCTCCGCGGACGCCCCGGTGATGATGAGCGGCGTCTCGGACTGCTTCGCGTGCTTCGAGACCGCCGCCGCGACCGCGGAACTGTTCGTCCCGATCATCACGTCGACGTTCTCCTGGTCGGTGAGTTCCTTCGCCCGGCGCAGCCCCTCCTGGGGATCGAGCTTCGTGTCGAGGATGCCGACGTTGTCGATCTCGACGTCCATCTCCGAGGCGATCTTGTCCAGGGCGACCTTGGTGCCGCCGACCTGGTACTCGCCGAGCGCCGAGTAGGGCCCGCTCGTCGGGTAGAGGAACCCGACGCGCAGCGACGCGCTGCCGCTCCCGCTCCCGCCGTCGCCCTGGTCGGTGCCGCTGCCGCCGTCGCTGCCCCCGTTCCCGCCGCCGTTCCCGCCGCCGTTCCCGCCG
>JBDGSV010000002.1:0-35031 GCA_042217375.1 Haloarculaceae archaeon | reverse complement strand
CCGTTCCCGCCGCCGTTCCCGCCGCCGTTCCCGCCGTTGTTCGTACAACCGGCGATGCCGGTGAGCCCGCCGACCGTCGCGCCGGCTCCGATGCGCTTCAACAACTGGCGTCGGGAACCGCTACCGAGTCTGTCCATGATGTCTCATGGCGCATCGAGTGGATGAAAACTGTTTTGATACCGATTCGAACGACGGCGGTGGGACGCCGACGCGTCGAGACGGTCGTCTGCGATGGCTGGCACCCCGTGGTGGGCCGGTCACTCCGAGAGGGCGTCGATGACGCGCTCCTCGACGGCCCGGTCGGGGCCGTTCTCGCGCCCCGTCCGGTCGCTCTCGAGGTGTTCCTCGGCGGTCCGGGCGATGGCGGTCTCGTTGTCGGTCGTCTCCCAGCCGAGCGCGGCCAGTTTGTCCGTGTCGGCCACGATGGGCATCGGCAGGACGAGCGGGAAGTCCCACTTCGCGAGGCCGTGCGCGTCGAGGTCCCGGTCGCTCGCGTGCACGAGGTCCACGTCCGCGTCGAGCGCGTCCGCGATGGCCTCCAGGCGGTCGTCGATCGGCAGTAGCCGGCGGGCGCCGACGTTGTAGGCCTCGCCGGGCGTCCCCTCCTCGGCGACGACCCGGAGCGCGCTGGCGACGTCCTCGACGTACACCTGGTGGGCGAGCCCGTCGCCGTCGCCCGGGACCAGGACGCGGTCGTTGTTCGCCACGCGGTCGATCCAGTAGTCGTAGCGCTCGGTGTAGTCGTACGGCCCGAACACGTACAGCGGCCGGGCGACCAGCGCGTTCACGCCGTCTTCGGCCGCGGCGAAGCAGATGCGGTCGCACTCGGCCTTCCGGGGCCCGTAGGTGCCCGCGACTTCCACCTCCATCGCGTCCGCCGGGTCGTCGGGGGCGTGTTCCTCGGTGTACTCGTGGAGCGGCGTCTCGTCCTCGCGGTACGGGACGTCGGTGCGGGCGTAGACCGCCGCCGTCGAGACCAGGACGTACGCCTCCACGTCCGCGAACACCTCGGTCGCGACCGCTGCGTGCGTCGGGGCCATCGCGACGAAGTCGATGACGACGTCGGGGTCGACCGCGTCACGGGCCGCCTCCAGGTCCGCCCGCTCGTTCCGGTCGCCGGTGACGTGCCCGACGTCGTCGTGGTCGGCGAAGGGGCTCTCGCGGGTCCCGCGGTTGAACAGCGTCACGTCGTAGCCGTGGGCGAGCAGGTCGTCGACCGTGTGGCGGCCGATGAACCTCGTCCCGCCGATGAGGAGCGCGTGCACGGCAGTCGGCACGCGACCCCGGCAGATAGGTGTGGGTGGTTCCGCCGCCCGCCGCTCAGTCCGCGTCCGGGTCGTCGCCCCGCGCGGCCACGCAGTCCCGGATCGCCTGAGGAAGCGCGGTCGACTCGAACTGCTCGTCGACGAGGACGAACGTGACCGTGACGCGGGCGGCGCGCTCTCCGTCCGCGGCGCGCTCGACCTCGAACGCCGTCGTCAGCGAACTCGTCCCGAGCGCCCGCACGGTCGTCCGGAGGCGGGCGGTCTCGCCCGCCCGCAGCGGCGATTCGAAGGAGGCCGACGCGTCGACCGCCGGGAGCACCAGCCCCTCCGTCCGGAGCGCCTCCATCAGGTGGCCCGTCTCGACGGCCGGCGCGAAGTAGTCGTTCAGCCCCACGACCGCGTAGTGGAAGAACCGCGGGAAGTAGATCAGCCCGCCGGCGTCGGTGTCGCCCCAGGTAACCGGGATCTCCGTGGTGTGTGGCACGGACGCCGCTTCGTCCCCGGTGGACAAACCTCTATCCGCCGCGGCCGGAGCGTACCTTTACGGCGCCGCCGTGTCACCTGTTCCCATGGAACGAGAGTACCTCAAGTCGGCCGCGGACGCGTCGCTCGACATCCCGCAGGACGTGACCGAGTCGGTCCGCGACATCGTCGACACCGTGCGCGAGCGGGGCGACGAGGGCGTCCGGGACCTCACGCGTCGGTTCGACGACGTCGAGCGCGAGGCGCTCCGGGTGAGCGACGCCGAGATCGAGGCGGCGACCGACGAACTCGGCGACGCCGAGCGGCGGGCCATCGACAACACGATCGAGAACGTCCGCGCGTTCCACGAGGAACAGTTCTCGCACCTGGAGGGGTTCGAGCGGGAGTTCGCGGACGGCGTCACGCTCGGGACGCGGCTGGTCCCCGTCGAGCGAGTCGGCGTGTACGTCCCCGGCGGCCGGAAGCCGCTCGTCGCGGCGCCGGCGATGACTATCGTGCCGGCGGTGATCGCGGGCGTCGACGAGGTCGTCGCCTGCGCGCCGCCCCAGCCGGACGGCTCCGTCCAGCCCGCCCAGTTGTACGCCATGGACCGGGCCGGAGCCGACGAGGTCTACGTCGTCGGCGGCGCGCAGGCGGTCGCGGCGATGGCCTACGGCACCGAGACCGTTCCCGGCGTCGACAAGGTCACCGGGCCGGGGAACGTCTACGTCATCGAGGCGAAGCGCCAGGTGTTCGGCCACGTCGGCATCGACTTCCTCGCGGGCCCGACCGAGGTGCTCGTCGTCGCCGACGAGACGGCCGACCCCGACCTGGTCGCGACGGACCTGCTCGCCCAGGCCGAGCACGACCCCCGTTCGCGGGCGATTCTCGTCGCCACCGACCGCGCGGTCGCCGAGGCCGCCGTCGACGCGCTCCACGAGCAACTCCCGGCGCTCCGCACCGAGGAGACCGCGCGGGAGTGCTGGGAGAACAACGGCGAGGTCGTCCTCGTCGACGACCTGTCGGCGGCCGCCGCCGTCGGCAACGACTACGCGCCCGAGCACCTGCAGGTGATGACCGACGACCCCCGGCGCCTCCTGGACGACCTCCACAACTACGGGTCGCTGTTCCTCGGCCACCACGCGCCGGTGGTGTTCGGGGACAAGGCGGTCGGGACGAACCACACCCTGCCGACCCTGGAGGTGGCGCGATACAGCGGCGGCATCAACGTCACCACCTACCTGAAGGTCCTCACCCACCAGGAACTGACCGCCGAGGGCGCCGACGGCATCGCGCCGTGGGCGGCCAAGATCTGCGAACTGGAGGGGACGCACGCCCACCAGATCTCCGCCGAGAAGCGCATCGTCTCCGGGGCGGCCAGGGACCTCGCGCGCGACCTCGACCTCGACTTCGCTCTGGGCGGCGGCGTCGACCGCTCGGAGGACGGGTAGCCGTCACCGCGCGCGCCGAAGCCCGACGACCGATCCGCCTGGTCGCTAGTCCTGCCCGGAGTCGGCAGTCGGCGCGATCGCGCCGGGGCCGGGCTCCGAGACGGGCACCAGCGCGGCCGTCCCGAGGACGCCGACGGCGGCGAACGTCGCGAAGGCCACGGGCCACGAGTACGTCGAGATGAGCCACCCGCCGACGATCGGCGCCGAGAACGACCCGGTGAACCCGATGGTCGTCATCACGGTGAGGCTCGTCCCCTCGGTGCCGGGCGTGGCGAGTTCCCGGATCAGGACGTAGTAGACGCCCATCCCGAGCTGGACGGTGAAGGCCGCCACCGCGAGCAGGACGAGAAAGAGCGGGATAGCGTCGACGAACGGGATGGCGACCAGGAGAGCCAGGCCGACCAGCAGGCCGCCCGCGAGCACCGCGCGCCGGCTGCCGAGCCGGCTGCTCAGCCACCCGCCGCTCGGGCGCGAGAGGATGCCGATCAGCGGGACGAGCGCCGTGACGAACCCCGCGACCGGGATCGAGAGCGAGAGCACGTCCGTCCCGTACGTCGGCAGCCAGGTGTTGAGAAAGAGGTAGAGCGCGTAGACGGAGAACGCAGAGCAGGCCACGAGGATGACGGCGCGGTTGCGGAGCGCCCGCGCGAACTCGCCGGCCGTGGGCGGCTCCGCGCTCCGGATCGCGCCCGGCGCGACCAGCAGGAACAGGACCGTGCCCACGACGGTCACGGCGGCGTGGAGCAGGAACACCGGCAGCGGGCCGACCGCTGCGCCGATCAGCGGGCTGGTCGCGTGCGCGAGCGCGAACGACACCGGCGGACTCGTCATGTAGAGCCCGGTCGCGAACCCCTGCCGGTCGGCGGGGAACACCTGTCCGACGACGTTCGCCCCGGCGGTGAAGACGAACCCGCCGACGATGCCGCCGAGGACGCGCAGGGCCATGAACGCCTCGAACGACCCGACGACCTGGATGGCCAGCACCGCGGCGACGAAGCCCGCGACCGCCGGCACCACCACCCAGCGGTTGTCGTAGCGGTCGAGCAGGTACCCGCCCGGGATCTGCGTGAACAGCGAGCCGACGATGGCCGCGCTGACGATGTTCCCCGCGGCCGCGGTCGGGATGTCGAAGTGCGCGACGAACAGCGGCGCGATGCTGGACGGTGCGATCATGAAGGCGTTGACGCCCACGGAGGCGAGGAAACAGCCAGCGAGTACCCACCACTCGGTCGCGCGCCAGTTCACACCTGGCCTCATTCCACCCCGGCCTAAAGAGCTACCGACAGCGGAGAAGTGGCCCCGCCCCATCCCGCCGGCCGCCCCGGCGCTCGCGGAGCCACCCGACGGCGTCAGCGGACCTCGCCGAAGAACGTCCGGACGTCCTCGACGAACAGTTCGGGCACTTCCATCGCCGCGAAGTGACCGCCCTCGGGCATCTCGACCCAGTAGACGAGGTCGTACACCTCTTCGGCCCAGGTGCGCGGCGTCCGGGAGATCTCGGCCGGGTAGCGGGCGTGGCCCGTGGGCACCGGCACGGCGTCGGGGAGCGCCGCCCGTCGGTCCGTCTCGTAGTAGAGGCGCATCGAGGCGTTGATCGTCCCGGTCAGCCAGTAGATCGAGAGGTTGTCGAGCAGGCGGTCGCGGTCGAAGCGCTCCTCGGGGCTGTCGACCGCGCTGCTCCAGCCGTGGAACTTCTCGACGATCCACCCGGCCAGCCCGACCGGCGAGTCGGTGAGCCCGTACGCGGCCGTCTGTGGCTTCGTCGCCTGCATCTCGAAGTAGGCCGTCTCCGTCTCCCGGAACTCCTTCGTCGCCGCGAGGTCGGCGCGTTCGGCCGCGTCGAGCATCGCGGTCGGGTCCTCGACGTCCGGCGGCGCCGCGGGCAGCATGTTCAGGTGGATGGCGTCGACCCGATCCGGGTAGTCCGCCCCGAGGCGAGCGGTCACCATGGCTCCCCAGTCGCCGCCCTGCGCGACGTAGCTGTCGTACCCCAGCTGGTCCATCAGCGCGGCGAACGCGTCGGCGATGGCCGGGACGTCGACCCCCTGCTCGGTCGTCGGCCCGGAGAAGCCATACCCGGGGAGCGACGGGGCGACGACGTGGAAGGCGTCCCCGGGGTCGCCGCCGTGGGCCGCCGGGTCGCTGAGCGGACCGAGCACGTCCAGGAACTCGGCGACCGACCCCGGCCACCCGTGGCTCAGCAGGAGCGGCGTGGCGTCCGGTTCGGGCGAGCGGACGTGGTAGAAGTGGAGCGACTGGCCGTCGACCTCGGTCCGGTACTGGTCGAACGCGTTGCACCGCGCCTCGAAGGCGGTCCAGTCGAACGACTCGCGCCAGTAGCCACACAGCTCCTGAAGGTAGTCGCGGTCGGTCCCGTACGCCCACCCCGCGCCGGGGAGCTGGTCGGGCCAGCGAGCGTCGGCGAGTCGTCGCCGCAGGTCCGCGACCTCGCTGTCCGCGACTTCGACCTCGAACGGCTCGACCGCGTCGCTGGCGTCCATGCCACCCAGTCACGCCGGTCTCCGTGATAAGTGCGTGGCCCCGCCGCCGCGGCGCGCCACGGATGTCAATCGATCGACGTCTCTACCGGGTTTTTTCGTGCTCCACTCACATTGAGACAGCATGCCAGAGAAGACAGTTGGCTTCATCGGGCTCGGACTCATGGGCCTACCGATGGCGAAGAACCTCGTCGACGCGGGGTACCAGGTCGTCGGGCACAACCGCTCCGACGAACCGACCGAGGACCTCGTCGCGTACGGCGGGGCCGACGGCGGGTCGCCCGCGGGCGTCGCCGAACGGAGCGACGTCGTGCTCCTCTGTCTGCCCGACTCGCCGGACGTCGAGACGGTCGTGCTCGGGGCGGACGGCGAGCCGAACCCCGTGATCGACGGCGTGAGCGAGGGGATGACGGTCGTCGACCACTCCACCATCTCGCCGTCGGTCGCGGAGTCGGTCGCCGACCGCCTCGCCGACGAGGGGGTCTCGATGCTCGACGCCCCGATCTCCGGGGGCGAGGAGGGCGCCATCGAGGGGACGCTCTCGATCATGGTCGGCGGCGACCCGGACGTGCTCGACGACCAGATGGACGTCATGGAGGTGCTGGGCGAGACGATCACGCACTGCGGGCCGAGCGGCGCCGGGCAGACGACCAAGGCGTGCAACCAGATCGTCGTCGCGGCTCAGATGGTCGGGGTCAGCGAGGCGCTGGTGTTCGCGAGCAACGCGGGCGCCGACCTCGACGCCGTCGTGGACGCGATCAGCGGCGGCGCGGCCGGGTGCTGGACCCTCGACAACCGCGCGCCCGACATGATCCACGGCGACTTCGACCCCGGGTTCTTCGCCGAGTACCAGTACAAGGACCTCCGGATCGCGACCGACGCGGGGCAGGCGTTCGGTTCGCCCATGCCACAGACCACCCTCGCCCACGAACTCTACAAGACCATGGTGGAGAACGGGCTGGGCCGGGACGACAACTCCGGGGTGATGCAGGTCCTGGAGATGATGGCCGGCAGCGAGGCGCGGGTCGAGGACTGAACTACCGGGCCGGATCAGCGCCGGCCGGGCCGGAGGTACGACCGCATCACCGTCCGCTCGGCCCGCCGGAGGTGCTCGGCGGCCGTGCTCGGCGCGACGCCGAGGTCGGCGGCTACGTCCGCGACGCTCGCGTCGCGGGGCTCCTCGTAGTAGCCGCGCTCGACCGCCGCCCGCACGGCGTCGGCCTGCCGGTCGGTCAGTTCGCGCCGGCCGCCGACGCGGCGCGCGTCGTAGGCGGCGACGTCCCGGACGTCGACGTCCACGCCGTCCGGAATCGCACGGAGCGCGTCCTGGAGCGTCTCGGCCGGGCCGACGAGCGTGACCCGCATGGCGCCGTCGCCCCGGTAGACGACCGGCAGGTACACGACGAGGTCGGCCTGGCCGAGCCCCTCGACGAGTTCCCGGTCGCGGTCGCCGATGTCCTCGCGGACGTAGACCGAGAACGTCCGGTCCGACTGGCGCGAGAGGGCGTAGTCGCGGACCGTCTCGACGTCGGCCAGCGCCGCCTCGTACGGGTCCGGCGGCCACCCGTCGACGTGGAACAGCGCCGCGTGGTGACCGCCCGTGATCGTCGACCCGACCAGTCGGCTCGCGTCGAACCCGTCGCGCTCGACGAGGAACTGGTGCATCGGGTGGCGGAGGGCCGGCCGCTGCCGGAGCGACAGCGTCGCGTACTTCACGCTCCCGTCTCTCCCGTCGGTAACTTAATACCGCCTCACTGGTGGGGAGGAAGTCGTACCTCGGCGCCCGCCCGAGGTCGGATACCCTGACGATGTCCCAGCAAGACACCGCCACGCTGCCCCGTTCCTCCCGCGACGCGGTCGCGGACCTGCTCGGGGACGCCGTCCTCGACACCCGCGAGCACGTCAACGCGCCCGCCGTCGTGGTCCGCGTCGACCGCGTCCAGGACGTCCTCTCGACGCTCCGCTCCGCGGCCGGGTTCGACCACTGCTCCTGCGTCACCGCCCAGGAGTACGGCGACCGGTTCGAGACGGTGTACCACCTGACGAGTTACGACGACCGGACGCGTGAACTGTCGGTCGTCGTCCCGACCCTGCACGACGCCCCGACCAGCGAGTCCGCCGCCCCGGTGTTCGCGACGGCCGACTGGCACGAGCGGGAGGCCTACGACCTCCTCGGCATCGAGTACGACGACCACCCGGACCTCCGGCGGATTCTCCTGCCCGAGACCTGGCAGGGCCACCCGCTGCGCCGGGACGACGACCAGGAACAGCCCCAGGTCGTCACGCTCCGCGAGCACGAGAACCCGTTCGCCGACGACCACCGCGAGTCGGACACGATGCTGCTCAACATCGGTCCCCACCATCCCTCGACCCACGGCGTCCTCCACGTGGCGGCGGTCCTCGACGGCGAGCAGGTGGCCGACGTGGAACCGGACCTCGGCTACATCCACCGCTGCGAGGAGCAGATGTGCCAGCAGGGGACCTACCGCCACCAGATCATGCCCTACCCCGACCGCTGGGACTGGGGCGGTGGCGGCATCCTCAACGAGTGGGCCTACGCCCGCTGCATCGAGTCGCTCGCCGACGTCGACGTCCCGGAGTACGCCCGGGTCGTCCGGACCATGGCGGCAGAGCTGTCCCGCATGCTCTCGCACTTCCTGGCGGTCGCCACGTACGCGCTCGACGTCGTCGGCGAGTTCACGGCCGTCTTCCAGTACGGCATCCGCGACCGGGAGGTGGTCCAGGACGTCCTGGAGGACCTCACCGGCCAGCGGCTGATGTTCAACTACTTCCGGGTGGGCGGCGTGGCCTGGGACCTCCCGGAGCCGCGCCAGGAGTTCTTCGAGACCGTCCGGACGTTCCTGGACGGCCTGCCGCGGAAGCTCGACGAGTACCACGACCTGCTGACGAGCAACGAGGTCTTCCAGCTCCGGACGGTCGACACGGGCGTCCTGCCGCCCGAGACGGCGAAGTCCTACGGCTGCACCGGCCCGGTCGTCCGGGGCTCCGGCGTGGACTACGACCTCCGGCGGGACGACCCGTACGGCTACTACGACGAACTCGACTGGGACGTCGTGACCGAGGACGGCTGTGACAACTACGCCCGCGTGCTGGTCCGGCTGCGCGAACTCGAAGCGTCCGCCCGAATCGTCGAGCAGTGCGTCGACCTCCTCGAAGACTGGCCCGCGGACGACCGCACGGTCCAGAGCAACGTCCCGCGGACGCTCAAGCCGTCCGGCGAGTGCTACCGCGCGGTCGAGGCCGCCAAGGGCGAACTCGGCATCTACATCCGGGCCGACGGGACACAGACTCCGGCCCGGTTCAAGATTCGCGGCCCCTCGTTCTCGAACCTCGCGGCGCTCCCCGAGATGGCCGAGGGCGAGTACGTCCCGGACCTCGTCGCGACGCTCGGGAGCCTCGACACCATCATGGGCGAGGTCGACCGGTAGCTGCCACCCGACGCGTGCGAACAGTTACCGACAGACGTAGCTTTATTGGTCGCTGCGCGAGTATAGCCTGATTGACACCGTGACGAACGACTGGACTACGGACGCGACCGACGGGCCCGACCTCGACGCGGTCGTCGTCGGGGCGGGCTTCTCGGGGATGTACATGCTCCACCGGCTGCGAGAACTGGGACTGTCGGCCCGGGTTTACGAGAAGGCCGACGACATCGGCGGCACCTGGTACTGGAACCGGTATCCGGGCGCCCGCTGTGACAGCGAGAGCCACATCTACTGCTACTCCTTCGACGACGACCTCCTCGACGAGTGGGAGTGGTCCGAACGCTACCCCCGACAGCCCGAGATCCTGGAGTACCTCCGCTTCGCCGCCGATCACCTCGACCTGCGCCGCGACATCCAGTTCGAGACCGAGATCGAGACCGCCGCCTTCGACCAGGAACGCGGCACCTGGGCGGTGACCACCGACGACGGCGACCGGGTCACCGCCCGGTTCTTCGTCACGGCGGTGGGCTGTCTCTCCGACCCGTTCGTGCCGGACTTCGACGGCCTCGACACCTTCGACGGCGAGTGGTACCACACCGCGCGCTGGCCACACGACGGGGTCGACCTCGACGGCGAGCGCGTCGGCGTCGTGGGTACCGGGTCGACTGGTATCCAGCTCATCCCCGTCGTCGCCGACCGCGCCGGCCACCTCACCGTCTTCCAGCGCACCCCGAATTACGCCGTACCCGCGCAGAACCGCCCCCTCGAACCCGGCGAGTACGAGGACATCAAGGAGCGCTACGACGAGATCTGGGCCCAGGCACGCGAGACGTCGCTGGGCATGCCCATCCCGTACAAACACGACTCCGTCGAGGACCTCACCGACGCGGAGGTCGAGGCGGCCCTGGAGGAACGCTGGCAGAAGGGCGGATTCTGGTTCACCCGCACCTTCGAGGACCTCCTGACGAACGAGGCGACCAACGAGGTCGTCGCCGAGTTCATCCGGGAGAAGATTCGCGAGGACGTCGACGACCCCGAGGTCACCGAGAAGCTCGTCCCCACGGACCACCCCTACGGGACCAAGCGGCCCCCGATGAACTACGACGACTACTACGGGACCTACGACCGCGAGGACGTGCGCCTCGTCGACGTCGACGCCGACCCGATCGCGGCGATCACGCCCGACGGCGTCCTGACCGAGGCCGGGACCGGCTACGACCTCGACGTGCTCGTCTTCGCGACGGGCTTCGACGCGATGACGGGCGCGCTGCTCGAGATGGACATCCGGGGTCGGGACGGCCGCTCTCTCGCGGCGAAGTGGGCCGACGGCCCGCGGACCTACCTCGGGCTGGGCGTCCACGGGTTCCCGAACATGTTCACCATCACCGGTCCGCAGAGCCCGTCCGTGCTCACCAACATGCCCCAGTCGATCGAGCAGCACGTCGACTGGATCACCGACTGCCTGATCTACATGCGCGAGCACGGGCACCGGTTCGTCGAACCGACCGAGGCCGCCGAGGACCAGTGGGTCGCACACACCAACGAGGCCGCGTCCGAGTCGCTGATGTCCGAGGCCGACTCCTGGTACCGGGGCGCGAACGTCCCCGGGAAGCCGGAGGTCTTCACGCCCTACCCCGGCGGCCTCGACGTGTACCGCGACCTCTGCGACGGCGTCGCCGCCAACGACTACGAGGGATTCGAACTGACCGACTCGCTCGACTCGCTGCCGGCGTAGCGATCCGCGTCCGTCGGCGTCGCGGCGCCGGACCGGCCGCTCTCGGCAGTGGGTCGCGCGGGAACGGCGAGAACATAGTCCCACCAGGATTCGAACCTGGGTCGTTGCCCCCAGAAGGCAACAGGATTGGCCGCTACCCCATGGGACTCTGCAGCCGTGAGGAGGGCATCCGGCTATTAAAAATTCGCGGTTCCGGACCGACAGGGATAGGTGGGCGACGCTCGCTCGTCCGGACATGTACGTCGGACGCTTCGTCGTCGTCGGTCCGGGCGTCGGTGCCTACCGCGTCTCCTCGCGGTCGTTCCCCAACCGGATGGTCGTCCGCCGCGACCAGGGACTGACCGTCGTCCCGACCGCGGACGCCGAGGAGACGGACAACCCCTACGTCTCGTACAACTGCCTGCGGGTGGTCGACGACCGGGCGGTCGTCGGCAACGGCTCGCACGTCGACCCGATCGCGGAGAAACTCGCCATGGGCTACCCGGCGCGCGACGCGCTCGCGGAGGCGCTGCTCGCCATGGACTACGAGAAGGACGACTACGACACGCCGCGACTGGCGGGCGTGGTCGGGGCGGACGCGCACGTCGGGATCGTCCGGAAGGACGCGCTGCTCGTCGAGGCGGTCGCGGAGCCGACGCTGGTGGCGACCTACGAGCGGGACCGTCCGTCGCCGGTCGAGTTCGACGCCGCGGACGCCGAGGCGGCGGCGCGCGACGCCTACGACATGGCCTTCGAGCACGCGGTCTGTTCGGTCGGCGTCGCCCGCACCGACGCGGGCGTCGAGACCGCTATCGAGAACGGCCCGTAGCCCGCCGGGCGGCAGTACGGTTTTGGCGGGGCAGTCCCTGGTCGGGTCATGGCCGACCCGTTGCGATTGACCGTCCTTGGGAGCGGCGGGAACCTCTCCACGCCGCTGCCGACCTGTTCGTGTCACGTCTGCCGCCAGGCCCGCGCGCGCGGCGCCCCCCACGCCCGCAACGGCAACTCCCTGTTCCTGCACGACGCGAACGCCCTGATCGACGCGCCGGAACACAGCTACGGCAACCTCAACCGCGAGGGCGTCGAGCGCCTCGACTACGTCTTTCTCACCCACTGGCACCCGGACCACGTGGCCGGCGTCCGCGTCGTCCAGTCGCGCGACTTCGCGCCGATGTACGACGACAGGGAGACGGGCCTGCTCGACGTCGCCCGCGCGGGCCAGCCCACGGTCGTCACGACCGAGCGCGTCTACGAGCGCACCTGCGACGTCGTCGGCGCGCTCGACCACTACGCGTCCGTCGGCTGGACCGACGTCCACCTGCTCGACGTGGACGGCCCGCTAGAGGCGAACGGCGTCACCGCCCGCGCGATCCCCTACTCGCTGGAGGGCGACGGCGACGAGGACGCGGCGGCGTTCGTCTTCGAGCGCGACGACCGCACGCTCCTGGTGGCCTCCGACGACGCCCGCCACCTCGACGAGTCCGCGCTCCCCGCCGCGGACCTCGCCGTCTTCGAGTGCGGGTTCTTCGAGACCGATCCCGCGGGCGACCCGATCCTCTCCGAGACCGCCCGCGAGTTCCTCGCGGGCGAACTCTACCACGACGAGGTGCTGGCCCGGATCGAGCGCGTCGACCCCGACCGGGCGCTGCTCACCGAGATCGAGCACCTCACCGCGCGGAGCTACGACGACTTCTGCGACCTGGCGCGCGAGTACGACCGGACCCGGTTCGCCTCCGACGGCCTGACCGTCGAGGTGTAGGGGCTACCCGACGATCGAGAAGAGGATGACGTTGTGCGCGCCGGGTCCCAGGCCGACGGCGGCGACGGCGCCGAGCAGGACGTAGCCCTGTGCGGGGTTCTCGCGCACCACGTCCGAGAGGAGGTAGACGACCGCGACCGCCAGCGCCAGCTTCACGATCACGAACAGCCAGCCGGCGCCGATGGCGTCCACCATCGGGAGCGCTCTCGCGGCCTCCAGGATGACGCGCGAGAGCGGCGACTGCTCGCCGAAGTGGAGCACGTCGAACCCGACGGCGGTCGAGACGCCGTCGAGCGCGTGGCCGAAGACGACGAGCAGCCCCGCGAGTCCGGTGTCGCCCGCGCTGACGGTGAGGCGGTCGGCGAGCAGCCAGACGCCGCCCGCGAGGGCGCTCGCGACGACCACGGAGACGACCGGCCAGGTCAGCGCCAGCGTCCCCCGGGTGGACGCCACGCCGAGCGCCAGGCCGACCGTCCCGAGCATCACGACGCCCCCGACCGACGCGACGAGCACCGGCGCCATGAACTCGTAGCGCGTGCCGACTGCCCAGAGCACGCCGGCGACGGCGAACGTCGAGAGGTAGACCGCCGGCGACCCGAAGAAGGGGGCGACGACCGACGGGAGCACCTCGGCCTGGTAGAGCGCGTAGAGGGCGGCCCCCGCGACCATCCAGGGCGCGAAGGCGACGACGATGGCCTGGTTCACCTGGGGGCGAGTGATCCACAGCGCCGCGACGGCCAGGCCGCAGAGGACGGCGATGACCGTGAGGTAGGGACCCGGCGGGAGTTCGAACCCCGTTGGTAGCACGGCCAGCGGAAGCATACGGCGGCTGCGGGGGGCGCCGGTGAAAGCGTTGCGGTCACTCCCAGGGGGCCACGACGCTGGTCCCGAACCGCTCGCGCATCAGCGTCACGACGCTCTCGGGCGGGAACTGGCCGTGCTCGGTCACGATGGCGTCGACGTGGCGCGGCGGCGTGACGTCGAACGCCGGGTTCCGGACCGTCACGTCGCCCAGTTCCTGCCGCGTCGCCTCGTCGACGACCTCGTCGGTCGCCCGTTCCTCGATCTCGACGGCCGTCCCCGTCAGCGTCCCCGGGTGGAGCTTGATCGTCTGGGCCGCCACGACGATCGGGACCCCGCGCTCGCGGGCGTTGACCGCCAGGCCGCTCGTCCCGATCTTGTTCACGACCGAGCCGTCCGCGGCGATGCTGTCGGCCCCCACCAGCACGTGGTCGGCCTCGTTCAGGAACTGGTGGGCCGCGTTGTCGACGACGAGCGTCACCGGCACTCCGAGCTCCGAGAGCTGGCGCGCGGTGATGTGCCCCTGGTTCCGCGGCCGGGTCTCCTTGACGATGGCCTCCAGGGCCTTCCCCTGCTCGACGGCGGCCTCGACGACCGCGAGCGCGTCCGTCGAGTGGCAGTGGGTCATCACGACGTCGCCGTCGCGGAGCCGGCCGGCGCCGATGCGGCCGAGGTCCTCGCGGGCGTCCGCCAGCTCCGCGCGGAACGTGTCCGCCCGCTCGACCACACGCTCGCGGAGTCGGTCTCGATCGTCCACGTCCAGGTCTCGGAGGACGTACCGGAGCGCGTTCGGCAGGCTCACTGCCGTCGGTCGCGTGTCGTGGAGCCGCCGCGCGGCCGTCGTCAGTTCCCGGCGGAGGTCGGCGGCCGTCTCGGCGTCGCTCTCGGCCGCCTGCGTCGCCAGCGCCCCCGCGGCGGCGTCCGCGATGGTCGCCGCGCCGCGGATCTCCATCTCGGCGATGGCCTCGGCCGTCTCGACCACCGCCGGGCGGAGCACCTCGCTGTCCATGTGTCGACCTCGCACCGAACGACCAAAAGACGCACGTCGCCCCGCCGGCCGTCCCGCGCGGTCGTCCGCGCCCGCGGCCAGCGCCCCGGCGTCCCGCACGGTTTAGGTGCCCGCGGTCCAGGTGCGACCATGACCCTCGACCCGGTCCACTTCGACGGGATCACGAGCCTGGCCGGGCGCGTCACGCGTGCGGTCGCGGAGCAGGACCACCGGGCGTTCGCCGAGACCGTCTGGCAGGAATTTCTCGACCCCCTGGTCGACGACGGCGTCACAGTCCTCGAACCGCTGGACGAGGTTCGGCGCCGCCGAGCCGCCGTCGAGGACGCCGCCCTCCAGGACCCGCCGTTCGCCACCCGGCACGGTCTCGACTCGGGGACCATCAACCCGACCACGTTCCGGAACGGGCTGACACTCGACGTGGCGCAGGCGGCGATGAGCGCGGTCCCCTCGGACCTGGACCTCCACCGCGCCCGGACCGTCGTGATCACCGTCCACTCCAACGACGCGACCGCGACCTTCGACGAGGAGTGGACGATGTGGGACGACGGCTACACCCGCGGCCGGGTGCTCCACACCCCCCGCGTCGACCAGTACGAGACCGCGGTCGTCCACGAACTCGCACTCTACCTCGCGGAGAGCCACCACGCGCTCACCCAGGCGGAGGTCGTCGACGACCTCCTCGTCCTCGACGGCCCGGTCTACCCCAAGGGCCTGCTCAACTGGGCGCGCCGCGAGCCCGAACTGGCGGACCTGCTGACCGAGGAGCGCCCCCGCGACGTGGTGGCGAACTACGTTCGGCTGGTCGAGACGTTCGTCGAGCGCGACGTCCCGCTCCTCGGGTTCGTCAAGAGCCCGGTCACCCGCGCCGTCACGCGGACGGTCCGGAAGCGCCGGGGGAACGCCCCCTGGGTGAACGACGCCGCGTTCTTCTCGCAGGTGCTCGAACGCCGCGTCGACGGCGAGCGGGACACCGACCACCTCACGCTCACGAACTGGTTCCGCTCCCGCGGCGGCGCCGACCGCGTCCTCTCGACGGCCGGCGACGCGCTCGGCATCGAGCGCGACCTCCCGGCGGCGGCCTACGAGGTCTGTTTCTTCATGCTCTACGACCCGCGCGAGGACAACGTCTACCGCGTCGAGACGCCCGCCGCCTTCGCCACCGACCCCGACCTGCGCGAGCGCCTGGTCCGGCAGGTGCTGGCCGGCGTCGCCGCGGAACGCGGGCCGCCGCTCGCGGTCGCCAAGGCGGACGACCTCGGCCGCATCGGCCAGCGCGAGACCGCGGCGCTCCGCGACGCCATCGAGGAGATCCTCGACGCCGAGGAGGACACCTCCTACGGCGAGGACCGTGAGCGGACGTGGCTCTCCGTCGAGTGACTCGCGGGCGACGCCAGACCGGCCGTCAGGCGCCCGCCGCGAGCACCTCGTGGAGTGCGGTCGCGACCTCCCGGAAGTTCTGGAGCGTGACGCCGTCGGTCGTGACGAACACGCCACGCCGTCCCTCGGTGACCCGGAGCAGGTAGCCGTTGTCGAAGACCCGGATGGTGTAGCCGTACTCGCCGAGTTCGGAGTCGCGGTAGGCGGTGTGCGCGTCGAAGCCGAGCGACTCGTAGTCGACGAAGCCCGCGAGGTCGGCGTCCTGTTCCAGGTCCGACCGGAGGTAGAGCTGCTCGAAGTCCTCGCGGGTGAAGTAGGTGATCGACCGGACGTGGTCTCCGATCGTCGTCCGGCAGGCGCTGACGATCTGCTCCGCCGTTCGGTCGTCGACCAGGTCTGCGGTCATGTCCCGTGGCTACGGCGTCCGGCCCAATAACCGTGCGGGAGAGTCCCACGGGGCGGGCACGTCTACCGGCCCAGTTCCTCGTGGGCGCTGGCGAGGTGGTCGGCCGCGAGCGCGCCGAGCAGCGAGAGTTCGCCCGCGAGCGCGGCGGTGGCGATCACCTCCGCGAGCGCGTCGGCGTTCGACCCGGGCGGGTCGCCGCCGCCGCGCACCCCGACCGCGTCGAGCGCCTCCGCCTGCGTCGGCAGTTTCGTCCCGCCGCCGACGGTCCCTACCTCCAGGCTCGCGAGAGTGACGCTGGCGTACAGCCCCGCCTCGCGCTCCTCGACGGTGGTGATGGTGTTGGCGCCCTCGACGACCTGGGCGGCGTCCTGTCCCGTGGCGAGGAACGCCGCGGCGACGACGTTCGCGGCCTGCGCGTTGAACCCCAGTGCGCCGGCCTTCGCGCTCCCGACGAGGTTCTTGCGGGTGTTCGCCTCGGCGATGGCCGCGGTGGTGGTGTGGAACCGCGCCTCGACGGCCTCGTGGGGCAGGAGCACGTCTGCGGCGACGGTCCGGCCCCGACCCTCGACGGCGTTGATGGCGGTGGGCTTCTTGTCGGTGCAGAGGTTCCCCGAGAGCGCCACGAGGTCCGCCGGCGTCTCGTCGGTGACGACCTCGCAGGCCGCCTCCGTGGCGATGGTGGCCATGTTCATCCCCATCGCGTCCTTGGTGTCGTAGCCGAAGCGGAGGTAGACGTTGTCGCCGACGACGTAGGGGGTGATCTCGACGAGTTCGCCGTGGCTCGTGGTCGACTCCGCGGCCTCCCGGAGCGCGTCCTCGTGCTCGCGGACCCACTCGACCACCGCCTTCGACTCCGCGACGTCGGCGACGCGGAAGACGGGCGCGCGCGTCATCTTCGACTTCAGCACGCGCGCCGTGGCGCCGCCGGCGCCCCGGATCGCCGAGAGCCCGCGGTTGACGCTCGCCAGGAGCGCGCCCTCAGTCGTCGCCATCGGGAGCCAGTACTCGCCGTCGGCCGCGCCCCCGTCGACGTCGACGGGGCCGACGACGCCCATCGGGACCTGTGCGGCCCCGATCATGTTCTCGACGTTCGGATCGGCCGCCTCGGCGGGGAAGGCGTACTCGCCCACCGTCGAGAGGTCGCTGCCGGTCGCGTCCTCGACGTAGCGCCGGCGCACCGTCGCCGCCACGTCCGCGTCGGCGTGTGCCTCGAGTTCGTGCAGGCGGACCTCGCCCTCGCGAACCCGTTCGAGGAGGTCCTCGGGGTCGGTGTCGGTCATGTCCCCGGTGGGGGACGGGCGGGCCTAATCTGTTCCGGGTCCGGTGCCGCCAGGGTTTTGCCCTCACCCGCGCACCCTCTGGGCATGACCGCGCCCGCCGACCTCGTCCTCACTGGCGCCGAGGTCCACACGCTCGGGACCCTGGACGAGACCCACGAGGCCGTCGCCGTCCGCGACGGCCGGATCGCCCGGGTCGGCCGCGCGGACGAGGTTCGCTTCCTCTGTGGCGTCGAGACCGAGGTGATCGACCTCGGCGGTCAGGTCCTCTTCCCCGGGTTCGTCGACGTCCGCACCGACCTGGTGGCCGCCGGCCAGGCGCTCGCTCACGCCGACCTCTCGGGCGCTCCGCCCGCGGTGTGCGTCGAGCGCCTCCGCGCGGCCCCCGACGGCGAGTGGCTGCTCGGCTTCGGGTACGACGACGGGCGTACGGACGCCCGGCCCCTCGTCCGCGCCGACCTCGACCGCGTGAGCGAGGACCGCCCGGTCGCCGTCTTCTACGCCGACTGCGGCGCGGCGTGTCTCAACTCGGTCGCCCTGGCGCGCCTCCGCGAGGACCTCCCCGAGGCCGACGTCCGCACCGAGGACGGCGACCCGACCGGCGTCGTGGTGGGCGCGGCTCTCGACGCGGTCCGGGACGCGACGGCGCCCTCTCCGGCCGAGGTGCCCGACCTCGTCCGCACCGCCCGCGACTGGGCCGTCTCGCACGGCCTCACGTGCGTCCACGACGCCGTCCGCGACGGTCGTGCGCCCCGCGTCTACCGCGACCTCGCGCGCGCAGACGACCTCGGCCTCCGGATCCGGCTCATCCACCGGGCGTCCCACCTCGACGCGCTCCTGGCGGTCGGCGCGCGCACCGGCGACGACGAGGGACTGGTCGCGACCGGCGCAGTCGAGGTCGCCGCCGACGGCCGCCTCGGCGCCCGGACCGCGAAGCTCCGGACCCCCTACGACGACGGGACCGACGACGGCCAGTGGGTCGCGTCGCCCGACCGCCTGCGCGCCCTCGTCGCGCGGGCCGACCGCGAGGGCTTCCAGGTCTCGGTCCGCGCCGCCGGCGACCGGGCGGTCGAGGTCGCGCTCGACGCGCTCGCGGACGCGAGCGACCGCCGCCACCGGATCGAGGGCGCCGAACTGCTGGACGACGCCCTGCTCGACCGGCTCGCGGCCGCGGACGTCGTGGCCGCCGTCCGACCCGGTGCGCTGCAGTGGGCGGGCGCCGACGGCCGCTACGCCCAGTGCCTGGGCGACCGCTGGCGGACGACGAACCGCGTCGCCGACCTCCTCGCGCGCGACGTCCCGCTCGCGTTCGGGAGCGACTGCGCGCCGCCCGACCCGCTGTTCGGGGTCCAGCAGGCCGTCACCGCCCCCGCTGCGGGCCAGCGGCTCTCGGTCACCGAGGCGCTCCGGGTCGCGACGGCCGGCGGCGCGTACGCCGGGTTCGACGAGGCGCGTCTGGGCCGGATCGAACCGGGCGCACGCGCCGACTTCGTCGCTCTCGCGGACTCTCCCTGGTCGGTCCCAGTCGGCGACCTGGCGGCCGTCGACGTGGCCCTGACCGTCGTCGACGGCGACGTGGTCTACGACGGCCGCGCATGACCTACCCGGCGTCGACGAGCAGCGACTCGCCGGTCATCGCGGCCGGCTTCTCGACGCCGACGAGTTCCAGCAGCGTCGGAGCGACGTCAGCGAGCGTGCCGCCGTCCCGGACCCGCCGCCCGCCGTCGGTTCCGTCGGGCGCGAGGAAGACGAACGGGACCGGGTTCAGCGTGTGGGCGGTGTGGGGGTCTGCCTCGGTGCCCATGTCGTCCGCGTTGCCGTGGTCGGCGGTGACGAGGACGCTCGCGCCGGCCTCCTGGAGGGCGGCGAGTAGCCGACCGAGCTGTGCGTCGACGGCCTCGACGGCCTCGACGGCGGCCTCGAAGTCGCCGGTGTGGCCCACCATGTCCGGGTTCGCGTAGTTGAGCACCAGCACGTCGGGGTCCTCGCGTTCGATCGTCTCGACGGCGACGTCGGTCACCCCGGGCGCGCTCATCTCCGGCTGCAGGTCGTAGGTCGGCACGTCCGGGCTCTCGACGATCTGCCGGGTCTCGCCCTCGAAGGCCACTTCGTGACCGCCGTTCAGGAAGTAGGTGACGTGCGCGTACTTCTCTGACTCGGCGATGCGGAGCTGTGTCAGGCCCCGCTCCGCGAGCACCGCGCCCAGCGTGTCCGTCGGCTCGGTCGGCGGGAAGGCCACGGGGACCGGGAACGTCTCGTCGTACTCGGTCATCGTGACGAGCCGGACGTCGGGCGGGTCGGTCTCGAAGCCCCACTCCGGGCGGACGTCGGCCAGCAACCGCGTCAGCTGACGGGCACGGTCCGCGCGGAAGTTACAGAAGAGCACGGCGTCGCCGTCGGCGAGTGCGGGACCGCCCGAGACGAGCGTCGGCTCGACGTACTCGTCGGTGTCGCCCCGCTCGTAGGACTGCTCGACGGCGGCGACGGCCGAGTCGGCTTCGTGGGGCGCAGACCGGTCGACGATGGCGTCGTAGGCGCGTCGGGTGCGCTCCCAGTTCTGGTCCCGGTCCATCGCGTAGTACCGGCCGGTGACAGTGGCCACGTCGCCGGTTCCCTGCTCGTCGACGACGTGCTCCAGGCGCGCGAGAAAGCCCGCACCGCTCGTCGGCGCCGTGTCGCGGCCGTCCGTGAACGCGTGGGTGACGGCCGCGACGCCGCGGTCGGCCGCGGCGCGGATCAGCGCGTGGACGTGGTCCTGTTTGGCGTGGACGCCGCCGTCGCTGATCAGCCCCAGCAGGTGGACGCGGCCGTCGTTCGCGAGGGCGTGGTCGAACGCCGACGCGATGGCCTCGTTCTCGCCGAGACGCCCCTCCCGGATGGCGTCGTCGATGCGCGCGGACTCCTGGACGACGACGCGTCCGGCACCGATGGTGAGGTGGCCGACCTCGCTGTTGCCCATCTGGCCCTCGGGCAGTCCGACGGTGCGACCGTGCGTCGTCAGCGTCCCGAACGCGCCGCGTTCGCGGACGCGGTCGAACGTGGGCGTCTCTGCCGACCGGACGGCGTCCCGTCGGTCGTGGTCGCCGAGTCCCCAGCCGTCCAGGATGACCAGCGCCGCTCTCATTGCGTGCAGGTACCCGTGGCCGCCGTAATACCCCTTCGGAACCGCGCACGCGGACCGGGGCGGCGAGCCCGGCAGGTGGGCCAAGGCTTAGTACCGCGCCCGTCCGAGGCACGGACATGGAGTGGAAGCTCTTCGCCAACCTCGCCGAGACGGCTGGCGAGCAGGAAGTCGAGGTCGACGTCGACCCCGGCGAGACGTTCCGGGACGCGCTGGACGCCCTGCTCGCGGTCCACCCCGAACTCGAAGACGAGATCCTCGACGAGAACGGCGAGTTCTACGACCACGTCCGCGTCCTCCGCAACGGCGAGAACCCCTTCGTCAAGCAGGAGGGCTTCGACACCGTGCTGGCAGCGGACGACGAACTGGCGCTGTTCCCGCCCGTCAGCGGCGGCTGACGCACGAGCATTCAAGTACCGGACCGCGACCAGGCCCGCCCGTGACCTGACGTCCGACGCGGGGCGGTCACGGCGGTCGCGCGGCCCGCCCCCCGCGTTCGCTCGCCACGGGCCGCCTGTTCGCTACCTCGCCGTCAGGTCCGCAGCCGTGACGAAGTCGCTGTGGTCCGAGATGTCGGCCCGCGCCAGCGCCGCGTCCGAGACGTGTCGTGCGCTCTCGGGGACGACGATCCGCGTCCGGTCGGCCCCGAGCGCCGCGGCGTCGGTCGCGACGGCGTCGAACAGCGCGCGGCAGGCGTCGGCGTCCGTCCAGCAGCCGAGGCCGTACTCCGCCCACGTCTCGCGCTCGCCGTCCTCAGTCTCGCGCTCGACGGTCCGCACCCGGTAGGTCGCCGCCCGGGTGCCGCCGTCGTCCTGGAGCGCCAGCACGCGCGTCTCGTCGGCGGCCCGGGCCAGCAGGTCGCGGGTCACCTCGCGGACGGCCCACGTCTCGTCCAGGTCGAGCCCCAGTCCGCGGAGCCGTCGCGCGGCGCGGCTCGCCTGCCAGCAGGTCCACGCGGCGTCGGGGTCGTCGCTGACCGACAGCGCCGGCTCGGCTCCCGACGACGGTCGCGGGAAGGCCCACCGGAACTCGGTCACCGGCTCGAACCCCGCCGCTCGCGAGAGCCCGAGGCCCGCGCCGTTCCAGGAGAAGACGAGGTTCCGCATCACGGTCGCACCCTGCGCCGCCGCCCAGTCGAAGGCCGCCCCCGTGAGCGCCGCGCCGACGCCCTGGTTCCGCGCGTCCCCCGCCACGCGCATTCCCTGCGCCCACGCCTCGTGGTCGGTGAGCAGGACGCCCTGGCAGCAGCCCACGACCTCGCCGTCGACCTCGGCGACGAGCGTCCGCTGGGCCGGATCGTCGCTCGCCACCCACTCGGCGAACACGTCGGGCAGGTAGTCGCGCTGTTCGCGGTCCGTCCAGGTGCGACTGGTGAACGCGGTGACGGCGTCGGCGTCGGCGCGCTCGGCCTGCCGGACCTCGACCATCTCACACCCAGGGCGTCGAGCGCTCGGTAATCTCGCCGGCGAGTGGCGTCCGCATCGTCTCGGCGACGCTCTCCTCGGCGACGTTCGCCAGCGCCCACATGAGCTTCACCTTCGCCGTCCCCGGCAGCAGGTCCTCCCCCTCGATCACGCCGGCGTCCAGGAGGTCGCGGCCGGTGTCGTAGACCCGGTCGCAGACGCGGCCCTCCAGACACTGGCTCGTCATCACGACCGCGGTCCCGTCGTCGACCATGTCGTCGATGCGGTCGATCCACCGTTCGTTGACGTGGCCGAGCCCCGTCCCTTCGACGACGAGCCCGGCCGCGCCGTCGACCGCGTCCAGGAGCGTCTCGTCCATTCCCGGCGTGAACTTCAGCAGTTCGACGTCGGTCTCTAAGTCGGGGCTGTGGTCGAGCGGGACCGCCCCGCGCTCGACGTACTGGCGACGGACGGTCACCTCGCCCGTCTCGTAGTCCACCTCGCCGAGGGGGGGCGCGCCGACCGTCTCGAAGGCGTCGCGGCGAGAGGTGTGATTCTTCCGCACCCGGGTGCCGCGGTGGAGCGCGCAGACGTCGTCGGACGCGTCGCGGTGCATGCAGACGAGCACCTCGGCGCAGTCTCTCTTGGCGGCCTCGACCGCACTGACTGCGTTCATCACGTTGTCGGAGGACGGTCGGTCCGCGGACCGCTGGCTCCCGGTGAACACGACCGGGACGGGCGTGTCGAGCATGAACGCCATCGCTGCCGCCGTGAACTGCATGGTGTCCGTCCCGTGCATCACGACGACGCCGTCGGCGCCGGCCTCGATCTCGTCGACGACGGCCCGCGCGAGGTCCTGCCAGACAGTCGGCGTCATGTTCTCCGAGAGGATGTTGGCGACGACCCGGCCCCGGTAGTTGGCGCGCCCGGCCAGGTCCGGCACCGCCCGGAGGACGTCCTCGGCGTCGAACTGGGCCGTGACCGCGCCCGTCCGGTAGTCGACCGTGGAGGCGATCGTTCCGCCAGTCGAGATGAGCGAGATCGTGGGCAGGGCCTCGTCGAACTCGATCTCGGAGGTCGTCCCGGTGTCCTGCGCGCTCGCGACGTCGTAGACGTCGGACTCGAGCACCTCCGCGTCCGCGTCGGCGCGCGCGACGCCGACGTTGTACCCGCCGTCGAGCTTCACCACGAGGTGGTCGCTCGTGGTCGAGGGCATCAGGATGCCCTCGAACGTGTCGTCCGCGCGCTCGACGCGGACGCGGTCGCCTGCGTTCATACCTGCCGGTTCCGCGTCGCCGGACTTGAAACCACGCTTTCGGGGGAAAGGTCGATACGTCCGGCTCGCCAAGGACGGGTATGTCCTCCACCGACGACCTGCTCCGCGAGATCGAGGAGGAGTCCGGCCCGGCGCGCCGGTCGGCCTCGGACGACGGGCGGTCCGCGCCCGGGCGTCTCGCCCGCCTGCGGAGCCGGGCCGGCCGGGTGTTCTCCCTGCGCGAGTTCGTCTTCTCGCTGATCGCCGTCGCCGTCGGGCTGGCCATCGCGGGCGCCGTGATCCCGTCGTTCGTCCCGCTCGGCGGCCTGATCGGCGTCTTCGTCGCCACCTTCGGCCTCGGCCTGGTCGGCCGCCGCCGCTACGTCGAGGTCGCGATCGCTGGCGCCGCCGTCGCCGGACTCGCGCTCTTCGCGGACTACCTCGTCTTCTCGGTGCTCGGCGGGTTCGGGCTCCCGCTCGCGACCTTCGGCGCCGTCGCGGGCGCGCTGGTCGCGCTCGTCGGGCACTACTTCGGGCGCGACCTCAGAACGGGGCTGACCCGGGACTTACCGTAGCCGCCACTGGTCGCCGTCCCGCTCGACGGCCCCCCGCTCGGCCAGCGTCGCGAGGACCTCCTCGACGACCTCGGGTGCGGCGTCGACCCGGCGGGCGATGACCGGCACTCGCTCGGCGCCGTCGGCGAGTTCGCTCAGCACCTCGGCGTAGAACCGGCCGTCGGGGCCGTCGAACTGCTCGCTGATCCGGTCGAGGACGTCGGTCAGCCGCCCCTGTACCCAGCGCTGGGCCATCGAGAGCTCGTTCTCCAGCTGTTCCAGCCGCTGGAGCTCGGTCGCGAGGTCGTCGAGTTCCCCCGTCGAGTCGTCACGGCCGACGTCGATCGTGAGGTGCCGGCAGGAGGTCATGTCGAGCCCCGGACTGGCCGGGTAGGCGCTCTTTGCCCCGAACCCGTAGGGCGAGACGTTCACCTCGAGCCGGAGGTTCCGCGCGATCGAGAAGTACTTCCGGCGCTGTTCGTCGACCCGGCTCTCGACGAGCCCCGCCTCTTCGAGCTTCCGGAGGTGGTCGATGACCGCCTTCGGACTCACGCCCAGGTACTCGCTGATCTCCGTGACGTAACACGGCTTCCGGGCCAGGAGCCGCAGGATGCGTCTGCGGTTCTCGTTCCCCAGGAGATCGAGCAGCGCGGCGGAGTCCATCTACGATCCGGTTGGCGCTACGCGCTGAAAAGGGTGACTCCCGCGGCCGCGCCCTCGGCCGTCTCGCGGACGCTCTCGGTCTGGTTCGTCCCCTCGGTCCCGTCGGGCGTGACGCTCGCGTTCGCCCGCTCGTCAGCCCCGTTCCGCCCCCGGTTCGAGTTTCCCGCTCCGACCCCGGAACCGGCCCTGTCGTCGGCGTTCCCGGGTGGGGTGTGATCCCGGGCGCCGTTGGCGTGCCCGGCGTCGCCGTCCCGTCCCGGCAGTTCGGATTTCGCTGCGGGTCCGCGGCCGTTCGACGGGCCGGCCGGCCCGCGAGCCATCTCCGAGACCTCGGGTCCGGTGAGGTTCCGCGCTCCGGTCCGGATCTCGTCGAGCCGCGACGCGTCGACGCCGGCGGTCTTCGCGGCGGTCTGCGTGTCGTTGACTGCGGCCTGCAGGCTCTCGATGCGGGCCAGGAGCTGCGCCGCCCGCGCCCTGTCCCGGGCGGTCACGGTCCCGTCGCTCTGGTTCAGGAGGTCGGCCCGCTCGGTCCGGAGCCGGTCGAGCTTCCGCCCGAGCGCGTCGCTCCGCTGCTGGACCATCTGGGTCCGGTGCTCGGCGTCGGCGCGCTCGAATCCCGCAGTCCACATCCCGTTCTCGACGCTGCCCTGGGCCTGGGCTGCGCTCGCCTGCATGAACGACGAGATCGTGGTCCCGAAGTTCCCGGACTCGTTCGCAGCGCCTGACGGCGTGCCTGCAACCGGCGCTGCAGCCACGACAGTCGCGGTGAGCGCAAGCGCTGCGACCAGCACTACCACACGTCCATCCATCTCGGGTCTGACTACGGGGGTCGTCCCCAAAAACCCGTCACGTCGTTCGCCACCGTTCGCACCGTTCATCGCCCGCCGTCGTCGCCACAGACCGTCCATCTCGGTTTAACTGGGTGTTAAACGGCCCGGGACCCGCCTGCGTCGACGGAGCGGCCGGATTGCACGACGACATAAGCGCATCGGCGAACGTTTATGCGTGTCAAAGTCTCACACGAAAACGGAGAGGAATGTTCGAACCATTCTCGAGTAGCTACTACCTGGGCCGGCTCTACGTCGAGCCACACGACGGCGACCACGCCGTCATGCAGCGTGACGAGCACGAGCGGGTCAACGAACAGCTCTACGCCACCGGCGAGGGGATCGAGCGGCTGGACACGCCGCTCGTGATGAAGATCGGGACCCGGCACTTCCCGGTCCTGGGCGCCGACGGCGTCCCGGGAGGGACGGTCGCGCTCCCGGAAGACGCGCTCGACGGCGCCGAGGTCGAGAACCCGCCCAGTCTGCGCGAGGTGCTCCTGGCGACGCGCGAGCGCGCCGTGCAACTCCTGCAGTTCGCGGAGGCCGGCGGCGCCATTTAGGCGGTGCCTACGCCCCCGTCGCCACGCTTAAGCGCCCTGCCTCCGCGGGTTCGGCCATGCTCGACGACCTGCTCGGGCGCACCGAACTGCGGGAGCGCATCGAGGAACTCGAAGAGGAGAACCACCACCTCGAGCGCCAGCTCTCGGCCGAGCAGGAGCGCCGCGCGGAGGCCGTCAGCGCCCGGCAGGACGCCGAGGAGCGGGTCAACCGGCTCGAAGACCACATCGCAGACCTGGAGGGGCGGCTCGCGGGCGGCGACGACCGCGACGGCCTGACCTTCCGCGCACAGCGCGACGTCCGCGGCGCGCGCTGTGCGGAGGTGCTCGACCGCCTCGGGACCGTCGCCACCGACGCCGAGGGCGCGCTCACCGCCATGGTCGCGGACGACGTCCCCGACGCCGTCGGCGACGCGCTCGGCGACCGGGCGGCGCTGGTTTCGCGGGCCGCGCCCTGTCTCGTCGTCGCCGACGACGCCGGCCTGGTCGCCGCGGCGCTCGACCCGCCGGTCGCACCCGACCCCTTCTGCACCTGGGGCGAGGGGTTCGCGCTGGAGCGAGAGTGGTTCCTGCCCGAAGGTCGCTACGCCCTGGCGCTGGTCCGGGCCGACCTGTTCGCGCTCGGCGAGTACGAGGGCGGCGAGCGGCTCGCGTTCGAGGGGTTCGAGAGCGACGTCAAGGGCGACCACTCGAAGGGTGGCTTCTCGCAGGCGCGCTTCGAGCGCATCCGCGACGACCAGATCGACGCCCACCTCGACCGCTGCCGCGAGGCGATCGCCGATCGCGACGCGGAGACGCTCTACGTGGTCGGCCACGAGCAGTTGCTCGGGGAGTTCGACGCCGACGCCACCGCGGCCGTCGACGCCACCGGTGCACCCGCGGACGCCCTCGACCACGCCGCCCACGACTTCTGGACGACGCGCGTGTTCGGGCTCTGAGCGGGGCGAGGTGTTAACACCGCCGGCGCCGTGGGCCGGAACATGGACGTCGTCGTACTCGCCCACGAGAAGTTCCCGGACGGCGCCAAGACGGCGGTCGGACTCCTCCGGTACGCCGACCACGACGTCGTGGCGGTCGTCGACCGCGACCGGGCCGGCGAGCGCGTCCGGGACTCTCTCCCGGACGTCCCCGACGCGCCCGTCGTCGCCGCCGTCGAGGACGCCCCGGCGTTCGACGCGCTGTTCGTCGGCGTCGCACCTATCGGCGGCGGCTTCGACCCGACCTGGCGCGACGACGTGCGCGCCGCGCTCGAACGGAGCGCGGACGTCGTCTCCGGCCTCCACTACTTCCTCGCGGAGGACGAGGAGTTCGCGTCGCTGGCCGCCCGGCACGGCTGTGACCTGCGCGACGTGCGCCGCCCGCCCGACGACCTCACCGTCGCCGAGGGCGTCGCCGGCGAGATCGACGCGCGGATCGTGCTCACGGTCGGGACCGACTGCTCGACCGGGAAGATGACCACGACGCTCGAACTCGTGGCGGCGGCCCGCGAGCGCGGCCTCGACGCCGGATTCGTCCCGACCGGCCAGACCGGCGTCATGATCGACGGCGACGGCGTCGTCGTCGACCGCACGGCCAGCGACTTCACCGCCGGCGCCGTCGAGCGGATGCTCCTCGAACGCGCCGACCACGACTACCTCTTCGTCGAGGGCCAGGGCAGCATCACCCACCCGGCCTACTCTGCGGTGACCTGTGGCATCCTCCACGGCGCGATGCCGGACGCGCTGGTGCTCTGTCACCGCGCCGGACGGACGGTCCACCACGGCTACGAGCACGTCCGGCTCCCCGACCCTGCCACCTACGTCTCCCTCTACGAGGACCTCGCCCGGCCGGTCCACGAGACGAGCGTGGCCGGCGGGTCGCTCCACACCCGCGGCCTGGACGACGGCGCTGCCCGCGACGCCGTCGCGCGGTTCGCGCGCGCCGTCGACGTGCCGGTCACCGACCCGCTTCGGTTCGGGACCGACGCCCTGCTGGAGGCGGTGCTGTGAACGCCGACGTCGAGCGACTCGCGCTCGACCTCGACCGGCCGTTCGGCATCTCGCGCGGGACCACCGGGACGACCGAGAACGTCGTCGTCACGCTCGAACGCGACGGCGCCGTCGGCCGGGGCGCGGCCGCGCCCTCGACCTACTACGGCGAGACCGCCGACACGGTCGCGTCGGTGTTGCCGGACCTCCTGGCCGCGGTCGAGGCGTGCGACGATCCCCACGCCGTCCAGCAGGTCCACGAGCGGATGGACCGGGTCGTCGCCGACAACCCGGCCGCGAAGGCCGCCGTCGACGTGGCGCTGTTCGACCTCCGGTGTCGCCTCCTCGACGTGCCGCTGTTCCGGCACCTCGGGCTGGATCCCGACCGGGCGGTCCCCTCGACGTTCACCGTCTCGCTGGCCGACCCGCCGGAGATGCGGCGGCGCGCGGCCGCAGGGGTCGAGGCGGGCTACGACCGCCTGAAGGTGAAGCTCGGCGGCGACGACGACGAGCGCGCGCTCGCGGCGGTCCGGGAGGCGGCGCCCGACGCCGCGATCCGCGTCGACGCCAACGCCGGCTGGGAGCCACACCAGGCCGTCCGGCTGTGCGAGACCTGCGCCGACCACGGCGTCGAGTTCGTCGAGCAACCGGTTCCGCCGGGCGCCGACGAGCGCCTGGTTCGCGAGCGCTCGCCCGTCCCGGTCGTCGCGGACGAGTCGTGCCCGACCGCGGCCGACGTGCCGGCGGTCGCCGACCGCGCCGACGGCGTGAACGTCAAGCTGATGAAGTGCGGCGGCGTCCAGCCGGCGCTCGAACAGATTCACGCCGCCCGCGCCCACGGGCTGTCGGTGATGCTCGGGTGCATGCTGGAGACGAACCTCACGATCGCGGCGGCCGCGCACCTGACGCCGCTCGTCGACTACGCCGACCTCGACGGCTCGCTCCTGCTCGCGGACGACCCCTACGCGGGCGTCCCGATGCCCGCGTGTGACCTCTCGACCGTCGCGGCCGGGACCGGGGCGCGCCCGGCCTAGGTCTCCGGTTCGATGTACACCTTGTCGACGTCGTCGTTCGCGTCGGTGAGCGCGGCCTCGATGGCGGTGATGCGGTCGTCGATCTCTCCCGTGTCGAGGTCGGCGTCGAAGCTCACGTCGGCGGTGACGATGACCCGCTCGGGCCCGAAGTAGACCGTCCGGAAGTCCACCACCTTGACCACGCCGTCCCAGTCGGCCACGATGCGCCGGAGTTCGAGCTCCTGGCGGTACGGGAGACTCTCGCCGAGCAGGAGGCGCTTGTTCTCCCAGGCGAGCGCGACGGCGAACCCCATCAGCAACAGGCCGATGAGGATGGCGGCCACGGCGTCGTAGGCCGGGTTCCCGGTCGCCCGGGAGAGGTAGATGCCGAGGAGGGCCAGCCCCGCACCCGTGACCGCGATGGTGTCCTCGGTGAACGCCGTCAGGACGGTGACGTCGGAGCTCTTGTGGAACGCCTCGACGAGGTCGTCCCACTCGTTCTCGGCCATCTGGCCGCGCATGTTGGTGTAGGCCTTCGAGAGGGCGTAGCCCTCGAACGCGATGGCCCCCGCGAGCACGGCGTAGTTGACCCAGACGCCCGGGAACGTCACCCCGACGACGGGGAGCGTCGCGGCCCCCGTGGCTGGCGGGTGGGGGTGGACGAGCGCGTCGTATCCGTGCCTCGCGGACTCCCAGCCCGCGATGCCGAACAGGAGCACCGAGACCAGAAAAGAGTAGAAGAACTGCGCCTTCCCGTAGCCGAACGGGTGCTCGCGGCTGGCCTCCTTCCCCCCGTACCGGAGGCCGATCAGCAGGAACACCTGGTTGCCCGTGTCGGAGACGGAGTGGAAGGTCTCCGAGAGCATCGCGGCGCTCCCGGTCAGGAGGAAGCCGGTGAACTTCATCACCGCGATGGCGCCGTTGGCGAACAGGGCGGCGAACACCACCGACTTGCTGGATGCCATCGCCCGACTCTCGGAGTGCCCGGGTCAAGTAGGTGGGTGGTCGCCCTGCGCCGTGCCCGCTGGTCCGCGGCGCGGGGGTTATGTACCTCGCCCGACGACCTTCCACTGATGATCACCGTCGTCTCCGACACGCACGGGGAGTCCGACCACCGCCTGGCGGGACGTACCCTGGAGGCGGTCCGGGAGGCGGACCTCGTCGTCCACGCCGGCGACCTGATGACCGAGGCCGTCCTCGACGCGTTCGAGGCCGAATCCGCGTCGTTCGTCGCGGTGCGGGGCAACAACGACCCGCCGCTCGACTGCCTCCCCCTGGAGCGGGTCGTCGAGTTCGACGGCCTCCGGCTGGTCGTCGTCCACGGGCACCAGCACCACGACACGGCCATGACGATGCTCGGGCGAGAGGCGGAGGCCGACCTGGTCGTGTTCGGACACTCCCACCGGCCGACCTTCGACGCCAGGGCCGCGGTCCCGCGGCTGAACCCGGGGAGCCACGCCCACCCGCGGTGGTACGAGGCCGCGCACGCCGAGCTCCACCGGCGCGGCGACTCCCTGGAGGGCCGGCTGGTGGAACCCGACGGGACGACGATGCAGGAGTTCACGATCTCGCTGGGCCGCGAGGAAGAGTAGTCGGCGGGCGTCGGCGCGTGGAGGGCCGAAGCGTCGCGGGCCGCACTCACGTCTACGAAGTGGGGTAAAAAAGCCGCTCCGTAAGCTCAAACCGGCGTTTTACCTTTATCGCCCGGCCACCAGGACGACGACCAGCAGCGCGAGCAGGCCGCCGAGGAAGAACAGCACGCCCGGCGGGAGGCCGACGCCGCCGCCGGCCACCGTGTCGACTGTCGTCTGCGCCGCCTGGGTGTGGGTCGCGACCGGCGTCGCCGAGGGCGTCCCCGTCGCCATCGGCGTGGCCGTCCTGCTCGCCGTCGTCGTCACCTCGGCGATGCTCGGGCCGCCACCGCCGCCCGAGGCGGTCGCACTCGCGACGCTCGTCGGCGACGGCGTGGGCGTCCCCGTCGCGACCGCGCCGCCGTCACCGCCGCTCGCCGACGAGCCGAGGGAGGGAAGCAGCCCCCGGAGGACGCTCCGTCCGAACAGCTCCTGGACGGCGAGCGCGCCGAGCGCGACGGCCGCGACGCCCGAGACGAGGTCGCCGAGCGCGTCGCGCAGGCCGCGGGACTGCTCCTCGCGGCCGGCGAAGATGACGAGCGGCCGGTCGGCGGGCGCGTAGATGTCCATCTCGCGGCCCTTCTCGGAGTAAGCCGTGTCGATGACCTCGACCAGCCCGGCCTCCTCGAGGTTCTGGAGGTGGTACTGGGCGTTCTGGAGCGACGTGTCGGCGCGGTCGGCCAGCGCGGACGGCGCGGCGGGTTCCTCGTGCAACTCGGTCAGCAGTCGTCGGGCGGTGTCCGACCCCAGCGCGGACATGAGGTCGTCGGCCCGGTCGCTGTCCACGCCGACGACGCGAGGGCTGGCCTCGTCGGCGGCTGACGTGTCCGGGCGGGAGGGCAGCAGACCCATCTTGCGGGAAATTCGAGCCGTCAGGCATCAATCTTGTCACACGTGAAGGGGAGAAGCATCTTTTGTCCTCCGGGCGATAACGGCCAGGCATGAACGTCGACCCGGTCCTGGCGGCATTCGTCGCCCTCATGCTGATCGTCGTCTTCGCCGTCTACCTCGTGCTCCGCCGCACCCTCCTCAGCTTCCGCGAGGGGATGGAGCGCGGCCGACGCTGAGCCCGTCGTCAGAGCGAAGCTGCGACCTGCTCGATTCGCTCGACGGCGGCCTCGACGTCCGTCCGAGACGCGTCGAGGTGCGTGCAGAACCGCACGAGGTGGTCGTCGAACTGGCTCCCGAGGACGCCGTGCTCGGCGCACCGCTCCAGGAACGCCGCCGCCGGAACGTCGGTCTCGACGAGGACGATGTTCGTCTCCGGGTCCTGGACCGACAGCCCCGGCAGGTCGGCCAGCCCGCGGGCCAGCACCGCGGCGTTCTCGTGGTCCTCGGCCAGGCGGTCCCGGTTGTCGAGTGCGAGCAGTCCCGGTGCGGCGAGGATGCCAACCTGACGCATCCCGCCGCCCATGAGCTTCCGGACGCGGCGGGCCTCGGCGACGAACGCCTCCGGGCCCGCGAGCATCGAGCCGACGGGCGCGCCGAGTCCCTTCGAGAGGCAGAACATCACCGAGTCCACCTCGCGGACGATCCGGGCCGCCGGCACGTCGAGCGCGGCGCTCGCGTTGAACAGCCGCGCGCCGTCGAGGTGGACGGGCACCCCGAGGTCGTGGGCGGCGTCGGCGGCGGCGTCGACGGCCCCGGGCGAGATGGCGGTGCCGCCCCTGGCGTTGTGGGTGTTCTCGAGGCAGAGCAGCCCCGTCCCGGGTCGGTGCGGGTCGGCCTCGACGTAGGCGTCCCGGACCTGTTCGGGAGCGACGACGCCCCGGTCGTCGCCGTCGACGGGCCGGGTCTGGAGCGCGGAGTGCTGGGCCAACCCCGCCAGTTCCCACCGGAAGACGTGGCTCTCGCGCTCGACGACGGCCTCTTCTCCCCTGTCGGTGTGGACGCGCGCGGCGACCTGGTTGCCCATCGTCCCCGAGGGGACGAACAGCGCGGCCTCCTTCTCCACCAGGTCGGCGGCCCGGGCTTCCAGTTGCTGGACGGTCGGGTCGCCGTGGTGGACGTCGTCGCCCACCTCCGCCTCGGCGGCGGCCTCGCGCATCGCCGCCGAGGGCCGGGTGACGGTGTCGCTCCGCAGGTCGATCTCGTCGGGTGGCATCACCCCTCGTTTCGGGTCGAGCGGGTTATACCTCCGGGTCGTCCCCGAACGCCTATCCCGCCGCGTGCGAAGGCGCTCACATGACCGATCTCCTGTTGCCGCTACCCGCGACGGCCGACGTCGACGTCGCGGCGCAGGTCGACCTCGCGCGCAACGCGGAGCGGGCGGGCTACGACGCCGTCCTCGTCCCGGAGACGTGGGGCCGCGAGGCGTTCGTCCGCCTCGGCTACCTCGCGGGCGCGACCGACGACCTGCGACTGGGTACCGGCATCGTCCCGGTCCACTCTCGCTCGCCCGCGCTGCTGGCACAGGCCGCCGCCACGCTGGCCGAACTCACGGACGGGCGCGCGCTGCTCGGTCTGGGGCTCTCGTCGCCGCAGGTGATCGAGGCGTGGCACGGCGTCGCGTTCGAACCGGCGCTCCGCCGCCAGCGCGAGACGCTGGAGATCGTCCGCCTGGCGCTCTCGGGCGAGGTCGTCGACTACGACGGCGACCTGTTCGACCTGTCGGGGTTCCGCCTGCGGTTCGACCCGCCGGCGCCGGTGCCGCTGTACGTCGCCGCCCAGGGGCCGACCAACGCCGAACTGGTCGGCGGGTTCGCCGACGGCTGGCTCCCCAACCGCATCCCGCGCTCGGCGCTCCCCGACGTCCGGGAGCGCGTCGACCGGGGCGCGGCCGAACGGGATCGCGACCCCGACGCGGTGGCGACGGTCCCGTACGTCACCACCTGCGTCCTCGACGACGGGGAGCGCGCCCGCGAGCGATGTCGCGGGGCGTTGGCGTTCTACGTCGGGGCGATGGGCGACTACCACTTCCGGGCCGTCGCCGACCACGGCTACCGGGAGGCGGCGACCGCGATCCGCGAGCGCTGGCAGACGGGGGAGCGCGACGCCGCGCGCGCGGCCGTCACCGACGACCTGCTCGCGGAGGTGGCGATCTGCGGGACGCCGGACGACGCCGCCAGGGACCTGGCCGCCTATCGCGACGTTGCCGACGCGGTCGTGACGCTCCCGCCGACGACGGCGAGCGTCGCGGAGGTCAGCGAGACCGTCGCGCACCTGGGCGCGATCGACTGACCGGTGGTCGGCTCAGATGTTCCGGGTCGTGTCCACCCGGACCCGGTCGGTGAGCACGAGCGGGATCGCCTCGGTGAGCGCGTGCGACCGGCGGGCCTTCGTGACGAGCAACTGGGTGCGGATGCTCTCGGAGAGCACCGTCACCTTGAGTTGCCAGACGTGGTCGGCGCGCTTCTGGGTCAGCGCCCGCCTCCCGTGGGGGGTCGCGCCCTCCAGGCAGTGGAGAACGCAGACGGCGTCCCGCTCGCCGACGCGGCGCTTGAGGGCGTTCAGGAACGACAGGTACTCCGTTCGCGACCCGGCCTGCTCGAAGGCGTCCGCGGTGTCGAGGACGAGATACGACTCCGGGGACACGTCGCCCGCCAGGGTCTCGGGGTCGGCCAGCGCCTCCTCCGGGTCGACGTACGCGAAGGTCCCCTCGCTCGGGTCGTCGACGTGGGCCGCGACGGTCGCTCGCAGTTCGTCGGGGTCCGGACAGGTCGTCGAGACGTAGTGGAACGGTCGTGCGCCCGCGAACTGGTGGAGGAGCACCTCGCTCTGCGAGGCCGCCGGCGCGACCAGCGCGAGCAGGGTACCGGTCGGAATCCCCCCGCCGATGCGCCGGTCGAGGAACGGCACGCCCGTCGAGAGCTCCTGGCTCGCTGACGACATCCATCGACCCAGTTGGACCGGTGGCGCTTTACGTCTGCTGCCCGCGTCAGCCCCTGCCGAAACTCGTATGCGCCGCCCCCGAGAATCCCGGCGCATGGACCCGCGCATCCGCGAGCACGCAGCGATCGTCGCGAACCACTCCACGGACATGGCGGCCGGCGATCAGGTCGTCATCGACGTGCCGCCGGTCGCCTCGGACCTCGCGGTCGCCCTCCACGAGGTCGTCGGCGAGATCGGCGCCACGCCGATCCTGCTGTCCTCGGACAGCCGGGCGACGCGGGCCTACCTCCGGGCCGCAGACCCCGAGTCCCTCGAGACGCCAGCGCACGCGCTCGCGCTCTACGAGAACGCCGACGTCGTGATCCGGGCCCGCGCCGAGACCAACGCCACCGAGACCAGCGACGTCGCCCCGGAGACCATGGCCGCCCGCTCGCGCGTCACCCAGCCCGTCCAGGAGGCGATGCTCTCGCGGCGCTGGTGTCTCACGCAGTTCCCCTCGCCCGGCAACGCCCAGCTCGCAGAGATGAGCACGGACGCCTACGAGGACTTCGTCTGGAACGCCATCAACAAGGACTGGGACGCCCAGCGCGCCCACCAGGCCCAGATGGTCGAGGTCCTCGACCCCGCCGACGAGGTGCGCATCGTCTCCGGAGAGACGACCGACCTCACCATGAGCGTGGCCGGCAACTCGACGCTCAACGACTACGGCGAGAAGAACCTCCCCGGCGGCGAGGTGTTCACCGC
>JBDGSV010000022.1:0-55271 GCA_042217375.1 Haloarculaceae archaeon | reverse complement strand
TCTTCGTGTTCATCTCGCTGATGCGCGGGGCCGGCGACACCATCACGCCCATGCTGGTCATGTTCGGCACGGTGGTGCTCAACGTCGTGCTCGACCCGTTCCTCATCAACGGCTGGGCGCTGGGTCCCGTGGCGTTCCCCGAACTCGGCATCCAGGGCGCGGCCATCGCGACCGTCTTCTCGCGGGCGATCGCGATGCTCGCCGGCCTCGTCATCATGGAGTCCGGCCGCCGGGGCATCCAGATCCACCTCTCGCAGATGGTCCCCGACTTCCAGTACCTCCGGAAGATCCTGGCGATCGGCGTGCCCGCGAGCATCGAGGGCACCGGCCGCGCGCTCTCGATCAACCTGCTCCTGGTCATCGTCGGGATGTTCTCGACGCCGGTCGTGGCCGCCTTCGGGATCGGGACGCGGGTCTTCTCGGTCATCTTCCTGCCCGCGATCGCCGTCGCGCGCGGGGTCGAGACCATGAGCGGCCAGAACATCGGAGCGGGCAAGTACGATCGCGCCGAGCGGGCGAACTACGTGGCCGCGAAGGGCCTGTTCGTCATCCTCGCGCTCGTGGGTGTGGGCATCTTCCTGGTCCCCGGACCCATCGTCGGGGCGTTCACCGACGACCCCGCCGTGCTGGACGTCGGCACCCAGTTCCTGCGGTACGTCTCGCTCTCGTTCGGGTTCATCGGGATCATGCGCGCGTTCACGGGCGGATTCCGCGGCGCCGGCAAGACCCTGATCGCCGCCGCCATCTCGATTCTGACCCTCGCCGGCATCCGGCTGCCGGTGGCCTACGTCGCCTCGCAGTACCTGTTCGGCGTCCGCGGCATCTGGATGGCGTTCTTCGTCTCGAACGTCGCGGGCGCCGGCATCGCGTGGCTGTGGTTCCGCCGCGGCACCTGGCGCGAGGGCGACGTCCGCAGTTCGGTCGCTCCCGACGCCCCGGACGACGTGGACGCGTCCGCACTGGACGACTGACGAACGCTCCTGCAGACTTTCAGACCGTGTTCCATACGACAGACGACGTCGCTCGGCGCATCGCTCCCGAACACCACGACCGCCGGCCCCGCGACGGGGCGGAGGTGGCGTGATGGAGATCGGACTGGACCGGCGCGTCCTCGCGCTGGCGCTGGCGCGGATGGCCGACTCGGTCGGGAACTCCTTCCTGATCGTCGTCCTCCCGCTGTACGTCGCCAGCCACGCCGTCACCGGCAGCGCGTTCGGGCTGTCGGAGGCGCTGATCACCGGTCTCATCCTCTCGATGTTCGGCCTGCTCAACAGCATCGGCCAGCCGTTCACCGGGCGGCTCTCGGACCGCCTCGGCAAGCGGCGCGTGTTCGTGCTCGTGGGGCTGGCGATCCTCGCAGTCACGAACGCGGCCTACGCCTTCGCGGGCAACTACTCCGGGCTGCTGGTGATCCGGGCGGTCCAGGGGATCGGCGTCGCGTTCACCATCCCGGCGACCATCGCGCTCGTCAACGAACTCGCCACCACCGACACTCGCGGCGGGAACATGGGCGTGTTCAACACGTTCCGCCTGGTCGGGTTCGGCTCGGGCCCCGTCGTCGCCGGCCTCGTCGTCGAGTCGGGCCCGTACCTGGTGGGCGGCTTCTCGATCACCGGCTTCGAGGCGGCCTTCTACGTCGCCAGCCTCTCGGCCGTCGTCAGCTTCGTCCTGGTGACGCTGCTCGTCAGCGACCCCGAGACCACTCAGGCCGCCGCCGGCGACGAGGTCGCCCTCGCGGTCACCGCTGGCGAGCGCGGCGCGCTCCTCGACCCCGTGTTCACCCTGGGGGTGGCCTCGCTGTTCATGGCGATCGGGATCGCGCTCCTCTCGACCATCCAGCCGGAGGTGAACGCCCGCCTCGACCAGAGCGCCGCGATGTTCGGCGTCGAGTTCGGCGCGTTCATCCTCGCACAGGTCCTCCTCCAGACCCCGATCGGCGCACTGAGCGACCGCTACGGCCGCAAGCCGTTCATCCTCGCCGGTCTCCTGTTGCTCGTGCCCGCCACGCTGGCGGAGGGTCTGGTGGTCGCGCCCTGGCAGATGATCGTCGCCCGCTTCGCGCAGGGCGTCGCGGGGGCGGCCGTGTTCGCGCCCGCGCTCGCGCTGGCCGGCGACTTCGCCAAGCGCGGCCAGTCGGGCACCCAGCTGTCGGTGCTCACCATGGCCTTCGGGCTCGGCACTGCGCTCGGACCGCTCTCTTCGGGCTATCTCATCCGGTTCGGCTACGTCGTCCCCTTCGCCTTCGGGAGCGTGCTCGCGGCCCTGGGCGCCGTCCTCGTCTACACCCAGGTCAGCGAGGCGCCGTCCCGCCCGCCCGAGGAGCCGGCGGGCGCCCCCGCGACGACCGACTGACCGGCCCGCCGGCTACGCGTCGCTCGCGGCCGCGGCGCTCCGGTCGAAGTAGAGCAGTTCTGCCCCGACCACGCAGATGCCGAGCGCGACGACCGCCGCCAGCAGCAGGACGCTCCGGACCGACAACCACCAGAGCGTGACGAGGACGAACAGGCCGCTCCCGGCGAGGCCGACGAGCGGGACCGACCGCGGGAGAATCGTCGTCTCGGCGCGGAGCGCGAGGAAGCAGACCAGCCCGTTGGTCGCCGTGAACGCGAGCGCGGCGAACTCGACGATGGCCTCGATGTGGCCAGCGGTGGCGACCGCGGCCGCGACGGCGCCCACCAGCACCAGCGGGAGCCTCGGGACGGCCTCGGGCGGGGCGTCGCTCGCCGCGTCGGGGAACAGCCGGTAGGAGACCAGGCTCTCCAGGAACAGCGTCGTGCCGAACAGGAGCGCGTTGACTGCCGCCGCGGTGGCGCTCAGGGCGACGAGGGCGACCACCGCCGAGACGACGGGGTTCGAGAACGACGCGGCGGCGAACGCGAGGAGCAGTTCCGGGCGCCGTGCGACCTGCGCCCGCTGGACCAGTTCGACGACGACCGCCGAGAGCGCGCCGTAGCCGACGACGGCGACCGGGAGCGCGAGCAGCACGGCCTGCTCGACGGTCTCGGCGGGGCTCTGGAGCCGGGACTGGTCGTACATGAGGATCTGCCAGGCGACGAGCGAGACGAACGCGAGCGACGCGGCGACGAGGATCCGGGACGGGCCGGCCGCAGGGACCAGCGCCACCCCGATCGAGCCGTCGACGTGCCAGAGCCCGGCGACCGCGAACGCGCCCGCGAGCACGACGTTCAGCCCCACGATGGTCGTCTCGACGACGCCCGACTCCGTGGGGCCGCTCCAGTTGATCGCGACGAAGACCGCGATCACGAGCACCGAGAGGAGCGGCCGGGCCGGCAGGCCGCCGATCGTCGCGACCCCGAGGAACGACTGGGCGTAGGCGCCGAAGGCGTAGCCGTAGGTGGCGAGCAACCCGACGAACCCGGTGAGCAGCGTCCAGGCGACGACGCCGGCGAACGCCGGCCGACCCAGGTGTTCGAGCACGAGCGTGACGGCGCCGCCGTGGAAGTCGCTGACGGCGTTCAGCCGGACGTAGGCGTAACTCGTGCACAGCGCGACGGCGCCGGCGAGCAGGTAGGCCAGCCAGGCGCCGCCGTCGGCCACGCGGACGACCACGCCCAGGACGCTGAAGACGCCGCTCCCGAGGATACCGCCGAGGACGTACGCTTCGGCCGCCGGCAGTCCGAGCGGGCGCGACATCACGCCACCCGCCGCGGGGCGGCCCCGGAGAGTGCGGACACGGTCCGGTGGGTCACCCGGTTGCGTCCGGGACCGTCTGCACGGCACAGGTCGCGTGCCGGACGACCTTCTCGGCGACGCTGCCGACGAGGTAGTGGGCCAGTCCGGAGCGCCCGTGGGTACCCATCACGACGAGGTCGGCGTCGCAGTCGTCGGCGCAGTCGAGGATCTCGTCGGTCGGCTGGCCCTCGCGGAGCGTGCGGTCGACGTCCTCGACGCCCCGGGACCGGGCCTCCTCGACGGCCGTCGCGACGACGTCTTCGCCCTGGTCGCGGAGGTCCTCGACGAGGTCGCGGTCGTTCTCCGACACCTCGTCGACCTCGCCGAGGCTCAGGACGTGGAGGACGTGCAGCGACGCGTCGTACCGGTCCGCGAGGTCGATCGCGTGCGCTCGCGCGCGCTCGGCCACGTCGCTCCCGTCCGTCGGGTGGAGGATGTGATCGTACATCCGACTCTGGCCCCCGTTGGGCGGCCGGCGGAATAAACTCGGGGGCCGACGGACGCCGGTCCTGCTGTCGGCCGTCGTCTCCGGGACACGTGGATTCAACTGTCGGCCGCCCGGAGCCGCTTGCATGGGCGACAAAATCGGGCTCGCCGAGTCGATCTCGATCGCCGTGGGCGGCATGGTCGGCGGCGGAATTTTCGCCGTTCTCGGCGTCGTCGCCGCGGGCGCGGGCACGGCGGCCTGGATCGCCTTCGGCCTCTCGGGGATCGTCGCTATCTGTGCCGGCTACTCGTTCGTCCGGCTCAACGGGCTGGCAGAGCAGGGCGAGACGCCGCTCGGCCAGATCGAGGAGCTCACGGGCGACAGCCGGCTGGCCGGCATGACCGGGTGGCTGCTCACCTTCGGGTACGTCGGGACGATGGCGATGTACGCCTTCGCCTTCGGCAGTTACCTCCGCGAACTCGTGGGCGTCACCCAGCTGTTCGGCGTCCCGACGCGTCCGCTGTTCTCGATCGGCGCCGTCGCCCTGTTCGGGGGGCTGAACCTCCTCGGCGCGCGCGCCTCCGGCCGCACCGAGGACGCGCTCGTCGCCTCGAAGGTCGGCATTCTCCTGCTGTTCAGCGCCGGCGGCCTCTACTACGGCGCCACGCACGGCTCGCTCGCCTCGGGGATCGGGGCGCTCGGGATCGGCCCGCTCACGACCGCCGCCATCGCGTTCGTCGCCTTCGAGGGGTGGGAACTCCTGATGTTCGACCAGGACAGCATCGAGAACCCGAAGCAGACCGTCCGGACGGCGATCTACGCCTCGATCGCCGGGACGACCGTGCTGTACATCCTCGTCGCGGTCGTGACGACGAACCTCGTCCCCACGTCGGTCATCAAGCAACACGCCGAGACCGCGCTCGCCGTGGCCGCCAAGCCCTTCTTCGGATCGCTCGGGTTCACGCTCATCGCGGTGGCGGCCGTCATCTCGACCGCGAGTGCGCTCAACGCGACGCTGTTCAGCGCCGCGCGGCTGGCCGACCAGATGAGCAACGCCGTGACCGGACAGCACCAGGGGGCCGACCAGTCGGCCAGAACCGACGGCGGGGCCTCGCTCTCCGGGCACGCCGCCCCGAGCAAGCACCACCGGTCGGTCGGGGCGGACGACCAGTCGCCGCCGATCCGGACCATCCTGGTCCTCGGGGTGTTGGCGGCCATCTTCACCCTCTACGGCAACCTCAACAGCATCACGTCGTTCGCGTCGGGCGCGTTCACCACCATCTTCGGCGGCATCAGCCTGCTGGCGCTGGTCAACCGGGGCGACGCGATCTGGACGACGCTGTTCCCCGCCATCGGGACGGTGGGCGCCGCGGCGACGCTCCTCGCGCTGCTCTGGAATCTCCACACGACGAACCCGCAGGTGCTGGTGACGGTCGCGGTCATCTGGGCGGTCGTCCTCTCCGTCTACTGGATTCCGCGCCCCGAGTGAAGCTGTCGCCGGCCCATCACTACGCTAAAGTGGGTCGTCGTCCCTGTTCCTGGCATGGGGTGCCATGAGTAGTCAGAGTCGGTCGCCGACTCGCGACCTCGGGTTGCTCGACGCGACGATGATCGGGATGGGGGCGATGATCGGCGCCGGCATCTTCGTTCTGACGGGGCTGGCGGCTGACATCGCCGGGCCGGCCGCGATCCTCGTCTTCGCCCTCAACGGCGTCGTGACCGCCTTCACGGGCCTCTCCTACGCCGAACTATCGGCGGCGATCCCCAAGAGCGGCGGCGGCTACGCCTTCGTCCGGGAAATCTTCGACGACCTCCCCTCGTTCGTGATGGGGTGGATGCTCTGGTTCGCCTACATGATCGCCGGCGCCCTGTACGCGCTGGGGTTCGCGCCGAACCTGCTCGAACTGCTCCACATCTACGGCGTGGTCCCGGCTCCCGACCAGGTCGGGGCGATCCACCTCCCGGTGATCGGCGTCGCCGCGCCCGCCGCGGTCGCCATCGCGGCCGCGGTCGTGGCCCTGTTCGTCGCACTCAACGCCGTGTCGACGGCCGCGAGCGGTCGCGTCGAGACGATCTTCACCCTCACGAAGGTGGCGATTCTCGTGATCTTCGTCGCCTTTGGGCTCCCCTCGCCGCTGTTCTCGACCGCCGAGTTCCACCCCCTGTTCCCCGGCGGCGACGTCGCCGCCATCCTCCCGGCGATGGGGCTGACGTTCATCGCGTTCGAGGGCTACGACCTCATCACGACCGTCACCGAAGAGGTCGAGAACCCCCGGGAGAACATCCCCAAGGCCATCGTCATCAGCCTCGCCGCGACGGTCGTGGTCTACCTCTCGGTCGTCACGGTCGCGATCGGGACCATCGGGGCGGACAGGCTGGCGTCGGCCGGCGAGGCCGGGATCGCCTACGCCGCCACGCAGTTCATGCCGACGGGGCTGCCCGTCATCCAGAACGGCGGCGCGATCATCGTCTTCGGCGCCGTCTTCTCGACGATGACGGCGCTCAACGCGGTCGTGATCGCCTCCTCGCGCGTGGCCTTCTCGATGGGTCGCGAGGGCCAGCTCCTGCCCTCGTTCGGCTCGCTCCACCACCGCTACGGGACGCCGTTCGTCGCCATCCTCGCCAGCGCAGTCGTGATGCTCGGCTCCGTCGCGCTCCCCACCGAGAGCGCCGGCAACATGTCGAGCCTGTTCTTCCTCCTGTCGTTCATCGCCGTCAACGTCGCGGTGATCCGGCTCCGGCGCGAGCGCCCGGACATGAACCGCCCCTACGAGATCCCCTACTACCCCGCCCCGCCGGTCGTGGGCATCCTGCTCAACCTCGTCCTGACCGGCGTCCTCGTCTGGTATCTCGCGCGCACGGATCCGCTGGCGCTGGTGCTCAGCGTCGCGTGGATCGCCCTCGGCGTGCTCGCCTACGGCGCGCTCACCCGACTCCGGACCACGCGCGAGGACGGCCAGCAGCGTTCGAATCCCCTGCCCAACACTGACGACTGACACGACCATTCGAGAACCATGACGAGCAACAAGGACGTCATCATCGCGGGCGGCGGACGCGTCGGCTTCCAGACCGCCGACCTCCTCGCCGACCACGGCCACACCGTAACGGTCATCGAACGAGACGCGAACGTGGTGTCGGCGCTCGCCGACGAGTGGATCGCCACCGTCATCCACGGCGACGCGACCGACCCCGACATCATCGAACAGGCCGGCGTCGAGCGCGCCGACGTGGTCGCCGCGCTCACCGCCGAGACGGGCCAGAATCTCGCCGTCTGTCTGGTGGCCCAGGAACTGTCGCCCGAGGTCCGGACGGTCGCGCGGATCGACCGTCCCGAGGGCGAGTCCTACACCCGGTTCGTCGACAGCGTGGTGTTCCCCGAGCAGTCGGGCGCTCGCGCCGCCGTCGACGAGATCGTCGGGGCCGACGTCCAGTCGCTGGCGTCGGTGACCGGCGCGCTCGACATCATGCTGATTCGCGTCGACGAGAACGCGTCCGCGGCCGGCAAGACGCTGGCGTCGGTCCGGTTCCCGGCGGGCGCCCAGGTCATCTCGGACGCCGAGGGCGAGCGCATCGCCCACTCCGACACGATCCTCACCCCCGGCCGGCGGTACGTCGTGGCCGCCGAACCCGACGTCGTCGACGAGGTCGTGAACCTCCTCCAGGGCTGACTCCCGCTCGACGCCGGGGCGACGCTCGACCGTCCCCTGGGGAGTGGCGAATGTGTATAGCGACATGCGGTTCACGGGTCGCCGCTCCGACGCCGCCGGGCGGCACGGTCGCGGCCACCGACGAGCGTCACCGGCCTCGGGCACGACGGGCGGCGGCAGCGCAGGGAGCCAGCCGTTCCGGACGGTCGCCCCCGACTCTCGGTCGGTCACCCCGACTCGCGTGGTTCCCGATGCACGACCGCCCCGGCGCGGACCGGTCCACCGGCCGAATCGCGACGGCGGGCTTCCCGGTGCGCCTGCGGGAGCCGCCCGAGTCGCCGACCCGATCGTACGACGACTCTCTTGCAGCAAGATACTCCGGCAAATGCCCGAACCCCCTGTCGGCGACTATCGGCGAGTTGCACCTGGGAGGTGCGTCCGTCTCGCGGCGACTTTCGATCCCGGCACCGATCGCTGGTCGCGCTGGCCAGTCGATCTGTCTCGGGACACTCGTCCCCCCGCGTCGACGGCGCGCTGCGACCGATCTCGACGCGAGAATATATCTTCTAACGTAGTCCAAAACCTCCGTTCTACAATGCTACAAATCAAGATAATATTCAACTGGGGCGCGAGAGGAAGGTCCACGCTGCCCAGATAATTGCCCTTATCTTCTCGAATGGGCCAACCTGGCGACCGAGGATCGTGTCGTCGCTCGGCGCGCCGGTCAGCGGAGCGACCGGGCGTAGGTGAGCGACCACGCGACGACGAGTCCGGCGACCACGAGATAGATTCCCGCCGGGACCGTGGCTAGCGGGTCGCCCAGCGCGCCGACCAGCCCGGTACCCGTCAGGAGGATGCCCATGGTAGACACGAACACGCCGAGCGTCACGACGGTCGGCGCCACTCTCACCGGCGCTCACCCCGGTCGGACCGGGTCATGTCCCCGGCGTCGCGGGCCGACGCCTTCGTTACGCGCGGCTTGTCGACGCGCACGGCGCGGGACAGGCGCTGCCTTCCGGAGTACGCGGTTGCTATCGCGACGGGACAACTCTCAAGAGACTCGGTGGCGAGTGGAGGATATGGCCGACGCCGACACCGAGCGCACGGTGGTGAAGACCCACGTTCCCGCCTACCAGAAGGCCGAGTGGAAGCGTCACGCCGACGAGCTGGGGATGAGCCAGTCCGAGTTCGTCCGGACGATGGTGCAGGCGGGCCGGCGCGGCTTCGACGGGGACAGACCGTCGACCGACCGGGACGACGGCGCCAGTCGAGCCGACGAGAGCGGCGATGAGGGCCTCGCGGAGCAGGTCGTTGCGGTACTGGGGGACGGCGACTACTACGACTGGGACGAGCTCCTGGCGGCGCTCACGGACGACATCGAGGACCGCCTCGAAGACGCGCTCCAGGACCTCCAGGCCGCTGACCGGGTCCGGTACAGCGGCCGACACGGCGGCTACGCCTTGAGCGAGCCATGAGTGCGGTCGAGGACCCCGTCGGCTACTTCCTGCAGGACGTCACCTATCACGGGAAGTCGGACCGCACCCGCGAGTACTACGAGCGCGTCCTCCGGGACTTCGAGCAGTTCCAGGCCGAACGCGGCACCGCGCTCGACGAGGTGAGCCACCGGGACTGCATGGCCTACGTCCACTCGATCCGGGGCGAGGCCGCCGAGAGCACCGTCGCGACCTACGCGTCGTACCTCCACCGGTTCTACTCCTACATGACCGAGGTCGGCGTCTTCGACGCGAATCCCATGGCGCTCGTCGTCGAGGAGATGGACGAGACCATCGACACGGATCCGGCGCGACGCGACGTCTCCGTCCCTCGGATGCGGGCGTTCTTCGGCGACGTCCGGCATCCGCTCGACCGGGCCGTGATCGGCACGCTGCTCAAGACCGGCATGCGGGCCGGCGAGCTCTGTAACCTCGACGTGCGGGATCTCCACCTCGCCGACCCCCCCGTCGAGGTCGAGGGCCACCGCCCCCAGCTCGACGGCCGCCCGGACTCGCTGTACGTCGACAGCGCGCCGGTCCGCGGCGCCGTGACCAACGGCGAGGAGCGGTCTGCCTCGAACAAGCGGAAGCGCTCGACGGTGATCCCCGTCGACGGCGAACTCGCGTCGATCCTCGGCACCTGGCTGGCCGTGCGTCCGGACCCCATCTCGGCCGCCAACCCCCTCTTCCTGAGCACGCGCGGGAGCTGGGGCCACCGCCTCACGACGAACATGGTCCACCACGCGGTCGAGACCCACGCCCGCGCCGTCGGCTGGTACCGCGAGGGCGGCGGGAGCGAGGAGAACGTCACGCCCCACTACTTCCGTCACTTCTTCACCACTCACCTCCGGGACCGCACCGGGGACCGGGGCGTCGTCAAGTACCTCCGCGGCGACGTGGCCCAGGACGTCATCGACACCTACACGCACGACTGGGGCTCCCGCGTTCGAGAGGTGTACGAGCAGAACATATATCGAATAACGTGACCGATCGGCGTCGGACGGCCGAGACGTAAACCACATGTCGCTATATCGAATGCGGCAGTCCGTCGGACGCGTCGCTCGCGGGTCAGTTCCAGCGAGTTGGGGGCTGTCCCGCCTACTCGATGTCGCGGAGCGCAGCCTCGAAGTCGGCTTCGTCGAACGAGTCGACGACCTCGTCGAGGTCCGCGCGCAGCGCCTCGATCCGGTCGCACAGGTTCTGGTAGTCCGCGTTCGTCTCGAGTTCCCGGCGCGTCTTCTCGGATTCGAGCGTGGCCCGCAGCGAGACGAGGCGGGCGAACTCGTCGACCGACTCGTCGTACTGGTCGCGCCGGAGCATGCGCTCGACGGCGTCGACGAGGTCGTCGCGGCCGAGTGGCTTCGTCAGGTAGTCGTCGAAGCCGAGCGAGAGCAGATCGAAGTCGGGACGCACCGCCGTCACCATCACCACGCGGCAGTCCAGCCCACGCCCGTGGAACCGGTCGAGCACCTCGTCGCCGGAGAGCCCGGGGAGACGCCGGTCCAGCAGGACGACGTCGACCGTCTCGTCGGCCAGGTCGAGCGCCTCCTCGCCGGTGTACGCGACGCGGACGTCGTAGTCGGTCGCCAGCCACGTCTCGAACAGGTCCGCGAGCTGTCGTTCGTCCTCGACGACGAGCACGGTCGTCCGGGGCGTCGTCATCGTCGGGTGCAACCTCTCGTGTTCATGGCGCTGGCCGTTCGTCTACGTAGTGCGTCCGTCGGGGGCATCACTGTTTCGTCTGTGGGCGTCTCGCACGTCGGCCCCGTTCCGATCCACGCGATCGCGCTCGTCGGTCGCGCCGGACGCGATCGGCGGGGTCGCGGGGAGCTGGATGTCGAGTTCGGTCCGTCCCTCCCGGTCGACCAGGTGGACTTCGCCCCCGGAGGCGGCCACGAGCCAGCGGACGATCCAGGGACCGACGCCCGTGGCGTGCTGGAGCGGCGTCTCCGTTCCCGCCTGGACGGCCTCCCACTCGTGGCGCGGGACGTCGCCCCGCTCGTCGCGAACGCGGACGTGGACGAAGTCGTCGTCCTCGCACTCGACGGTCACCGTGACGGCGGGCGCCGCGGTCCCGTGGACGACCGCGCTCTCGATCGCCTCTGCGAGCGCCTCGTCGATCGTCGTGACGGCGCTGACCGTGGCCGTCGGCGGCAGCGACGTCTCGATCGTCGCCTCGGGGAACTCCGACCGGAGGTCGGCACAGACCGTCTCGACGCGGGGCACCAGGTCGAGCGCCTCGACGCGTTCGGACCGCGAGGACACCCGCGTGATCCGGTGTGAGATGTCGGCCAGGTGCTCGCTCCGCTCGCGGACGGCGCCGGCGTCCGACCGCACCGCGGGATCCTCCGCGTCGCTGGCGATCTCGTCGGCCAGTCCCATGATGACCGTCAGGTCGTTTCGGAGGTTGTGCCGGAGGACCCGCCGGAGCACCGCCAGCTGCTGGTCCCGCCGGTGCTGGTCGGTGATGTCGACGAGGACGAGCAGGGCCGCGTCCGGCGTTCCGTCCGCGTCGCGCAGCGGCGCGCCCCAGAGTTCGACCTCGCGGAGCCCGCCGTCCCTGTGCTGGCGGCTGACCGTCCGGCCCTCGATGCGATCGCCGTCCGCGATGGCGGCGAGGTGCTGGGTGTCGGTCGGGTCGTGGCCCGGCGGTAGCAGCGGGTAGGGCTCGTCGATCACTGCCTCGGCCGACCAGCCGAAGCTGCGCTCTGCCGCCGGATTCCAGAACTCCACGGTCCCGTCGAGCGCGACGGCGACGACCGGGACCGGTGCCGTCTCCAGCAGGTCGCGGAACCGGTTCTCGGCGGCCGCGTGTTCGCGGGACTGGCGCCGGAAGCGCGCGTTGTAGACGCCCGTGACCAGGCCGCCGAGCGAGCCCATCACCGACAGGTGGAGCGTCAGGAAGACCGGATCCGGGGCGGGGTCGCCGCCGACGATCCCGTCCGCGAGCGTGACCGCCGCGAGGACGAACAGCGCGCCGAGTCCGATCCCCGTCCACCGGACCACGTGGCGGACGTCGGCCCGCGGCCAGTCCTGGCGGTAGACCCAGAGGCCGCCGGCCGTGAGGAGGAGCGCCGCCAGGAGCGTGTAGGCGCTGAACAGCCACTCCAGTCCGATCGGTTCGCTGAACAGCACGTGGCCGACGAACAGCGCCGTGAACGCGACGCCGAGGCCGACGACGGGCCAGGGGCCGTCCCGGAACGCTACCATCCGCAGCCGCGTCTCCCGCGGACCGCACGTCGGTCCGCGACGGGCGGCGTCGTCCGGGCGCGCCGGGCGACGCCGGGCCGCCTCCGGTCGTCCGCGGGAGCGACTGCGATCGCCGAGCGGGCAGTCTCGGCTCCCTCGACGCAACCGACGACAGTCGCGAAACCGTCCATGCGACGACTACCGACCGCTGCCGGAAAACGCTGTCCGACTGACGCTCCGCGCGCTGCCCCGTCGCCGTCGAGCAGTGGCCGCTCAGCAGCGGTGCAGGCTCGCCTGCGGGAAGGTGAGCCGGACCGTCTCGCCGACGGCGGGGGGCGCGTCGGCGAACGTCTCGACGGTGGCGTCCTCGAACGACAGGGTCACGCGGGTGGTCGCGTCCTCGCGGACGACGCGCTCGACCGTCGCGGGCACGTCGCCCTCTGCGCCGATCTCGACCGCCTCCGGGCGGACGGTCACGTGGTCGCCGGCTCCCTCGTCGACGCGCGCCGCGAGCGACGGCGCGTCTGCCAGCCGGATCACGTTCGCGCCCGTGAAGGTCGCGACCGACGGCGTGGCCGGCCGCTCGAAGACGTCGTCGGGGGGCCCGTGCTGGACGATCCGCCCCCGGTCCATCACCGCGATCTGGTCCGCGAGCGCGCGCGCAGTCGTGCGGTTGTGGGTGACGTAGACGGCCGTCACGTCCGCGAGGACGTCCGACAGGTCGTCCCGGAGCGCCTTGCGCGTGGGGACGTCCAGCGACGACAGCGGTTCGTCGAGTAACATCACGTCGGGCTGGATCGCGAGCGCGCGAGCGAGCGCGACTCGCTGTTTCTCGCCGCCCGAGAGCGTCGGCGGGTAGCGGTCGGCGAGCTCTGCGACCCCGAGTTCTGTCAGCAGGGCGCCCGCGTCTCTGGTCTCGTCGTGGTACCGGTTTCCGTACTCGACGTTCGCACGGACGGTCATGTGCGGGAACAGCGCGTAGTCCTGGAAGACGAAGCCGAAGCCCCGCCGCTCCGGCGGGCGCTCGCCGATCGACGCCCCGTCGAGCACGACGGTCCCCTCGTGGGGGTGGAAGCCGGCGACGGTCTCCAGCAGGAGCGTCTTGCCGCTCCCGCTCGGTCCGAGGACGACCAGGCTCTCCCCGTCGTCGACGTCGACGGCCGCGTCCACGGTGAACGCCTCGGCGCCCTGGGCGGTGAACGTCGCGGTGACGTCGGCCTGGAGCCCGTGCGCCGTCACGGCAGCCCCCCAGTCGTCGAGTCGGGATCGGTCAGGTACCGGACGATGAGGAAGATCACCGCCGAGACGCCGAGCAGGAGGAACGCGACGGCGCCGCTCTCGTCGAGGCCGCCCTGGAGGTAGGCGTTGTAGACGAACACCGGGGCGTGCTGGGCGGTCACGCGCTTGCCGGCCGGCGGGTAGAAGAACTTGACGCTGTAGGCGACGACGGCGACGGCGCCGAACTCGGAGACCGCCCGCGCCCACGCGAGGACGCCGCCGGTGATCATCCCGCGGACCGCGAGCGGGCCGGTGACGCGCCGGAACGTCTCCCACCGGTTCGCCCCGTGGACGCGGGAGGCGTACTCCAGGCGGTCGTCGATCGTCTCGAACGCCTCGCGGGTCGTGTTCACCGCGTAGGGCGCGGAGACGAAGGTCATCGCGAGCACCATTCCGGCCATCGTCCCGAGCACCGACAGGTGCGGGAACACGCCTTTCGCGCCGAAGCCGAACAGGACGATGATCCCCGCGACGGAGTGGGGGACGACCAGCGGGAGGTCGACGAGGCTCTCGACGATCTGCTGGCCAGCGAACCCCTCCGAGAGTAGGTGAGCCAGCGGGATGCCGAGTCCGAGGCTCAGGATCGCCGCCAGGAGCGGGCCGTACACGCCGAGATAGAGCACGCGCTGGACGTCGGGGTCGAGCGCCTTCTCGACGACGAGCGACAGCGACTGCCGGACGAGGAACATGACGAGCGGGATCCCGAGCGCGATCGTGAGTAGGCTGGCGACGGTCGCGGTGGCGACGGTGAACGTCGAGCCGTCGAGGAGGTAGGCGGTGACGGCCGCGCTCCCGACCACGAAGTAGGCGTACAGCGTGGGTCGGCCGGCGACGTAGGCGGCCCCGAACGCCAGCGCCTGGACGGCGACGAACGCTGCCACCAGCGGCGTCCGGAGTCGGCCAGCGCGCCGCGCCTCAGTCCCCGTCGCCATGGTCCGGGATACGGGAGCGGGAGGTCATGAAGGGTGCGGTCGTCGCCGGCGCGACGGTCACAGCTCCAGCGGTCCGAGGCTGCTCTGGGCGCTCGCGACGTCCATGATGCGCTTCGGGATCGCGTCCGTCGAACTCTCGGGCACCACGATGGGGTCGACCGGCACGAGCCCCTTGTCCTTCAGGATCTGGCGGCCGGGGTCGGTGGCGAAGTACTCGACCCACTGGGCGCCGCGTCCGGGCGCCTCGGCCACGCCCGGGACCGTGATGCCGTAGGCGATGGGCGCGCCGGTGAACGTGCCGCTGTCGGTCTCGACTTCCGCCTTCGCGTAGTGCTTGGCGTACTCGCTGGTCGCCTTCGAGAGGTCCACCTCCGGCTGGAGGTCGACGTACGGCTTTCCCGAGGTGCTGGAGATCGACTGGTAGTACATCACGTAGTCCAGCTCGCCGGATTCGAGCTGGCCCTCCAGGTTCACCTCGGTGCCGGTCGGCACGACCGAGTTGTCCCGGAGCTTCTGGTAGGTCGCGTCGTCGTAGAGGCGCTCGCCCTGGAACTCGATCTTGCCCAGCTGCTGGGACATGACCGCGCGGTAGCCGCCGGGGTCGACCGCCGGGTCGGAGTGCCCGATCTTGATGCCGTCGCGGGTCAGCACCTCCCACCAGTTGTCCGCGGAAATGTCGTCTGCGCCCGGGGAGTCCTCGCGGTACTGGATCGACATGGAGTTCGTCGTGAAGATGGCGTACCAGTCGCCGTAGTCCGGGAGGATGCGGTTGCGGATGAGCCGGAAGTCGGACACCCCGAGCACGTCGGCCGACCGTCCCTGCTGGGTGATCTTCTGCGTGGACGCCACCGACCCCTTCGCCTCGCGGGTCACGTCGACGCCGTACTTGTCCTCGAACTTCGGCTCGGCCTCGCTGAACGGCGGTGCGAGCGAGCCGGCGTGGAAGATCGTCATCGAGTCGGCCATCGGCGTCTCCCCGGGCGTGTCGGTGGCGCCGGACCCGTCGGCCGGCGTCCCCCCGCCACCGTTCCCGCCGCCGTTCCCGCTGCCGTTCCCACTGCTGTTCGTACACCCTGCCAGAGCGAGCGTCGTCGCCGTACCAGCACCCGCCAGGAACCGCCGCCGCGACCATTGTTCTGACATGGACATATCGCCGTTATGTCGAACGTGGAATAAGTGTTTTGTCGCTCGTCTCCGTGCGTGTCGTATGGACGCGGGATTCGACGCCCGACTCCGGGCCGACGGCGTGGCGTTCACCGAGCGGGACGCGGCGCTGCTCCGGGCAGTGGACGAGGTGGGGTCGCTCAACCGCGCGGCCGACGACCTCGGTCGCTCGTACTCGCGCTCCCACCAGCGGCTGGGCGTCCTCGAGGACGCGTTCGGCGCGCTGGTCGAGCGCCAGCGGGGCGGTCCGAGCGGCGGCGGCAGCACGCTCACCGACCGCGGTCGCGAACTGCTGGCGGCGTTCGACCGCCTCCGCGCCAGTTACACCTCGGTCGCGGAGACGACGGAGGCCGTCATGGAGGGGACCGTCGTCGAACGCACGGGCGAGATCGGGACCGTCGCGACCGACGCCGGCTCGATCCGCGCGCTCGTCCCGCCCGACGTCGAGGCGGTCCAGGTGAGCTTCCGGGCCGACGCGGTGACGCTCCACGACCCGGCCGACGTCCCGGCGGCGAACGCGACCAGCGCGCGCAACCGGCTCGACGGTCGCGTCGTCGGCGTCGAGCAGGGCGAGGCCGTCTCGCAGGTGACCGTCGACGTGGGCGCGACGGACCCGCTGTTCGCGCTCGTCACCGAGGACAGCCGGCGGACGCTCGCGCTGGAGCCGGGGCGGCGCGTCGTCGCCTCGTTCAAGGCGACCGCGACGCGGGCGACTGCCAGCCAGCGGGACGCCGACGCGGGCGACTGACCGCGCGTCAGGTCTCGTCCCGGTCCAGCCACTTCTCGACCGCGGGCGGCTCGTAGTCCGCGAACGCCGCCAGCAGCGTTTCCGGGTCCTCGGCCACGTACAGCAGGTCGCGGTGGTCCGGGTGGACGAACCCCTCCTCGACCGCGTGGTCGAGGAAGTCGACGATCCCCTCGTAGTAGCCGGCGACGTCGAGCAGGCCACAGGGGTCCCGGTGGATCCCGAGTTGCGCCCACGTCAGGATCTCGAACAGTTCCTCCAGCGTGCCGAGGCCGCCTGGGAGCGCGACGAACCCGTCCGCGAGGTCGACGAACGTCTCCTTGCGCTCGTGCATCGAGCCGACGACGCGGAGGTCGACGCCCCGGTGGGCGACCTCCCGTTCGTCGAGCGCCTCGGGGATGACGCCGATCACCTCGCCGCCGCCGGCCAGCGCGGCGTCCGCCAGCGCGCCCATCAACCCGACGCTGGCGCCGCCGTAGACCACGCCGATATCGCGGCTCGCGAGGACGCGCCCCAGTTCGCGCGCGGCGGCGGCGTAGGCCGGGTCCGCGCCGACGTTCGAGCCACAGTAGACGCAGATGCGGTTCACGGCTGCACGCACGCGGCGGCGTCACCTGTACCCACCGGTCCGACCGGTTGGCTTTTCGACCTCGCGGTCGACCATGGCGTATGCTCCGCACGGTCCTCGACCGACTCGGGCCGTCGGCGCCGGACGACGATCCCCTCGACGGGGTCGTGATCCGGACCGACGAGTACGGGGTCAGTCACCTCCACGCCGACGACCGGTACGCGCTCGCCTACGCGCTGGGCTACGTCCAGGCCCGGGATCGCCTCTTCGAGATGGACGTGCTCCGGCACGTCGGCTACGGCGACAGCGCCAGCGTGCTCGGTCCCGGCCAGATCGCGTCGGACGTCCAGGTGCGCCGCGACGGCTACACGCGCGCCGAGATCCGCGAACAGTACGAGCGGGCGTCGCCGACCGCCCGCGAATCGCTGGACGGGTTCGCCGCCGGCGTCAACCGCTCGCTGCTCGAACGGCTCCGGACCGGGACCCTCCCGGCCGAGTTCGTCGCGCTCGGTCACCGGCCCGAACTGTGGTCGCCCGAGGACTCCGTCGCCGTCGTCGACTACATGCTCGGCTTCTTCGGCGTGTTCGGCGGTCGGGAACTGGAGAACGCGCGACGCTACGCGCGGCTGGTCGAGTCGCTCGGCTCGCGCGAGGCCGCCTACGAGGCGCTCGGCGACCTGACGTGGCTCCGCGTCCCCGAGGACCACTACGCCACGATCCCGCGCGCGGAAGCCACCGTCGACGGCGGCGAGGACGTCCTCCCGTTCGCCGACGTGCCGGACGAGCAACTCGAGCTCGCGGCGGCGGCAGCCGACGCCGAGCCCTGGGGGATCGAGACCGACGTCGACCTCCCGCCGTCGATCGCCTTCGGCCGCCGGCAGGCCCGCGGCGTCCTCTCGGGGTTCCGGTGGGGGTCGAACGCGCTGGCGGTGAGCGGCGAGCACACCGAGACCGGCGCCCCCATGCTCTTCGGCGGCCCGCAGATGGGCTACTTCAAGCCGCCGGTGGTCTACGAGGTCGGCCTCCACGGCGCCGGCTTCGACGTGCGCGGCGTCGCCACCGTCGGGACGCCGGGCCTGGTGATCGGCCGCACCCCGGAGTTCGCCTGGACCGTGACCAGCGGCCGCGACGAGATGATCGACACGCTCGCCGTCGACCTCCACCCCGAGGACCGTCACCGCTACCGCTGGGACGGCGAGTGGCACGAGATGTCGACCGAGACGGTCACTCACCGCTCCTCGCTGCCCGGCGCGCTGTTCGGCGACGACCGCTCGCTGCGCTACGTGCGCCAGGAGGTCGCTCGCGTCGAAGAGGGCGGCGAGACGATGCCCGTCGTCGCGTGGAACGAGGACGAGCGCGTGGCCTGGATCCACCGCTCGACCGTCCGGGGCGACGAACTCGACGGCGCCTTCCGGTGGACCGAACTCGGCCGACAGGACGACGTCGAGGGCCTGCGACACCAGCTCCGGGAGTTCCCGTTCTCGTTCAACTTCCTCTACGCGGACGCCGACACCATCGGCTACCTCCACACCGGTCGGCTCCCCGAGCGCAACCCCGCGCTCGACGCGCGCCTGCCCGCACCCGCGGCCGACCACGACTGGCGCGGCGAGCGCGTCGGCGTCGGCATCGGCGCGCACGTCGAGGACCCCGACCAGGGCTACCTCCTCAACTGGAACAACGCACCGGCCGGCGACTACCGGTCGGGCGAGGCGCCCGGAAACTGGGGTCGCGTCCACCGCGCGGACCTCCTCGACCGGGCGTTCCACCGCGTGCTGGCGGCGGCCGACGGCGCCCTTTCGCTCGACGACGTGGCCGGGGTGCTCCGGTACGTCGCCACCCACGACGCCGTCGCGCGCTACTCGACGCCGCGGCTCGTCGAGGTGGCGCGCGAGCGCGGCCTGGACGGGATGGCACGGGAACTCGACCGCTGGCGCCGGGCGGACTACCCCTGGCGCGCCACCGACGGCCGGTACGACGACGCCGGCCACGCGATCTGGGACGAGACGCGCCGCCAGCTCCAGGCCCTCGCGTTCCGACCGGAACTGGGCGACCTGACGCCGGAACTCCAGTTCGAGCCGCCGCGAGCGGTCGATCCCGAGGACGACGAGAGCCCCCACGCGGGCGACCACGGCCGGACCGACCGCGAGGTGACGCTCGTCGACGCCCTGCACAGCCGGGCTGCTCACGACTGGTTCGGCGAGCCGGTGGACGACGCGATCGCGCGCGCACTCTGGCGCGCCCGGGACGCGCTCGCCGATCGGTTCGAGACGGACGAGCCCGTGGCCTGGCGCGCGACCGAGCACACGAGCAAGTTCCGGTCGCTCGGCGCCGGCGTCGCGGAGGAGATCCCGATGGTGAACCGCGGCAGCTGGAACCAGGTCGTCGCGCTCGGCGAGGCCGCCGAGGGGCGAGCCGTGCTCCCGCCCGGAAACTCCGGGCACGTCCCGATCCGGGCGCTCCCAGGGCTCCTCCGCGGCCGCGAGCCGGCCCACCTGACCGACGAACTCGACCGCTACGTGAACTTCGAGTACCGGCCGCTCCCGGTCACCGCGGCCGAACGAGAGGCGGTCGACTGGACGGAACAGCGACTGCGAGTCAGGCGCTCGCGGGTGCTGGGCCCGCTCAGAGACGTCCTACCCTGACTCGCCGTCGAACGGGCGGTCGAGCCGCGAGGGCTCGGCCCCGAGGTCGAGATACAGCGTCGCGAGGAACCCGCCGTAGACGAGCAGGTAGCCCGCCCCGATGAGGGCGACGCCGACCGTCACCGTCGCGTGACCGGTGGCGACGACGCCCCCCAGGATGGCGACCAACCCGAGGAGCAAGACCCCGAAGGCAGCCCCTAGACGGCGCACGTCGGGCTGTCTCGCCTCTCCCTTGGTAGCAGTTGCCATGGTAGGGATACTGTTGCAGGTCGCATAAATCTATCCCCGGGTGGGGTCCAGAGCGTCCGCGAGAATGCGGTCGTGGTCGAACCCGAGCGGAGGGTGCTCGGCGAGCCGGAACGTGTCGACGCGCCGTGCCTCCTCGCGCGGTTCGGGCGTCGCTCCGTCGACCGGGACACAGAGGTAGGCCGCGCTGACGTTGCCGCGCTCGTCGCGGTCGGGGTCGTCGTAGAGCCCGACGAACTGGACCGGCCTGACCGACAGGCCGATCTCCTCGCGGACCTCGCGGGCGCAGGCCTCGGCGGCCGTCTCGTCCGCTTCCACGAGGCCGCCGGGGAGGACCCACTCGCCCTCGTGTGGCGGGTGGTCTCGTTCGAGCAGGACGACGCCGTCGCCGGTGAGGACGACGCCGTCGGTGGCGAGCGCGCGCACGCTGCCGGGGAGGACGGCCGGGCACTTATACTGTCTGCCGTCCCGTCAGGGACGCGTGCGGCGCCCCGGCGTCGCCCCGCCGGCGGCCGGCCGTCTCAGACCTCGGTCGTCGCCTCGACCGCCGAGACGAGCCGGTCGGCGACGGCCTCGTCGGCCGGCCCGGATTCGATCGGGTTCTCCAGGAGCACCGTCTCGCTGGGGAACAGGCGCTCGCCCACGCGCAGGCCGTGCTCGCGCGCGGTCGAGCCGCTGACGGTCAGGTACGCGCCGACGCCCGCCTCGGCGATGGCCACCTCCTCCTCCTCGGCGGCGTCGGGGTAACAGAACGTCAGCCCCTCGATGGCGTCGGTCCCGAGGACCGCCTCGACGAGCCGCTCGTACCGCGGCGAGATGCAGAACTGGCCCTGGTAGGCCGCGATCGCCGCCCGGTCGATCCCGCCGAGGTCCTCGGCGACAGCCGGCGTCGCGAGCAGCGTGTGGTGGACCGTGTCGCCGAGGCCGTCGACCAGCCGGACGTCGGTGTCGCGCGGGTCGATGCGTTCGTTGACCTCGTGGAGCGCAGTCAGGGGTTCGGCCTGGAGTTCGACGACCTCCTCCAGGACGAGGTCGGCGCTGTCGAACCCGAGCGCGAACTCGTGCTTCCGGAGCGCGCGGAACGGCTCCTCGCGCCCCACCAGCTGGACGCGGTGGTCGCCGAGCGGGACGGTGACGCTGTCGAAGACGATCCGCCGCGGCATCCCATCGCGAGCGTCCCGCAGGAGCGTGAACTCCGGTTCGCCGGGCGTCACATCGGAGTAGGCCGCCAGCCGGTCGTACACCCCGCGGTCCGGCGTCTGGTTCCCCTTCGTCACCGCCTTCTCGTACCTGAGCGTCGAGGTGATCCCGTCGGCCAGGTCGGCCGTCCCCGACCGGGCGGCCAGCCGCCCGAGCACCGCCTCCAGCGGCCGCCCCTTGCGCGGGACCGCGACCCTCACCGTTGTCATCGGCCGGACGTGCGGTCCGGGGCGGTAAAACCTGTCCGGTATCGTCCGTCTACCGGCCCCGTTACGCGGACTCGCTCTCGTCGTCGTCGCTGGGGCCGGCGAACACCGACTGGAGCCGGCGCTGGACGTCCGCGACCTCCTCCAGGTCGCCCGACATCGACGCCACGGTCTCCTCCAGGTCGTCGAGGCGGCGCTCGACGGCCTCGACGTCCTCGACGTCGTCGGCCAGGCGCTCGACCTCCTCGCGGACGTCCTCGATTCCGTCGGTCGCCTCCTCGATCCGGTCCCGCATCGCGTCGACCTCCTCGTCGCGGCGCGACTCCAGGTGCTCGACGCCCTTGACGCGGGTCGACAGTTCCTCGACGTCCTCGCCGTACTGCTCCTCCAGGTCGTCGAGGTCGTCCCGGTACGCCTCCAGGTCGCGGGCGATGTCCGTGGTCGTCTCCTCGACCGACGCGACCGACTCGCGGACCTCGTCGAACGTCTCCTCGTAGGACTCGGCCGTCTCGCGGAGGTCGGACACCGACTCCTCGATGGCGGCGACGGTGGCCTCGACGGCCTCGACGTCGTCGGCCTGTTCGCGCAGGCGGTCGCGGTTCGAGCCGATCCGCTCGTCGAGGCGGTCGAGGTCGTCGTGGACGTCCGCCAGCGCCTGCTGGGCCGTGCCGTTCTCGTCGAGGAACTCCTCCAGCGCGTCGGTGTAGGCGTGGAGGTCGGCCAGTTCCGACTGGAGGTGTTGGATGCGCGCCTCGGTGCTCCCGCTCCCGAGGTCGAGTTCCTCGCGGAGCACGCCGACGACCTCGTCGTCGACGCGCCCCTCGCGCAGTTCCTCGGCGAGTGCGCTCGCGATCCCGTCTGCGTCCGCCGGGAGCGCCGCGTCCGACGTGGCGGCCGCCGCGTCGTCGACTGCGCCTGCGTCGTCAGCCTGGTTCGCCGCTCCGGCGTCGGTCTGGTCCACGTCCACCCCGGCGTCGGTCTGGTCCACGTTCACGCCGGCGTCGGTCTGATCTACGTTCACGCCGGCGCCCGGGCCGTCGTCGCGGTCGGCGTCGGGAGCCTCCTGGGGTCCGACGATCGGGTCGCGGTCGGAGCCGTCGTCGGTGGGGCGCTGCGGTTCGGCTGCCGGAGACGGGGCCGCGTCGACCCCCTCGTTCGGGTCCCGGAGTTCGAGCGTCTCGATGTCCTCGTCGTCGTCCTCGTCGTCGTCCTCGTCGCCGCTCGTGATGCCCTCGATGACCTCGCGGACGACCTGGCTGCTGCTCTCGGACACCGTCGGGGTGACCGACTCGATCTCCGGTTCGGCCGGCCGAGCCGACAGGTCGGCGTCGTCGATCTCCCGGAGCCCGTAGACGGCGGTGTACTCGTCGTCGGCCTCGACGTCCCACTCGAAGGCGACGGCGTCGTCCTGGATCGAGAGCGCCTCCTCGCCGTAGTTGGGGTGTAACCCCACGTCGTCGACGGAGACGCTCGGCGGCAGCGGATCGACGAACCGGACGGTCGCCGCGTCCTCGCGCTCCGATCGGACGACGAGCTTGACCGCCGGGACCGGAAACGCGTCGAGTTCGAACGACTTCTCCACCTCGACTCCCTCCTGCGCGACCGTCACCCCCTCGTGAGTGTCTGCCTCGCTCTCGCTCATACCCGTCCCCACGTTATGGGTAGTGATAAATTTACGCCACGGGTCAGCGCAGTTGGATCAACGGCTCGCGACGAGCGCGAATGCCTCCGCGACCGGGCTGCCGTCTGGCACAATTCCGTCTGCGGCGGTCGCGGTAGTGGCCCCGTACCGTGCTCAGACGATGATGCTGTCGCCGATCTCGCGAACCTCGACGGACCGTGGCCGGTCGAAGCTCCGCGCGTGGTCGACGATGGCGTCCGGGTCGGCGGTCAGGCCCTTCCACATGTCCCAGTGGGTCGGGACCAGGCGGTCGAGACGGAGCTGGGACGCGGCCTCGACGACGTCGTTCTCGTCGTTGTACCAGCGGGTGTAGGTCGGCTCCCGCGTCTCCTTGTCGAGGATCATGCCCGCGCTCCCGAACGCGAGCACGCCGAGGTCGAGGTCGTAGGACGCGCCGATCGCCTCGAACGCCTCCGACGGGCGGGCGTCGCCACCGTGGAAGAACGTCCCGGTCGGGTGGTCGACGACGAACGAGACGGGGTGGTCGGCGTCCGGGTCGTGGGCCGGTTCGACGTAGACGGTGAACTCGCCGATCTCGAGGACGTCGCCCTCCGCGACCTCGTGGAGGCTGGCCGGGTCGACGCCCCACTCGCCGGCCCAGTCCTGGTCGTCCGTCGCGGCGAGGCAGGTGTCGGTGCCGTAGAAGTCGGCGCCCGCTCCGGTCAGGAGCGGGGCCTGGCTGGCGGCGTCGACGTGGTCGGAGTGCTCGTGGGTGGCGAGGACGGCGTCGGCGTGCCGGACGTCAGCCGGGTCGAACGGGACCGGGATCATCCGGACGGTCCGCGGCGGGTCGCCGGTGCCGAGGTACGGGTCGACGAACAGCGTCGTCCCGTCCCGACCCTTCAGCACGAACCCGTTGCACCCGAGGTACCACGCCTCGACGCCCGCCGGGTCGGCCGACTCGACGGCCCGCGGGAGCCAGTCACCCCAGTCGGAGTGGACGGTCATGCCGGCCACTGGACGGGCCGGTGGCTAAGAACTTCCGCTCGGCGGCTCAGTCCTCGCAGCAGCCGCCGGCCTTCTGTCCGAAGTCGAAGGCGAGCGGTTCCGAGAGGCACTCGTTCAGCTCCTGCAGCCGCAGCTCGAGTTCGCTCTGCGCGGCGAGGAACTCGCTCATCTCGGGGACGTCGTGGAGCGACTCCTGGGCCTCCTGGAGCGCCCGGAGGTCGTCGTTCGTCGCGTCGCCCGTCTGGCGGGCGAGCATGAACTCCTCGCGGATGCGCTCGAACTCGCTGATCTTCTCCTGGGCGGCCTCGCTGTTCTCGACGACCTGCTTCGCGTCCTCGAACGCCTGGTACTCGGGAAGGTCGGTGATTGCCTCGCCGAACTCGCGCGCGAGCGTCTCGATCTCCGTCTCCGGCTCGCCGTCCGTCTCGGCGGACGTCTCGATGCTCATCGCCAGGCCGTTCGAACTCCGGTCCTATAGGCCTGCCGGATGTGGGCACCGCGCCGCCTCGCCGCGAGCTCCGGGCCGCGTCCGGCGCGCCGGGCGAACGCGCTCTGCGCTGGCCAAGCGCCGGGGTTAAACGTCCTCGTCCGGTAGGCACCGCCGATGAGCCAGGAATCGGGGTCCGAGTACTCGGACGGCGACCTCCGGAAGACGGGGATGGCGCTCAAGCACGACCGCGAGTGGGACTACGAACTGGAGCGCATCGTCGACGCCGTCGAGGAGCGCGACGCCGAGACGGTCGGTCTCCAGTTCCCGGAGGGGCTGAAGCGCCGCGCCGGCGCCGTCACCGACGACCTCCGCGAACTGCTCGGCGACGACGTCACGGTCATGACGTCGGGCCAACCCTGTTACGGCGCCTGCGACCTCGACACCTTCCTGATGCGCCGGTGCGACGTGTTCGTCCACTTCGGCCACTCCCCGATGAAGGAGTCGGACAAGATCATCTACGTGCCGCTCTTCTCGAACGTCGACGTCCTGCCGATCATGGAGGAGGCGCTGGCCGACCTCGCGCCGCCCGAGGAGGATCCGGACGTCGGGCTGGTCACCACCGCACAGCACATGAACAAGTTCGAGGAGATGCGCGAGTGGCTGGCGGCGCGCGGCTACGAGGTTCACACGCGCCGCGGCGACGACCGGCTCACCCACGAGGGCCAGGTCCTCGGGTGCAACTACGCCTCCGCGGACGTGGACGCAGACCAGGTGCTGTACGTCGGCGGCGGGAAGTTCCACCCGCTCGGCCTCGCCATGGAACACCCCGAGAAGCGGGTGCTCATCGCCGACCCCGTCAACAACGTCGTTACCGAGGCCGACGCCGACCAGTTCGTGAAACAGCGCTACGCCGCCGTCCACCGGGCGATGGACGCCGAGACCTGGGGCGTCGTCTTCTGCACCAAGATCGGCCAGGGCCGCTGGGACGTCGCCCAGGAACTCGTCGCCGAGAACGACGACGCCTACCTCGTGACCATGGACGAGATCACGCCCGACCGACTGACCAACTTCGGCTTCGACGCCTACGTGAACACCGGCTGTCCGCGCATCACGACCGACGACGGCCCCCAGTTCAAGCGTCCGCTCCTCACGCCGGGCGAGTACCGCATCGCCATCGGCGAGGACCCCCTCGATTCGCTCTCCTTCGACACGTTCCACGGGACGTGGTGACGCACCTTTTTCCTTCGTCGGGTGCGCTCGCTACGCTCGCGCACCGCTCCTCGAAAAAAGGTGCATGTGAGGGTTCAAGTACCGGGACGGGACCAGCCCGCACCGTGACCTGATCGAGGCCACGGCGCGGTCGAGGCGAGAGGTGCGAGGCGTGAACCGCCTCGGGCACGCGAGCGGGTCTGGCGGCCCGCGAGCCACCGGTCCGCCGCGCCGTGCGAGTCGAGCGGACCGGCTGTTCGCCCTACTCCCGGAGCGACGCTGACAGTTCCTCGGCCACCACGTCGACCGCCTCGTCGCCGGCGTCCACCATCTCCATCATCTGGACGAAGCCGTGGATCATCTCCTCGTAGTGTTCGTGGTGGACGTCGACGCCGGCCTCGGTCAGCCGCTCGGCGTACTCGGCGCCCTCGTCGCGGAGCGGATCGAAGCCGGCAGTGACCACCGTCGCCGGTGGGAGCCCCGAGAGGTCGCGCGCCAGCAGCGGCGCCAGGTACTCGTTGCGGGCGTGGGCCTCGCTCTGGACCCACTTCCCGTAGAACCACTCCATGCTCGGGCGTTCGAGGAAGTACCCCTCCGCGTTCTCCTCGTACGAGTCGAACTCGTGGACGGCGGGCGAGGCGACCGCCGGGTAGATCAGCACCTGGTGTGCGAGGTCGGGACCGCCGCGGTCGTTCGCCATGAGCGTGACCGCCGCCGTGAGGTTGCCGCCCGCGCTGTCGCCGCCGACGGCCACGCGGTCCGGGTCGCCAGCGATGTCGCCGGCGAACTCGGTGGCCCACTCGGCGGCCGCGTAGGCGTCCTCCAGCTGCGCCGGGAAGGGGTGCTCGGGCGCAAGCCGGTAGTCGACCGAGAGGACCACGACCTCCGCCCGTGCGCACAGCCCCGTGCAGACGTTGTCGTGAGTGTCGAGGTTGCCGATGACCCAGCCGCCGCCGTGGTAGTAGACCAGCACCGGGAACGGTCCTTCGCCGTCGGGCACGTAGGCGCGCACCGGAATCGCGCCGTCGGGCCCTTCGATCGCGAAGTCCTGGACGTCGCCGACCTCGGTGGGTTCCATCATCTCCGTGAGCGCCACGTACTGCTCGCGCGCAGCCTCCGGCGAGACGCCGTAGGTGGGCGGCGTGTTCTGTTCGTCCAGCATGTCGAGCAGGGCCCGCACCTGTGGATGTGGTTCGGTAGCCATCGTCACCGTGAGTGCGACCCAGCTACTTAATCCTCCGCTCCAGTGACGGGGCGCTACGCAAAGCCTTTCCACCGGCGCCGAGTACCCCCGTCCGTGACGAAACGCGCGCTCGCCCAGGAACTGGCCGTCGTCGGGGGGTTCGAAGACCCGCGCGTGGACCTCGAACAGTACCGGACGCCGCCCGACCTCGCGGCCCACCTCGTCCACACGGCCGACCTGCAGGGCGACATCGAGCACCGGCTGGTCGTCGACCTGGGCTGCGGGACCGGGATGCTCGCGCTCGGGGCCGCCCTCCGCGGGCCGGACACGGTCGTGGGCGTCGACATCGATCCCGCTCCGCTCCGGACCGCGCGCCGGAACCAGCGTCGGGTCGGGACGACGACCACCATCGGCTGGGTTCGCGGCGACGCGACGCGGGTGCCGCTCGCGCCCGTCGGGCCCACGACGGTCGTGATGAACCCGCCGTTCGGCGCCCAGGACGGCAACGAACACGCCGACCGCGCGTTCCTGCAGACGGCGGCCGACATCAGCGACGTCTCCTACTCCATCCACAACGCCGGGAGCCGGTCGTTCGTCGAGGCGTTCGCCGCCGACGAGGGCGGCGAGGTCACCCACGCCTTCGCGGCCGAGTTCGACGTCCCGCACCAGTTCGACTTCCACGACGCCGACCGCGAGGTCATCGAGGTCGAGGTCTTCCGGATCGTCTGGCGCTGAGCGCCGTCAGTCTTCGCCGGTGGCCCGGGCCGCGATCGGGAGCCGGGTCCCGTTGTCGATCACCGTCAGTTCCCGCTTCGTCCGATTGAACCGGAGCCCGCCGACCTCGGTGGTCCCGTTCTGCGGGATCGGAGCGCGGCCGACCGTCCGGTTGGCGCGGCTGACGACCAGGTCGAACCCCGTCTCCGTCGGTGCGATCGAGACGTTCTTCCCGGCCAGTTGCCCGTCCAGCGTCGCCGGCGGCGAGGCGAACGACAGCTCCCGCTCGCGGTCGCCGGCCTGGAGGTAGACCTTGTAGGTCGTCTCGCCGCCGAGGAGCCGCCAGCCGGGCCGGGTCGCGCGTACTGGCGTCCGCCAGCCGGGGCCGCCGAGGTAGATGGTCGCGTGCCCGCGCGAGGCCAGTCGCGAGGCTGGCACCTCCGGCCACCAGATGCTCCGCCGCTCGCTGGCCACGATGACGCCGCTGGCGTTCACCTGCGTGCTCTCGCCAGCGACGGAGACGTTGACGGCCGGGACGAGCTGGTTCGGGACGCCCTCGGCGTAGTAGACCGTGTAGTCGCGCACGTGGACCGTCTCCTGGGCGCCGACGTCGGCCCGGCCGACCGTGAGCAGGTTCAGCGGGAGCGAGACGACGGCCGTCGCGACGAGCAGGGCGACGACCAGGCCGACGGCCGCCTCGCGTCTCGCGAGGTCGATCTGTGGCACGAGCGTCCGGTCGCCGGTGCAGGCCGCCGCGGTCACCAGCGCCGCGAGCAGGAGCAACACGACCGCGCCGAGCGCGCGAAAGAGCACGTACGTGGAGGTGGTCTGTGGGACGTAGAGTGCCCACAGCGCCTGGCTCGTGCCGAAGACGAGCGTGGCGAACCAGAGCCGGGCCGGAGCCGGCGACGCCCCGCGACGGCGCACCAGCGCGATCCCGGCGACGACGCCGAGCAGGAGCCCGAGGTAGTGCCCCTGGATGGCGACGCCGGCGAACCAGGGCGTGACGAACCGCGAACTGGCGCGGGCGGTAGTCTCGGGGTTCGTCGCCGCGTGGTAGACGAGCGACACCACGTCGCCACCGACGACGACGCCGACGGTCGCCAGCGGGTAGCGCACGAGCGCCAGGCCGACGAACGCGAACACGACCCCGGAGAAGCCGATGACGGGGCCGAGCGAGAAGAACGAGGTGAGCAGCCCCACAGCCAGGGCGCCGACGAAGAACGCCACCGCGCGTGCGAACGGGTTAGTCCGGAGCGACCCGAACGTGCTCTCGCCCCGCTGCGTCGGGAAGTGACTCCAGGCGTACTCCGCGAGGACGCCGAAGGTCACCGTCCCGAGGAGGTTGCCGGTGATGTGGGCGGAGCCGCCGTGGGCGAACGGGGCGACGATCATCCCCAGCGGGTAGGCGTACGACCACGCCCGGTAGGGGATCTGGGTCGGCCTGTACCAGTGGTGCAGCCCGTTCTGGACGAACAGGTACACCCCGAGGACGAACAGGACCGTGAGGACGGTCCCGAGCGGGAGCCCGAGGACGAGGTGAGTCCGCACCCGCTGTCCCCAGCGACCGCCCGGCCGAGCCAGCGCGAGCAGGACGCCGATCGACGCGACGAGACCGACCAGCAGCGCGAGTTGCCAGGCCCAGGCGGGCACCGTCGACATGTGCCACCGGTCGACCGGACGGCGCTTTAATCGTCCGCTTGGACCGCAGGCTTTTGGTCACCGAGACGTAGTGAGCGCATGGACGAGGACGAACTGCGCTTCGCCGCCCAGGCCATCCGTGACGCCGACTCGGTGGTCGCGATGACGGGCGCGGGCATCTCGACTGCGTCCGGCATCCCCGACTTCCGCGGCGAGGACGGGCTCTGGCAGACTCACGATCCGGACGACTTCCACCTGCGACGGTTCGAGGCCGACCCGGGGGGATTCTGGACCGACCGCATGGACGTGGTCGCGGACCTCTACGACGACGTCGCGCCCAACGCGGCACACGAGGCCCTGGCCGACCTCCAGGCGGCGGGCCACCTCGACGCGCTCGTCACGCAGAACGTGGACGGCCTCCACCAGGAGGCGGGCCACGACGAGGTGATCGAACTCCACGGCAACGGCCAGCGGGTCGCGTGTCGCGACTGTCGCCGGCGCTACCCGGCCGACCCGGTGCGCGAGCGCGTCGCGGACGGGGAGGCGCCGCCAACCTGCGAGGAGTGTGGCGGCGTGCTGAAGCCGGACGTCGTCCTGTTCGGCGAACAGCTCCCCGAGCACGCGCTGCTCCAGGCCCACAGCCGCGCCGAGAAGGCCGACGCGTTCCTGGTCGTCGGCTCGTCGCTCACCGTCGAACCGGCCGCGTCGCTTCCCGAGACTGCCGCCGGCCGGGGGGCGACGCTCGTGATCGCCAACTTCGACGAGACGCCGCTGTCCTCGCAGGCCGAGTACGACTGGCGCGCGGACGTCACCGAGGTCCTCCCCCGGCTCCGGGACGCCGTGCTCGACGCCTAGGTCGCCGCCCGCACCTTTTTTGCCCCCTGGCTCCGTGGATCCGGTGACTATGGAGTTCGAACACGTCAGCACCGACGACGTCGAGGAGACCGATCTCTCCCAGGTCGAGGAGATTCCGCCCGACCTCACGATCCGCGCGATCGACGAGGCCCTCGGGACCGAGAACATGGCGATCAAGATCTGGTACTTCGACCCCGGCGAGGAGATCACCTACCACGCTCACTCCGAGCAGGAGGAACTGTTCTACGTCCTTGAGGGGACCTTCTCGGTCAAGGCCGGCCGCTCCGGCGAGGAGGAGTTCTTCGAGGCCACGCCCGGCGACTTCTGGGTCGCAGAGCCGCTCATCGGCCACGGCCACCGCTACGTCGGCGACGAGGGGCGCGGTGCGGTCCTCGCGCTCGGCGCACCCAAGGTCGAGGACCCCGGGCTGAACCCGCACGAGATCGACGACGAAGAGATCGACGGATAGGCGCCCGCAGCTCTTCTCGCCGCCGGACTACGCGTAGAAGGTCTCGACGTACTCGACGATGTTCTCGCTCTCGGCCATGGTGACCCCGCGCGTCTCGTCGACGAGCACGGGCACGGCGCGCTGGCCGGAGACGCGCCGGACCTCGTTGCGCTTGGAGTGGAGCCCCTCGACCCAGATGCTGTCGTAGTCGAGGTCCAGTTCGTCGAGCCGGTCCGCGACCAGTTCGCAGAACGGGCAGCCCTCGAGGCGATACAGCGTCAGGTCGGTGTCCTCGCTCATGGCCGTGTGAAAGGGGCACAGCGTGAAAAGCGTATCCCGTGCGCGCCACCCTTTTGTCACTGCCAGTCCAGACACGGGTATGCCACCGAGCGAGGGCGAGACGGCACCGGAGTTCGAGGCGCTGCTCTGCGACGGCGAGACCTTCCGACCGACGACGCTGACGGACGAACTCGACGCCGACGGGGGCGTACTCGTGTTCTTCGGGTTCACGTTTTCGGCCATCGCCGAGAACTGGTGGAAGCGCTACCAGCGCGCCCGCTGGCAGGAGTTCGCGGTGCCGGTCCTCGGGGTCTGCCGCGACGGCCCCTACGCGCAGAACGAGTTCCTCCGACAGAACGACCTGCCGTTCGACCTGTTCGCGGACGTCGACGCGACCGCGATCGACGCCTACGACCTCCGCGAGGAGCGCGACGGCATGGGCCCGACGACGACCGCACGTCGCGCGGTCTACGTCCTCGACGGCGACAGGACGGTGCAGTACCGCTGGCTCGGCGAGGACTGGATCTCGCCGGTGCCGCGGGACGAGATCGAGGCGACGGTGGCCGAACTCTAGCGGGTCGCCACCAGGTGGCCGCCGTCCACGGGGAAGTACCCGCCCGTGACGTAGGCCGCCGCGTCGCTCGCCAGGAACAGCGTGAGCGGGACGCAGTCGGCCGGCACGCCGAACCGGTCCATCGCGATGGTGTCGAGGATGTCGTCGCCGAGCGACCCGCCGGCGGCTTCCTTGACGCCCTCGGTCTCGATGACGCCGGGCGCGACCGTGTTCGCCCGGATGCCGTACGGCGCCCACTCGGCCGCGACCGTCATCATCAGGTTGTGGATGCCGGACTTGCCGGCGCCGGAGTGAGCGTGCAGGGGCGCCCCGCGCTCGGAGTTGGTCGCGCCCATCGCGAGGATGGTGCCGCCGCCGTTCTCGCGCATGTGGTCGCCGACGGCCATCGTGCAGTAGGCCGTGCCGTCGAGGATGGTGCCGACGACGGCGCGCCAGCCGTTGGGCGAGAGGTCCTCGAACGGCCCGAGGAAGTTCGCTCCGGCGTTGTTCACGAGCACGTCGACGCCGCCCAGTTCCGAGACGACGGTCTCGGTCATGGCCTCGACTTCGTCGTACTCTCGCACGTCGACGGTGGTCGCGCACGCGTTCTGCCCCCGGGCCTCGATCTCCTCGGCCACCGGCGCGAGGTGGTCCATGTTCCGCGAGGCCACGGCGACGTCGGCGCCGTGCTCCGCGAACGCGAGCGCGAGCTGTTCGCCGATTCCCGTCCCGCCGCCCGTGACGAGGACGACCTCGTCCTCGAAGAGGTCGTCGCGGAAGATGGCAGTCGAGGGCGGCGTCGGGCCGATTCCCGCCATCTCACTCACCCACCGACAGGATCTCGCGCGCCTCGTCCGGCGTCGCGGGCTCGCGGCCGACGTTCCGGACCAGCTCTGCGGCCTGCTCGACGAGTTCGGCGTTGGTGGCCATCGTCCCGTCCGGGAGGTAGAAGTTGTCCTCCAGCCCGACCCGGACGTTCCCGCCCATCGCGAGCGCGGCCGAGGCCAGCGCCCACTGGTCGCGGCTGATGCCGATGACCTGCCAGGTGGCGTCGTCGGGGAGCTGGCGCACCTGGTGGGCCAGGTTCTCTACCGTGGCCGGGATGCCGCCGAGCACGCCCATGATGAGGCTGAAGTGGATGGGTCGTTCGAGCGTCCCCTGCTTGACGAACGGCCGGATGGACCCGACGTGGCCCGTGTCGAAACACTCCAGTTCGGGCTTGACGCCCGCCTCGTTCATCGCCGTCAGGAACTGCTCGATGGTGTCGAAGGGGTTCTCGAAGACCGTGTCGAAGACGAAGTCCTCGCGGTTCTCGGAGTACTTCGCGTAGTTCATCGATCCCATGTTGAGCGCCGCGACCTCCGGCTGAACCTCGCGGAGGTAGTCGGTCCGCTCCTCCACCGGGACGCCGGTCGCCCCCGTCGAGAAGTTGATGACGATGTCCGTCCGGTCGCGTACCTCGTCGTAGATCTCCTGGTAGGTCTCCGTCGAGAAGGTCGGCTCGCCCTCGGCGGTGCGCGCGTGGATGTGCGCGACCGCCGCACCTGCCTCGCGGGCCGCGGCCGCGTCCTCCGCGATCTCCGCTGGCGTGTAGGGGATGTTCTCGCACTGGTCGCGCGTGGTGAGCGCCCCCGTCAGCGCGGCCGAGATGACCGCCCTGTCCGGGTCGTTGCCCTTCGTAGATTCTTGCTGTCGTATCGTCATCGTGATCGCTCCGTTCGGTCCCGGCCGCCGCCCCGGGTCGTCTGCGACGCACGTGGCCGTCGCCCGGCGCTCCGCCGGCGGCGTCGACGAGCAGTCCCGGGAGCCGCGGCCACGTCCATCTCTCGACTGTGGTGGGATACCCTGTGACAAAATGGTTGTGGACCGCCGGACGCCGTCGCCGCGGCGGTCGGTCGCGCCCGCGCCGTCGGCTCACCGGGGCGACTCGGTCCCCCACTTCTCGAGCGCCGCGGCGAGTTCCGGCGTCTCCTCGGCCGCCCGCTCGATCGGCGTCCCCGACGCGGCGGCCTCGACTGCCGCTCGGAGGGCCCGTGCCCCGGCGTGGGTCCCGTCGGGGTGGCCGTGGACGCCGCCCCCCGCCTGCACGATCAGGTTCGTCCCCAGGCGGTCGAGCAGTTCGGGGACGATGCCGGGGTGGAGTCCGCCAGAGGCGACCGGGAGCACGTCGGTCAGCCCGTGGAGGTCGGAGCGGAGCCACGCGTTGATGCCGGCGGTGTCCTCGTTCTCCAGTTTCCCGAGGTTGGCGGTGCCGGTGTGGACGTGGTCGACGCCGGCCAGGCGCGCGAACTGCGCGAGACACCGCATCGAGACCCCGTGGTCGTCGAGGCGGTCGAACGCGGCGTGCATCGCCCGGTGGGCGTGGATCGCGAGGCCGAGGTCCGCACACCGCCGGCGGACCGTCTGGAGCGCAGCCCACCCCGCGGTCACCACGTCGACCATGACGAACGAGCCGCCGTGGTCGGCGACGAACTCCGCGCGCCGGACCATCTCGTCGGTCTCGGCCGTGACGTTCACGAGGTAGTCCTTGCGCTCGCCCGTCTCCGACTCGGCGCGGTCGCGCCGTTCCAGCGACTCCACGACCCGGGTCTCGAAGGGGTTGAACGACTGGTCGGTGAGGTTCTCGTCGTCCTTCAGGAGGTCGACGCCGCCCGTCCAGGCCTGGTAGCCCACCTCGGCGTGGACCTCGGGCGGGAGCCCGACCTTCGGCTTCGGGACGGTCGCAGTCACCGGGCGGTCGGCGGCGTCGAGCAGTTCCGACCGGACCGCCGACCCGTACTGCGGACCGGGGTACCCCTCCACGACCGCCGCGGGCCACTCGCAGTCGAGCAGGCGGATGCGCTCGACTGCCTTCATCCCCATGATGTTGCCCGCGACGCAGGAGAGCAGTTGCGCCAGGTTCCCCGGCTCGAACAGCACCTCGGGGTAGGCGACCCGGACCTCGGTGGCGCCGTCGTCGCGGTCGGCGATCTCGAACGCACGCGCGGAGAGCGAGGAGACGTCGGTCTCGACGTCGAGCGCGGCCCAGGTGCCGTTCGAGGACTCGCTGGCGACCCGCGCCGCGGCCGCCTCGGCGTCCATGCCCGCGGCCGGCTCGACGCGGAACGTACAGACCAGGTCGTCGTCGGCCGGGGCGTACCCCAGGTCGACGAAGTCGTCGTACTCGATTCCCATGACGGACCTTCGCCGTCCGCCCTATTCTATCCTCGGGCGAGCCGCCGGTAGCGGCGCAGGCTCATTACCTCGCCCTCCACGATGACCGTCTCGACTACTCGTCCCGGTGCTCCGCGCCCCGCGTCTAGCCCGGCGTCCGTCGTCCCGTGGTGCATCACGCCTCCGATTTCGCGTCCTCGGTCATAAGTCTTCGTCAGACAATGTCACGCACGGTCAGTCGCCCCGGTGCGAGTGGGCCTCGCGGACGCTCGCGCCCTGCCGGATCATGTCCTCGCAGTGGGGGCACCCCCGGGGCTGGTCGACGTCCGGCGGGGTGAACACTCTGGCGTACCGGTCGGAGACGAACCCTCGGAGGCGAACTCCGCGCAGATCTCCCGGCCGAGCGCGTCCCGCGAGTCCACCTCGACGATGACCTGGCTCACCGACCGGATCAGGCCGTTGAACGCCGTCAGTCGCTGGAGTTTCTCGACCTCCCGCTCGACGGTCGTGGAGTCGCGGGCGGCCTCGACCTGGTCGTCGAGGGCGGCGACGGCCTCGGGATCGCTGACCGCGCCGTCGGCGTGGGCCTCGATCGCGTCGGCGGTGGACCGGAGCGCGAGGTACTCCTGGGTCTCCTCGTCGAGGGTGTCCCGGAGGAGCAGTTCGTCGACGACGTCGACGACGTTGGCCTTGGACACGGGCTTGACGAGGTACTCGTCGAACGGGAGGTCGGCCAGGTCGGAGTCGGGTTCGACCGCCGTCAGCATCGACACCTGGACGTCGAGGTCGCGCTCCTCGATCCGGCGCAGAACTTCGTCGCCGGGGACGTTCGGCATGCGCCGGTCGAGCAGCACCACGTCCACGTCCTCGGTCAGGCTCCCCAGCGCCTCGTGACCGCTGTACGCCGTGCGTACGTCGTACCCGTCCTCGAGCCAGAGTGCGTAGGTGTCGGCGACGTCCTCGTCGTCGTCGTCGACGACAAGAACGACCGGCTGGCCCCGCTCCGTCTCCGTCGAACTGGCGACCTCGGCAGTCCCGTTCATGCTCGATCCATCTGTTCTCTCAGTCACTCTATCCAACAGGAATATACCACGGCCTAATTACTTCTCACCGTCGCGGGCCCGGTCTCCGGCGTTCGGGCGCCTGCCTCCGGGCAGTCGGGCGCGACGGTCGTATTAGGAGGCCGGACTGAATTCGAACTCGCCAGCCCGGCGGTGGCCGACGGCGGGCGCATCCCGGCCCGGTACGGGTACGACGAGTCGAACGTCAACCCGCCGCTCGACGTCTCCGGGACGCCGCCAGCGGCGGCCTCGCTCGCGGTCGTCGCGCTGGACCTGGACCCCGAGGCCGACCTCGGGCGCGATACCACTGGGGCGTCTGGAACGTCGCCCCGGGCCGCGACCGCATCCCGGAGGGGTGGGACCCCGACCGGGCCGTCGTCGCGCGCAACGACTTCGGCGACCGGGACTACGGCGGCCCCGACCCGAGCAGGACCGACCACCGGTACGAGTTCCGCCTGTACGCGCTCCCCTCGCGGCTCGACCTGGTCGCGACCGCCACCGTCCGCCAGCTGGCGACGCGGGCCGAGGAGGCGGCGATCGCTCGCGACACGCTCCGCGGCGTCTACCTCGCCCCGTCCGACTGACGGCCGCCAAGACAGTTAGGGAGGGTGGTGACGGCTCGACCGGCGGGACGGTGAGAGAGATGCAAATTCCCGGCTCGACGTACGACGACGTCCTCGTGCCGACCGACGGGAGCGACCCGGCCGAGCGCGCGGTCGACCGCGGCCTGGCAGTCGCCGACCGCCACGACGCGACCGTCCACGCGCTGTTCGTCGTCGACGAGGCGAGGTACGGCGCGACGCCCGCGCTGAGTTCCTACGAACTCGCGCTCGAACAGGTCGAGGAGCGGGGCGAGTCGCTGACGGCGGACGTCGCCGGTCGCGCGCGCGACCGCGGCCTCGACGCCACGACGGTCGTCACGCGCGGCCACCCGCACGAGGAGATCACCGACTACGCCGAACGCCAGGACGTCGACCTCGTCGTCCTGGCCCGGGTCGGCGGCGGCCACGTGGAGTCGCCCCACCTCGGGTCGACGACCGACCGCGTGGTGCGAACGACCGGCGTCCCCGTCTTCATCGCCTGACCGATCGGCGCCCCGAGACGCGGTCCCGAAACGTAACGTACGTCCGACGGCAGCCCGACGTCACACACGATGGACTGGCCTCGGTCGGACGAGCGGCGCTTCTTTCGCCTGCTGCTGGTCGCCGCCGTCCTCGGAATCTGCGTCGGGCTCGTGGCGACCGGCTTTCGCGTCGTCTGGCTGTTCGTCAAGCACCACCTCTGGTCGGCGCTGACCGAGCCCTACTGGCGCGTTCCGGTGAGCGTCGCGGCGGGCGTCCTCGTCGGCGCCATCCTGCAGGTGACGTTCTACCCCGGGGCGATCGCGGCGCTGGTCGACCAGTTCCACGGCGAGGGTCGGGTCGACATCGCTGAGGTCGTCCCGGTGCTGCCGGTCGGCCTGATCGGGCTCGTCGCCGGCCAGAACGCGGGGCCGGAGGGCGTGATGTCGGTCGTCGGCGGCTCGTTCGGCACGTACGTCTCCGAACGGATCGGGATCGAGCGCGCCACGAAGCTGCTCACGCTCGCGGGGATGGGCGCCGGGTTCGGCTCGATCCTCGGCGCGCCGATCGGCGGGGCGCTGCTGTGGCTCGAACTCCCCCACGAGCGCGGCCTGGAGTACTACGAGGCGATCGTGCCGACGTTCGTCGCCTCGTTCGCCGGCTACCTGACCGAAGCCACCGTCGGAGGGATGCAGCTCTTCCCCGCGTGGCAGTCCGGCCCGCTCGCCCCGGTGTCGCTCGAGACGCTCGGCCTGGCCGTCGCAGTCGGCGTCGTCTGCATCCCGGCCGGCGTCGCGTACTCCCGGCTGTTCGAGGCCGTCGGCCGCGCGGCCGGTCGGCTGTCGGTCGCCGTCTACGTCCGGACGACGCTCGCCGGCGTCGTCATCGGCGTGCTCGGGTGGCTGGTGCCGCTCTCGTACTTCTACGGCGGCGCGAAGATGAACCTCCTGCTGGACGGCGGATTCTCGCTGCCGACGCTCCTCCTGACCCTCGCCGCGGTCGCCCTCGCGGCGTCGGTCACGATCCACGGGAACTGGATCGGCGGGCTGATCGTCCCGCACATGTTCATGGGGGCGCTCGTCGGGCGGGCGACGGCACTCGTCGTCCCCGGGCTCTCGCCGGTGCTGGCGATGCTCGCAGGGATGGCGGCGTTCAACTCCGTCGTGACCGGGACGCCGCTGTCCTCGGCGCTCATCGCCATCGCGCTCACCGACGGCGCGAGCGTCACGCCGGTGTTCCTGGCCTCGCTGGTGGCGTTTCTCGCCAGCCCCGCCCTGGAGTTCGTCGAGGAGGTGGCCCCGCGCTCGGAACCGCCCGCCTTCCACGTCGGCGACGACTGACCGGCGGCGACCCGCGCCGGACGACCCGGGAGCACGGACGGCGGCCCGCGACGACGCGGCCGGCTACTCGCCGGCGTCGACCGGCCCCTCGTACGCGGACTTGATCTGGTCGCCCTCGCGCCACTGCCAGTAGTAGTAGCGGTTGTCGTTGATCTCCTTCACCGTGAGCGTCGCCTTCGCGGGGACGTCGGCGGGGCGGTCCTCCGGTCGGTCCGGGTCGTCGGCCTCTCGCTCGCGGTCGGTCCGTCGCGCCTCGCGGTGGGCCGCGAGCGCCGCCGCGTAGGAGGCGACGGCGTGCAGCTGCTCGGCCGAGTAGTCGTCGAACCGGTCGACGGCGTCCGCCGGGAGCGCCGGCGGTGGCGTCGGTGGCGCGTCGGTCATCTGTTCTCCGCTGCCACCCACGGGTGCCGCCAGTTTATACTGTCGGCCGTCTCGCGTCGGACCGGCCCGGCGCTCCGGCGCGCCGACGCTCGGAGCGGACGGGCGACTGGAGTGCCAGTCGTCGCAGCCACGGCCGCGTCTGCAGAACTGATCCCGGGAGGAGCGTCCGTCGTCGACCGACCGCGTCGTCGCGTACCGCGCTCCCGGAAACCCGCCCGGGGTGAGGGGTGGGTGGAGTGGGGTTCAGTGTGGGTGCCGTGTCACGGACCGGGCGGGTGCGGCGGACGGACTCTCACCTCACGCTGCCGGCGACTGCCTCGCCTCGGCTCTGGCGTCGTGTTCTCCGCCACGTTCGAGCGGGAGACGGCCCTGGTCCATAAGTCGGTGGCCTAGATGCTTACCCCGGCCGCAGCGGCGCTCGTGCCGGACGTCGCTTCCCCAGGGGCGCTCGGCGCTGGCGCACCGCCCCGGCGGCCCTAAGTCTGTAGGGCGCCCGCCGGGGTCGGTCGTCGCGCCGGGCCTATCCGTGTAGGACGCCCCCTGATTGAGTCTGTTCCTGTAGGTCTGTCCGAAGCCGGCCCTGTGGACGACGGCCGGTGTCTGACAAACGATGAACGAACCGAACAACGCAGTCGCACGCCGGCAGGCGCCGGACGGGCGGGTCGCTCTACCGGAGCGGTCCGACCGGCCGCGTCCGCCCGACGAGCGACAGCCGGTAGTCGGACAGTGGACAGGATCTACCCGCACGCGAGCGCAGCCGGGTTGGGCACGTGGCCCAGCGGGGCCGGAGGTGAAACGGGATGAGTGACGCCGCAGCCCGGGGCCGCGCGCTGGCCCTGTCGGCCCTGATGGTGCTGTCGGTCGTCGCCGTCTCGGTGGCGTTCACGACGCCCGTCGCGGCCGCCTCGGGATCGGTGACCGTCGGCAGCGGCACGGCGACTCCGAGCAACGTCTCGGCCGGAAGTACGGTCAGCAGCCAGCAGGTATACGTCACGGTCGACAACGTCAGCGCGGACGGAAACACCGACAGGTTCTACGTGGAGTTCCCGAACGAGCTGTCGAGCGGGCTGTCGCCGAACTCGGCGAACGTCAAGAGCCCGGACGGGAACGCCTCGATCGGGCAGAGCGTCTCGCTCGTCGATGGGTTCGACGGTGACGGCGTCAAGGATACGCTCACGTTCACGACGAAGAGCGATGGCGGCGGTGCGATCACGGAGAACGTCTCCGCCGACGCCAGCGTCTCGTACCCGAGCAACGAGTCGTCCTACGACGTCGACTTCCGGGTCGAGGACAGCACCAACGGGAGCGTCAACGCCAGCAACGTCGCCACGATCCAGGCGTTCGCCCCGCCGACCGTCTCGGACTACAACGTGTCCAACCCCTCGGGTCGGCAGGTCAACGCCTCGTTCAACTCGTCCGAACAGCTGACCAAGATCACGGTCGACGTCACGAACGGGACCGGCGGGAACGTGGCGTCGCTCACCGAGGCCGACTTCACGGAGACCAACAACAGCGGGACGTACAACTACGTCGCGAGCACCACGCCGAGTCAGGACGGCCAGTACACGGCCACCCTGAACGAGGCCGTCGACGACGACAGCAACGACGGTGCGAACGGCCAGTCGGGGTCGGTCTACCTCGACACGGTCAGCCCCGCGATTCAGGGCGGCTCGACCGACCCGACGCTCGTCGACCCCGGGTCGACGGTGAACAACCAGCAGGTCACGGTGACGCTCTCGGGCGTCAGCGCGGACGGGAACAGCGACACGCACTACGTCGAGTTCCCGAACGCGCTGTCGAGCGGGCTGTCGGTCAACTCCGCGAGCGTCAACGGTTCGGCCTCCATCGCACAGACTGCACAGGTCGTCGACGGCTACGACAACGACGGCACTGACGAGACGATCAAGTTCCAGACCGACGTCGACGGCGGCGGCACGGTACCGCTGAACGTCACCGTCGACGCGAGCGTCAACTACCCCGACACGGCCTCGAAGTACTACATCGACGCGAAGACCGTCGACAGCGACGGGGGCGTCGCCAACCAGACCGACGTCACCTTCATCAACGCCAGTTCGACCCCCGCGCCCGTCATCTCCAGCTACGCGGCGAGCGGGAACGCGGACCAGACGGTCGACGTCTCGTTCGACTCCAGCGAGCAACTGGCCAACATCACCGTCACCGTCGACAACGGCACCGACACGGTGGCGACGCTCACCGAGAGCGACTTCACCGAGACGAGTGACGGGACCTGGCACTACGCCGGGACCGCGTCCGTGCCTCGTGACGACCAGTATACGGCCACGCTGACCGAAGCGAACGACACGGACGGGAACGACGGGTCCAGCGGCCAGTCCGAGACGGTCGTGGTCGACGCCACGCCCGGCCGGATCGCCGGCGGCTCGGCCAGTCCCGCACAGGTGTCGCCCGGCTCGACGGAGAGCAACCAGAAGGTCAACCTGCTCCTGTCTGACGTCAGCGCCGACGGGAACACCGACACGGTGTACGTCGAGTTCCCGAACGCGCTGGCGACGAGCGGGCTGTCGGTCAACTCCGTGAGCTTCAACAGCTCGAGCGTCACGTCGAGCGCACGGCTCGTCGAGGGCTACGACAACGACGGCGTCGACGACACGGTCCGGTTCGCGACCAGCCCGGACGCCGGCGGTGACGTCGACCTCAACGCGACGGTCGACGTCAGCGTCTCCTACCCGAACACGGAGACGACCTACCCGGTCGACGCGAAGTTCGTCGACAGCAAGACCGGCCCGGTGACCCAGCGCGGATTCACCTCGATCCAGACCGGCACCCCGTCCAGCGGCGGCAGCACCGGCGGCAGCACCGGCGGCGGTGGTGGCGGTGGCGGCGGTGGCGGCGGTGGCGGCGGTGGCGGCGGTGGCGGCGGCGGTCTCGTCGGCGGCACCCAGCAGAGCGCCGCGCCGTCGATCCTCGGCTTCGACGTGTCGGCCAACAGTCAGGACGTCGACGTGTCGCTGACGGTGAGCCGGCCGCTCGACGAGCTGACCGTCGACGTCTCCGGCGCCACTCAGGAGAGCCTCTCGCTCTCCGACTTCAGCCGGAGCCAGCAGTCCGGCACCTACGTCTACACCGTAGACGTCGCCGAGGGCGAGACCGGCACGTTCGAGGGCGAGCTCGTGGCGGCCGCCAACTCGGGCGGCAGCGCCGACGTGGGCCAGACCGACTCGGTCACGGTCGAACCCCTCGACGTCGCGGGCGCCCGGGCCGTCGCCGCCCCGCCGTGGGTCGGCGACTCGCAGAGCGTCCACACCGTCTCGGTGCCGGTGACCAGCGACGCAGGCGTGGCCGGCGAGACGCTTCAGCGCGTCACTGTCGGCTACAGCAGCGCGTTCGTGGACGCCGGGGGGAGCGTCTCCTCGGTCAGCGACGACCAGAACGTCGTCGCGCTGCAGGTCGTCTCGGCGGACGGCGACGTGAAGTCCTCGATGGGCGGCACGGACGCCGTCTCCGTCAACGTGGACTCCGGCGCGGTCCACCTCGACCTCTCGGACGTGGACAGCTCGCGCAAGCCCACGCTCGCGGCCGGTGACCGCGTCGTGGTCCGTCTCCGTCCCGTGACGAACCCCGGGACGGCAGGCGACTACCAGACCGACGTGACCCTGGCGACCGCCGCCGGCCACACCGCGCAGTCGAGCCCGACCGTCCACGTCAAGGAGCAGACGGCGGCCGGCGCAGTCGGGAGCGCCTTCGTCACGCCCGGCGACTCGACGGCGACGGTCTCGCTCGACCGGAGCGAGGCGGTCCAGTCGGTCACGGTCGACTCCGCCGCCTCGACCAGCGGGAGCGTCCAGGTGACCGTCCCCGCCGAGCGCCCGGACGTCGCCAGCTCCGCGCCCGGCATCGTGGTCACCACCCTGAAGATCGACCGCCCCGCGAGCATCGAGGACTCCCAGGCGACCGTCGCGGTCGACGTCGCCGCCGACTCCTTCGACGGCGACGCCAGCGACCTGACGATCGCGCACTACGACGCGAGTAGCGGGAGCTGGCAGTCCCTCGACACCTCCGTCGTCGGCCAGTCCGGCGGCACGGTGACCCTCGAGGCGACCGCGCCCGGGACCTCGCCGTTCGCGATCACCGCTCCCTCGGGTAACGCCAACCAGCAGCAGCAGACGACCGCGAACCCGGGGACCGAGACGTCGGGCAACACGCCCACCCCGACGGCGACGGCGACCGAGACGCCGACGCCGAGCCAGCCCGGGTTCGGCATCGTCGTGTCGCTCCTGGCGCTGATCGGTGCGGCGCTCCTGGCGCGACTCCGGCGCGAGAACTGACGACCCTTCCGACGCTCCTCTTTTTCGCTGCGCGCGACCGGCCAGCCGCGGCTCCGCGCGAATCGACCGCTCACCGCCGTCGTCGACGGCGGCGCACTCGCGGCCCGTGTGCGGTCGCTGCGCTGGTCGTTCGGACGACGAGCGCGAGAACGTGCCGCGGGGGTCGCGAGCGGTTCGCCGGCGGTGCCGGACGGCGCACGACCGGGGTGCGACTCGTGCCGGCCCGGGGCTTACGGTGAGTAGTCCGGGGACTGGGCCTCGATGACGGTCGCGACGTCTTCGAGTTCTTCGCCCGCGACCGCGATCACGTCGTCGGCCGTCGCGACGCCGGTGAGGTGGCCGTCGTCGTCGACGACGGGGAGCCGCCGGACCCGGCTCTCTGCCATCTGGCGGGGCAGTTCGACGGCCTCGGCGTCGCCCTCGATCGTCGCCGGATCGTCGGTCATGACGTCCGCCGCGTCGAGGTCTTCGAGGTCGTCCGTCTCTGCGACCGCGAGCGCGACGTCGCGGTCGGTCACGATTCCGACGGGGCGACCGGCCTCCTCGACGACGACGCTGCCCACGCTCTCCGAGGCGAGCGTCTCGGCGACGTCGCGGAGGTCGGCGTCTGGCGATTCTGTCACGGGGTCGACGGCGAGATGCTTTACGGGCATCGTCCGTCTGGTCGTCCGGACGTGCGTCCTATAACGGTCGAACCTAAGTGCGGTACCGGGCGGCACTCGCTCGCCGAGTGCGGCCAGCGGTTCGGACCCGACGACGTCGACCGGCTCGTCGAGGAGCAGGAACTGATCCGGTGTCCGGAGTGTGGCGGCGAGCTCTGGAACCTGACCACGCCGTCTCGCGAGTGACGCCGTCCCGGTCCGGCCGAACTGGTTCGCGCCCACGTCTGCGGGGCTGGCGTCGGTGGCGTCGCGCGAAGGCCGGTCCTGGCGCGCCTCTTCGTCCGGTGACGGCGGGGTCGCTCAGCCGTCCAGGTCGGTCCTGACGACGTCGCCACAGGCGCGACACTCGGTGACGCTGACGCCGGCCGCTTCGTCGAGGTCGACGTCGTGGCGGGTCTCCTCGCCGCACGCCGGGCAGGTGAAGACGGTGACGGTCTCGTCCATCCCCGGGGGCGCGCCGAGCGCCAGCGCGCGGACGACGGGGCCGTCGTCGGCCGCGTTGTAGCCGTGCTGGAACTCGCCGGGCGCGAACCGGATCGCCTCGCCCGCGTCGACGGCGACCGCGGCCTCGCCGGCCTCGGTGTCGAAGGTCGCGGTCCCGGACAGGACGTAGAACAGTTCCTCCTGGTCGTGGTGCGTGTGGTAGCCGCCGGAGAAGGCGTCGCCGGGGGCCAGTTCGTAGTACTTCACCGCGACGTCGGTCGTCCCGAGCGCCTCGTCGAGCGCGCGGCGGTCGGTGCGGCCGCTCAGCGCGGCCTGGTCGACGTCGGCGACGGAAATTCGTTCCATGCCCGGCGTACGCGTGCCGCCGGGAAGAATCCCGGTGCCGGCGGGCGGCGGACCGAAAGGTGGATGCGGCCCGCGGCCGCCCACCGGGTATGGACGCCGGCGTCATCGACGTGGCCGCGCTCTCCGGCGGGTTCGACCTCCAGTCGACGATCGAGAGCGGCCAGTCCTACCTGTGGGACCGCGCCGACGGCCGGACGTACGAGGATCCGACCGCGTACGGCGGCGACGCCTGGTACCACACCGTCCTCCCGGCGGCGGAGACGGAGACGAACGCCCCGGAGGCCGTCCGGGTCCGCCAGGTCGACGGCCGCCTGGAGTGGGAGGCCAGCGTCGACGCCGACCCGCACCTCCGGCGCCGCCTCCGCCTGGACGACGACCTGGCGGCCGTCCGCGTGGCCGCGCCGGACGACCCGCTGGTCGAGCGCGCCTACGAGGCCGCCCGGGGGATGCGCCTCGTCCGCGACCCGCCGTTCGCGACGCTGATCTCGTTCATCTGCTCGGCGCAGATGCGCGTCGAGCGCATCCACGGGATGCAGGTCCGTCTCCGCGAGACGTTCGGCACCCCCGTCTCCTTCGACGGCGAGACCTACCACGCGTACCCGGCGCCCGAGGCGCTGGCGTCGGCGACCGAGGCCGACCTCCGCGACCTCGCGCTCGGCTACCGCGCCCCCTACGTCCAGCGGTCGGCCGAGCTGGTCGCGACCGGCGAGGCCCACCCCGCGGAGGCGGCCGACCGCGACTACGAGGCCGCCCGCGAGTGGCTCACCCGGTTCGTCGGCGTCGGCGACAAGGTGGCCGACTGCGTCCTGCTGTTCTCGCTGGGCTACCTCGAAGCGATCCCGCTCGACACCTGGATCCGCTCGGCCATCGAGGAGTACTACCCCGACTGCGAGCGGGGGTCCTACGCCGCCACCTCGCGCGCGCTCCGCGAGCGCTTCGGCGGCGAGTACGCCGGCTACGTCCAGACCTACGTGTTCCACTACCTCCGCGGCGGCGGCGAGTGAGGGCGGCACCGTTTTCACCGCCGCGGCCGCACGGCCGGGCATGAGCGACCGCGTCCGCGCACACGTGTTCGTCTCCGGCCGGGTCCAGGGCGTCTTCTTCCGGGCGACCACCCGCGACGTCGCCCGCGACCGCGGCGTCGACGGCTGGGTCCGCAACCTCGACGACGGGCGCGTCGAGGCCGTGTTCGAGGGCGACCGCGACGCCGTCGAGGCGATGGTCGAGTTCTGTCACACGGGGAGCGACCGCGCCCGCGTCGCCGACGTCGAGGTCGCGTACGGCGACCCGGAGGGCCTGTCCGGATTCGAGGTCAGGCGCGACGACTGACGCCGCGCCCGCACGCTTAACCCCGCGGAGGTCGACGCCTCGCACATGATAACGGCAGACGAGATGGCCGTCGTGGACGCGAACGCGGCGGCGCTCGGCGTCCCCCGGAAACAGCTCATGGAGTCCAGCGGGAACGCCGTCGCTCGCGTCGTCCGCGAGCACGTCGACCCCGGCGCGTCGGTCGCGGTCGTCTGCGGCCGCGGCAACAACGGCGGCGACGGCTTCGTCGCCGCTCGCTTCCTCGACGACTTCGACGTGACGGTCCACCTGCTCGGTCGCCCGGAGACCGTCGCCACGGAGATCGCCCGCGAGAACTGGACGGCGCTGGAACGCGCCGCGGTCGACGCCCGCTCGGTCGGCGACTCCCGGGACCTCGACCTCGGGGCGCCCGACCTCGTGGTCGACGCCATGCTCGGGACCGGCATCACGGGCGCGCTCCGCGAACCCGAGGCCACCGCCGCCCGGCGCGTGAACGAGACGGACGCCACGGTGGTGGCCGTCGACGTCCCCTCGGGCGTGGACGCCGACACCGGCGAGGCCGCGCCCGGCGCCGTCGAGGCCGACCACGTCGTCACCTTCCACGACGCGAAACCGGGGCTCGACGACGTCGCGGCCGAGGTGATCGTCGCAGACATCGGCATTCCGGCGGCGGCCGAACTGTTCGTCGAGCGGGGGGACCTCCAGCGTCTCACCCGCGACCCGCAGAGCCACAAGGGCGACAACGGCGAGGTGCTGGTCGTCGGCGGCGGCCCCTACACCGGCGCGCCGGCGCTCGCCTCCCACGCCGCGCTCCGCGCCGGCGCCGACCTCGTCCGCGTGGCCTGTCCCGACCGCGTCGCGCGCGAACTCCAGGGGTACAGCGAGAACTTCATCGTCCGGCCGTTCGAGGGCGACCACCTCGCGCCCACGGCGGTCGAGGCGCTGCTCGCGCTGGCCGCGGACCACGACGCGGTGGTGTTCGGCCCCGGCCTCGGCGACCACGAGGAGACGCTCGACGCCGTCGAGCAGTTCCTCGGCGCCTACGAGGGAGTCGCCGTGGTCGACGCGGACGCGCTCCAGGCCGTCCCGCGGGTCCAGACCGACGCGACGCTGGTGTGCACGCCCCACCAGGGCGAACTGGTGAAGATGGGCGGCGAGACGAGCGACGGCTGGCGCGAGCGGGCCGACGCCGTGGCGTCGTTCGCCGCCGACCTCGGCCACGTCCTGCTGGTCAAGGGCGCCTACGACGTGGTGAGCGACGGCGAGCGCACCCGCGTCAACCGCACCGGGAACCCGGGGATGACCGTCGGCGGGACCGGCGACGTGCTCGCGGGCGTGACAGGCGCGCTCGCCTGCCTGCTCGACCCCCTGGACGCGGCCGCCGTCGCCGCCTACGCCAACGGCCGCGCTGGCGACCTGGTCGTCGACGATCAGGGCTACGGGCTGGTGGCGACCGACCTCCCGGGTCGCCTCCCCCGCGTGCTGTGGGGTGATCGCGATGACTGACGGCGACGACCTCAGCCACGTCGACGAGTCGGGCGACGTCCAGATGGTCGACGTCGGCGACAAGCCAGACACGGCCCGGCGCGCGGTCGCGGCCGGCGAGATACACCTCTCGCCGGCGACCGTCGCCGCCGTCCGCGAGGACGCAGTCGAGAAGGGCGACGTGCTCGCGACGGCGCGCGTCGGGGCGATCCAGGCGGTCAAGCACACCTGGGAGACCATCCCGATGTGTCACCAGATCCCGGTCACGAACGTCGACGTCGACTTCGACGTCCGCGAGGACCGGATCGACGCCGAGGTCGCCGTCGAGACGAGGGGCAAGACCGGCTGCGAGATGGAGGCGCTGCAGGGGGTCACCACCGGGCTCGACGTCGTCTGGGACATGGTGAAGGCCGTCGAGAAAGACGCGGACGGCCAGTACCCGACCGCGCGCATCGAGAACGTCCGCGTCGTCTCGAAGCAGAAGCGCCCGCTCTGAACCGGCGGCTGCCGACCTCAGTTCTCCGCGGACGCCGGGAGTTCGGCCGCCCGCGAGCGCGTCTGCTCGACGACCGTGGGCCGGGCTTCGAAGTCGACGACCACCTGCTCGCCGTAGTCGACCGCTTCGACGTTGGCGTTGTCGTGGATCCAGGACACGAGCGACATCGTCTCGTCGGTCATCGGGAGGACGAGGCGCTCGCGCTCGAACGGCGGCAGTTCGGCGTCGACGCGCTCGCGGAGCGCCGCGACGCCCTCGCCGTCGGCGGCGCTCACGGCGACCGGATCCGGCGCCAGCGCCGAGAGCGCCTCGCGCTTCCGGTCGAGTTCCGCCTGGCTCACGCTGTCGATCTTGTTCAGGACCGTGACGATGGGCGCCTCGTTGCGCTCGTAGAGGGTGTCGTGGCTCGTCACCAGTTTCTCGCGGATCTGCTCGACTGGCTCGGAGACGTCGACCACGAGCAGGACCAGGTCGGCGCGGTAGACGGCGTCGAGCGTGGACTTGAACGACTCGACGAGCCAGTGGGGGAGATCCGAGACGAACCCGACGGTGTCGGTGACCAGGACGTCGCGGCGCTCCATGTCGGCTCGCCGGGTCGTCGTCCCCAGCGTCGTGAACAGCCGGTCCTCCGACTCGGCGGTCGTGTCGAGGTCGGGGTGACGGTCCTCGTTCTCGTCGACGTCGAGGTCGGCCGCGAGTTGCCGGAGCAGCGTCGACTTCCCGGCGTTGGTGTAGCCCGCCAGCGCCACGAGGTCGAATCCCGACTCGCGGCGCTGCTCGCGCCGGTGTTCCTCGGTCTCCTCGATCTGTTCGAGGTCGTCCCGGATGCGGCTGATGCGCTTCTTGATGTCGCGCTCGCGCTGCTCGTCGTACTCGCCGAGCCCCATGAACCCGGGGCGCTCGTCGCGCCTGGCGAGCGAGACCTTCGCCTCGGCGCGGGGCAGTTCGTAGCGCAACTCCGCGAGCTCGACCTGGAGCTGGGCCTTCCGCGTCTGGGCCCGCTGCCCGAAGATGTCGAGGATGAGTCGGAACCGGTCTTTCACCTCGACGCCCTCGGGGAGGCGGGTCCCGAGGTTGTACGTCTGGTACGGCCCGAGCCGGTTGTCGAAGACGACGACGCCCGCGCCGGTCGCCTCGACGCGCTCGGCGAGCGTCGCTACCTTCCCCTCCCCGAGACACAGCGCTGGATCTTCCGTCCGGGTCTGGGTCACCTCGTCGGCGACGGTGAACCCGGCTGCACGCGCGAGTTCGCGGATCTCTGCCGTGTCTACCGGGCTCTGGTCTGCGCGCTTCGCGACGACTGCCCGTTCCGGGTCGTGTTCGTCACTCACTCGCGGCGAACTACGGCACCCGGATATTTAAAATCGCGGCCGCGGCCGGGCCAGCGGCGCTCAGGAGGCGGGTCCGTCCGGGTCGTAGACGTACACCGCCCCGCCGTCGAGGACGGCGTAGCGACCGCGCTCGGCGTCGTGGATCACCCGGCCGTCGGAGTCGATGGCCACGTCCACGAGGTCTGCGAGCGACGCCACGGTCACCGTGGTGCCTTCGGGATCGGCGGGGAGACGGCCCGCGGAGATCCACTCCTCGAACGCCGTCCGCTCCAGGCGACGCCGGATCGCTGCCCCGTCGTCGAACCGGCGGTACCCGGCCACCGCGGCGACGGCGCCGACGAGCGAGAGGAGCGCGACCGCGCCCCCCGCCAGCGTCGACCGGCGCGGCCCCGGTCCCGAGCGGTCGACCCGGCGGGTGACGCGCCGCTCGTGCGTGCGGGTGGCCGGGTCGAACGCGCCGACCGAGTAGGTCCCCGACCGGAGCGAGAGCGGCGCGGCCGTCGAGAGCGTGCCGGCGTAGCGGCCCGTGTCGTAGCGGCTCCGGACCCGGAGGTCGACCGAGAGTGTCACCGGCGCGGCGACGGACGCCCGCACCCGGTCGAGGCGGTCCCGGAGCGCGGGCACCGAGAGCGTCGTCCGGACGGTCCCGCGGCCGTCGGTCACCGTGGTCTCGCGGGACGCGAGCGTCCGCGTGTCCGACCACAGCGGCTCCCCGTCCGCGCTGGCGTGGATCACGAGGACGATCCGCTGGCGAAGGTCGACGGCAGTCGACCGCGGCACCGACGTGTGGGCGAGGACGGTCAGGTTCGGCGTCGCTGCCTGCAGGTAGACCGGCCGGTCACGGAGTCGGGTCCCGGCGGCCCACAGCGAGTCTCCGTCGGTCACGCGCGCGCTGTCGTTCACCCCGAGCCGGACCGTCTGGACGTGGGTGCGCTCGGTGACGGTGCGGGCGCCGCCCCGTGCGTGGACGTAGCCGGCGCCGCCGGCGAGTGCGCCCACCAGGAGGAGCGCGACCGCGACGGGCGGCGCCGGGGCGCCGTCAGCCGTATCCTTCGGCGTCGATGTACTGGTCGGGGATGCCGACCGAGCGCGCGGCGTCGACCAGCGTGTGCACCATCGCGCTGACGCCGCAGGCGTACACCTCCAGGTTCGCGGGGTCGAGGCGGGCCTCGACGTCGGTCTCGGGCGACTCGTCGAGGTAGTCGGCCAGGTCACCGTCGACGTCCGTCTCGACGCCGTCCGCGAGGTACTTCATGAACGTCTGCTGGACGTAGGACGTCTCGCCGTGCCACTCGGTGAGGTACGACTCGCGGGAGAGCGTCGGCACGAAGTGGAAGTTGTCGTGGGACGCGTCGAGGTCGGCGAAGCGCTCGCGGTAGGGGAGGTCGTCCTGCCACGAGCACCCCAGGAACAGCCAGATGTCGCGGGCCTCGCCCTCGTGGACGTCCTGGCCTTCCTCGAAGGTGTACTCGATCATGCTCTTGAGCGGCGCGACGCCCGTGCCGGTCGCGAGGAAGGCCACGTCCCGCGAGGACGGGTCCTCCATCACGAAATCGCCGTTCGGGCCGCGAACGACCACCTCGTCGCCGGGTTCGAGGGACTCGAACAGGTCGGTGGTGAGCCGGCCGCCCGGCACGCGGCGGATGCAGAAGTCGAGGTCCGACCGGTTCGGCGAACTCGCGACCGAGTAGGGTCGCGGCGTGTCGTGGAACCGGATCGTGACGTACTGGCCGGGGACGAAGTCGATGGCCTCGCGTTCCTCGTGGAGCCGGACCGAGAGCAGCGAGGGGTACGGCCGCTGGTACCGGTCGGCGAGGTGGGTCAGCTTCTTCTCGAGCAACCGGTTGTCCGTGGTCTCACAGACCTCGTCGACGCCGTCCCAGTCGACGTGCGGCGGGTCGTCGTCGGTGACGAGGTCGCCGCGGTCGACGCTGCGGAGGAGCCGCGCGGTCACGCGGCGAACCTCGTCGATCCGGTCCTCGTCGAGGGCCGCGACTTCGGCGACGCGCGCCGATTCGGTGAGCAAGGGCAGTTCTCCGGGGTCGTCGAACGTCGCGTTGTGGTCCCGGATGGACACCATACAGGCGTCCGGGTCTTCGGACGCGACCCGCATTAGACTGTCCGTCCAGGTCCGGTCGTGAAGGGTTCTTGTGCGCGGGCCTCCAACGGCCGCCGATGGCGCTCGAATTAGCGCTGCTCGACGCCTCATTCTCCGACGACGACGCCGAACAGAACTTCCGGCGAGAGTTCGACGCCGACCTCGTCAGGTACGCCGTGCGGGACGGCGAGCTTCCGCCCCGGCCGGGCGGCGACTGGACGCACGACGGCGCAGTCGTCTCCGGATCCGCGGCCTCGGTGTACTGGAACCGCGACTGGATCGACCGCCTGGAGGCGTGGCTCGCCGACGCGGCCGGCGACGCGCCGCTGCTCGGGGTCTGTTTCGGTCACCAGGCGCTCGCGGACGCCCTCGGGGGCCGGGTGACGAGCATGGGCGAGTACGAACTCGGCTACCACATGGTCCACCAGGACGGCGACTGCCGGCTGCTCGACGACGTCGGCGAGTGGTTCGTCGCGTTCACCGCCCACTCCGACGAGGTGGTGGAACTGCCGGACGGAGCGACCCCGCACGCCGAGAATCCCTACTCGCTCCACGCCTTCGAGATGGGACAGACCTACGGCGTCCAGTTCCACCCCGAGATCTCCCCGTCGACCGCCCGGCGGCTCATGGTCCAGCGGGGCGTCGACGGCGAGCAGGTCCAGCGAGTGGTCGAAGAGGTCAGCGACGGCCTCCACAACGAGGCCGCAGACGCCAAGGCCGTCTTCGAGAACTTCGAGTCGATCGCCCGGGTCGCCCGGCGCGGGCCGTAGACCCGCGCTACGTGAGCGCAGACGACGGCGCGGCCAGCCGCCGGCACAGCGCGAGCACGAACGCCACGAGCGGTACCGCCACTGCTCCGACTGCGAACGCCTCGCCCCCATCGCCATCCCCCGAATCGTACCACGGACAGTCATATCGTCGCCAGTGACGGTCCGCGACGGTATGTCTCATCGCGCCCGACGGGAACGGCGCCCGACCGGGATCAGTCGGGCGCACCCGGCGGCTGGAACTCGGTCGACCCGCAGTGGACGCAGGTCGGGTGGATCGTGAAGACGCTCGTTCGCTGTGCCTCCTCGCAAATCTGACAGACGATGGGTGGCATTGCGCTGGTGTCGGTGGGGCCCGCGCCCCGGCCGTCGGTGCGCCGGCAGGAGGCGGGCCGTCCCGACCGGGGACACGGCCGCGCGCCTCATTGGTATGTGCCACCAACCGACCCGTATACGCTCTTTACGGCGCCTGCGACACCGATCCTGCCGTCCCGGCTTCGATCGACGGCTCCCGTCGGCGCCGGCCACGCGCCGACCGGCAGACCGGGCGGGATCGACCGGCGAGCGCGCTAATCTCACGCACTTCTCGGTTAGATTAATCGGCGTTCGACGGCAGCCGTCCAGTATCTTCTTCTGCCCACGGTACCACGTCGTACGTTACCATGGACAGTCGAGACCGAACCGTGGACAGCGAGGAGAGCGAGTCGGTCGGCGAGCGCGTCTCGGTCAGCCTCCCGCGCGACGCGGCGGCCGACGAACTGGTCCTCGCCTTCCGCGTGAACGGCGAACTGGACGAACTCGCGTCGATCGCGCCTCCCGTCCGGGGTGAGATCGAGCGAGAGGACTAGCGCCGGTCGCACCGTCGTCCGCTTCCTCGCCGGTCCGTCTCTCAAACCGGCGTTTGAGTCTTCAGCACAGCTTTCCCGGCGTCGTTCGTCCCGCGACCATGACCAGATCGAAGGCGGCGGCCGTCGCCGGACTCCTGCTCCTCGTGGTGCTCGCGGGCTGTTCGGCGGCGGGATCGATCACCATGCAGCAGGCGTCGACCGCGGACATCGCCGAGCGGGCGAGCCGGCCGACGGCGCCCGTCGACGCGGGCGTCGACGCCGACCGACAGTTGGTCCGGACGGCCATCGAGAACGGCTCCGCGACCGCCGAGGGCGTCCGGCCCCCGGTCGAGTCGGGCCTCCCGTTCGCGCACGGGGGGCGCTACTACGACGTCTCCTGGACGGTGGTCGACCGGCAGTCCGGGACGCGCGTCGACATCGCCATCGACTACAACGGGACCGCGCCGGCGGACCGGACGGTCGACTACGCCGACCTCCCGGCGGTCGACCGCGACGCGCTCTCGGGACTCCTCCCGCCCCGGACCGATCGCCGGACCGACGGCTACGAGATGGGCGTCGGCGTCACGTACAACGCCACGGAGCGGAACCGCTCGGTCCTGCGCTCGGGCGAGTACTCCGCCGTCGAGTACCGGGGCGAGACCTATCCCGTCCGGGTCGACGACGAGCGGGACGTGACCATCGCGACCTACCGGTACACGGCGACGCCGGTCGCCAACAGCACCGGGGCGTACGCGCGCCGACTCCGCGAGCGCCACCTGTTCGTGCTCGGGAACCTGACCGAGGACGAGCGCTCGATCGTGGCGGAGGTGATCGACGACGGCTACTACGCGGACAGCGACGACGAGGCGTTCGCCTCGGTCCTGGAGCGGTTCCGCCGGCACTCCGCCGTCACCGCCGACGAGTACCGCGGGACGTGGCTCGTCCGGTACGACGGCGAGGTCTACCTGGCCCGGCTCTCCTACGGCGGGTTCACCGACGGATGAGGCCGTTCAGCGCGGCCTGAACTTCGGGAGCGCGACGTCCTCGGACACGTGGTCGAACGTCACCGTCACGGGCAGCCCGTTCTCGATGTCCCCCGGGTCGCAGTCCACGACGTTCGTACAGATGCGCACCCCCTCGTCGAGTTCGACGTAGGCGACGACGTAGGGGACCGAGTCCGCGAAGGACGGGAGTTCGGTCGCCCGGCGGACGACGGTGTAGGTGTGAACGTGGCCGGTGCCCTCGGCCTCCAGCCACGTCACCGCGTCGGCGCCGCAGTACTGGCACCAGGGGCGAGGGAAGAACTGGCGCTCCCCGCACTGGTCGCACTGCTGGATCAGCAGGCGCTCCTCTGCGGCAGCGCGCCAGAACGTCGCGTCGGTCTCGTCGTCCAGCGACGGCAGCGGGTGCCCGTCGCTCATGCCGGTGCCCCCCGTTCGAGGATGGCGACGGAGTGGCCCGTCAGGTTCTTCCCGTACTGGCCGGCGCCGACGCCGGTGACCAGCCCCAGGTCGGCGCCGGGGACCTGGCGCGCGCCGCCGTCGCCCCGGAGCTGTCGGACTGCCTCCAGCACCTGGACGAACGCCGCGCCGCTGACGCCGGCCTGGCCGACGCACAGCTGTCCGCCGCCGGTGTTCAGCGGCAGGTCGCCGTCGTAGGAGACGTCGGTGTCCGCCACGAACGCGCCGCCAGCACCGCGGTCGGCGTAGCCCAGCTCTTCGAGCTGGATCAGCTCCACGATCGGGTAGTCGTCGTAGAGCTGGAGGACGTCGACGTCGTCGGGGCCGACGCCGGCCATCTCGAACGCTCGCTCGCCCGCCTGCTCGATGCCCATGTCCGTGAACACCCGGCGGGGCGCGACCTCCGGGTTGTGGCTGTTCCCGACGCCCCGGATCGAGACGGGATCGACGCCGAGGTCGGCCGCCCGCTCCGGCGTCGTGAGGAGGACGCCGAACCCGGCGTTGACGGGCAGCACGCAGTCGAACAGCCGGATCGGGTCGGCGATCAGCCCCGAGTTCTTGTACGCCGCCAGGTCGACCGGCTCGTCGAAGTAGGCGAGTGGGTTCTTCGTGGCGTGCCGTCGCTGAGTCACGTAGAGCTTGCCCAGCTGGTCGAGGGTGGTTCCGTGCTCGGCCATGTGTCGGTTCTGCGTCATCGCGAGCAGCGCGTTCGCGCCCTGGAGCCCGAACGGGTCGGTGTAGGTCCGGGCGAACCCGCGCGGGTCGCGCGGGAAGATCTCGCCCGACCCCTTCTCGGGGTGTTTCGGCGTGTCGGCGCCGAGACAGAGGATCGACTCGACCGCGCCGCTGTCGACGGCCATCGCAGCCTGCACCAGGAGCGGGACGCCCTGTCCGCCGCAGTGGTCGGTGACCGTGAGCCACCCCAGGTCCTCGAAGCCCAGCGTCTCGGCGAGCATCAGCGGAAACCGGTACGGCGTCTCCGTCGACGGTCGCGCGACGCCGAGCCCCTCGACCTCCTGCCAGTCGAGCCCGGCGTCCTCGAGCGTCAGCGCCGCCGCCATCTGGAAGTACGCTTCCAGGCTGTGGTAGGGCTGGTCGTTCTCTCGACTCGGCCGGTGCTTCTCCGTCTCGCCGATGCCGGCGATCACCACGTCATCGAATGCCATGGTCCCGGTTCGGAGCGCGGGCGCTAAATAGTCACTCGGCCAGCGGTCCCGTTCCGATCTGGGCGCCCGGCGCTCGCGCTGGGCGCGCCGCGCCGTCCAGCTTTCACAGTCACGGCTCGGGGCACGGGCGACGCGAAAAAACGTCGTGGGATGGGTTCAGTCGTCGTCCGCGGCGGCGGCCTGGCCGGGGGCGTCGAAGCGGAGGACGTTC
>JBDGSV010000055.1:0-56865 GCA_042217375.1 Haloarculaceae archaeon | reverse complement strand
CCACGGCGAGGGCGGCCTCTACGTGAAGGAACTCGTCTCCGGCGACGAGGGCCGCACCGACCCGAGCCTCGCCGGCCTGCTCGGCGTCGGCGCCACGGTCACCGCCCTCGACGTGCTCGCCGTCGAGGGCGAGACCGAACCGTTCGAGGACGAGGGCTACTTCCGGGACGCGTAGCGCGCCGGGCTCGCCCAACGCTTTTGGCGTGCCACGACGTACCACGGCACGGAGATGAGATAGGACATGTGCCACCACATCGAACTCGACGTCGCGGACCTGGAGCGGGCGCGCGAACGCGAGGCCGAACCGGAACTCGACGCGGCCGAAGACGAGGCCGACGAGGAGCGGGAGCCGCCGGTCGCGCCGGCAGACGACTGAGTCGACCACCGCGATTTTTCGCCGACGAAACGACTTTGAGCGACGCGAGCGACCCACGGGTATGCCCAGGTTCGGCGTCGACGAAGCGGGGAAGGGGCCGGTGCTGGGGCCGATGGTCGCCGCCTGCGTCGTGGCGGACCCGGCCGACCTGCCCGCCGGCGTCGACGACTCGAAGAAAATCGCGCCGGCCCGCCGGGAGTCGCTGGCCGCGACGCTCCGGGCCGACGACCGGGTGACCGTCGGCGTCGCCCGCGTCGGCGTCGAGCGCATCGACGACCCGGCGACCGACATGAACTCGCTCACGGTCGCCGCCCACGCGGAGGCGATCGCCGCGGCGCTCGGCGAGGCGCCGGGCGACTGCGCCGGCGTCGTCGACGCGGGCGACGTGGACGCCGGGCGCTTCGCGCGGCGGGTGACCGCGGCCGCACCGGGCGCCCTCGACGTGACGGCCGAGCACGGCGCCGACGCGACTCACGCCGTCGTCGGCGCCGCGAGCGTCGTCGCCAAGGTCGAGCGGGACGCCGCCGTCGCCGCCCTGGCCGACGAGTACGGCGAGGTCGGGTCGGGCTACCCCTCCGACCCGACGACGCGCGCGTTCCTGCGACGGCACGTCCGGGAGCGCGGCGACCTGCCGGCCTGCGCGCGTCGGTCCTGGCAGACCAGCCGGGACGTCCTCGCCGCCGTCGAACAGGGCACTCTCGACGAGTTCTGAGCGCTCACTCGGCGGAGACGTCGGAGTTCGAGCCGATCGTACCGGCCGTCGTACCGGACGAGGGCGGTCGCCAGCGACGAGCGACGCGACGGCGAGGAGAGAGGGGTCGGGGAGATTCGGGGGCGGTCGGTGAGCGTCTTCCCCCCGGGCGGCGGTCAGTCGTCGTCGTCGTCGGCCAGCACCAGGTTCCGGAGGACGTCACCGTAGGCCGGCCGGGTCACGAGCACGCCCAGCAGGACGCCGACGATGGTGACGATGGCGAACCCCTGGAGGTCGCCGAGCGAGAGGACCGCCAGCGGCGACATGGCGATGATCGTGGTGGCCGCCGCGGCGCCGATCACCCAGAACGCCTTGCGGAAGCGGCTCTGGAACACCCGCGAGGTGCGGATCTCGCCGCGCTGGAGGATCTCGTCGGCGATGATGACGAGGTCGTCGACCCCCGTCCCGATGACGGCGATGAACCCGGCGATGTGCGAGAGGTCGAGCGCGAGACCGATCGCCGCCGCGAAGCCGAGCAGGAGGTACACCTCCGAGATCGCGGTCAGGAACATCGGGACGGAGACCTCGATCCGGCCGTAGCGGACGAAGATGGTCGTAGCGACCGCGAGCGCCGCGACGAGCCCGGTCACGAGCGAGAGGAGCTTGAACCGGCCGGCGAGGCTCGGCTCCAGGTAGAAGGTGGTCCCCTTGTCCTGAATGGCGAGCGTCGTCGGGAGCGCGCCGGCCCGGAGGTTCAGCGCGAGGTCCTGGGCCTGCGAGATGTTGTTGGCCGTGATGATGAAGTCGCGGGTCTTCTGGAAGTCGCCGCTCTCGATGCCGCGGGCGAGGCCGCGACCCATCGAGGCCGAGTAGACCACTTTGCCGTTGGTGACGGTGAGCAGGCAGTAGCCGGGGTCGTTCGAGTTGGCACTGTACCGGCAGCTCTCGATGCCGTCGGAGCTGGTGAAGCCCTTCGACTGCATCGTGGAGGCGAACCGGTCTGCCGCCGGCTTGGTCAGCGTCACCGGGACGTTCGGCGGATTCTGGCCCTGGCCCTGCTGGGCGGGCTGGATGCCCGCGAAGTCGTCCTGAGTGAGCACCGTCGAGCGCTCGTAGGTCGTCGAGCCGTTCTGCTGGGTCGGGTAGAGCGCGACCAGTTCGACGGTGCCGCGCTCGCTGAGCTTGTCGATGACCGCCGACCGGTTGGCGTTGGGCACCTCGACGAGGATGTACTTCCCACCGGTCGCGGTCGTGACGACCTGCGCCCGGCCGCCGGACAGTCCCGCGAGGTTGATCTTCCGGTTGATGACCCGGACCATCGTCTGCCGGGTCTCGGTGGTGACGCCCTCTCGGACGTCGTCGACCGTCACGTCCAGCCCGGCGGCCTGGAGCCCGTTCGCGAAGGCCTGCCTCGTGACCGACCCGTTGAACACCTCGATGTCGGCCCGGTTCTGGCCGCGGAACCGCACCTGCACGTCCGAGCGGGAGACGTTCGGCAGCTCCTGGACCAGCGTGTCGACGACGGCGGTCTGCTGGTCGGGTTGCATCGAGACGCCCTCGGCGGTCAGCCCGACCGGCGGCGCGCGAACCCGCGTGCCGCCGGAGAGCTGGAGCCCGTACCTGAGGGTGGTCGGGCCGCTGTTGGTCGCGTTCGCCGACGCGCCCCCGCCGCCGCCGATGGGGACGAACAGCACGAAGGTGCTGGCGACGACGAACACCGCGAGCAACACGATGCGCCAGTTGTCGCGGAAGTTCATTTTGCCACCCCCTCGTACTTGTAGTAGCGCAGCAGGCTCAGGTTCAACATGTAGGTGTTCATGAGGTCTGCCGTCAGGCCGAAGACGAGGACGATCCCGATCTCCGGGAGCAGCGGGATGCTGAACAGGTAGGAGACGACCGTCATGACGGCCATCGCCGCCAGCGACGTGACCGTCATCGTCACCCCGGTGCGCATCGCACGGTAGGCCGATTCGTAGAAGCCGCCGCGCCGGCGGAGCACGTGGTTGTTGAGGAGGAGATCGGAGTCGACGGAGTACCCGATGAGCATCAGCAGCGCGGCGACGGTCCCGAGCGAGAGCTTGATGCCGAAGATGTCCATCAGGGCCATCGGGATGATGATGTCCGAGAACGCCGAGGCCACGACGGCGATGGAGGGGACGAAGCTCCGGAACAGGAGGAACACGATGAGGCTCATCCCCAGGAAGGCGATCACGACGCCGATGAACGCCTGTCGCTGCGAGTCACCGCCGAAGCTCGCCGAACGACCCTGTATCGACTCGATGCTGTAGCCGGCCGCCTCCGCTTGGTTCTGGATGGCGGTCGTGTCGGTCGATTGGAACGTCACGATGTAGGTGTTCGAACTCGAACGGACGGGCTGCACCGATTCGACGGGCGTACTGAACGCCGCCTCGATCTGGTTCGGCGAGTCGGCGGTCTGGATCTGTAGCTCGGTCCCACCGGTGAACGCGATGCCCGGCTTCACGGGGCTGCCGAACAGCACGAACCAGGCGACGATGACCAGCAACGCGATCGCGAGAATGGCCAGCGGCACGGCCGCGAGCTGGCGGTTCGAGTACCGGCTGAAATCCACTTCCGGTACCTCTAGTCCGACCATATGCTCGGTCCGGAGCCCCCCCGAATAAGCCTTCTCAATTCACCGCTCCCGGCCCGCTCCGCGAGCGCCGCTCCCGGGCCAGGCGGCCGTCTCCCGGCGTGACGCCGCCGCTGGCCGCGGCTGCCGGGCCGCTCGACCGACGGTATTTACGGCCGGAGCCCTTCCCGCCACTCGTGACAGCGACTGCGACGCGGGTCGTCCTCTCGTACCCCGCCGACCTCTCCGCGTGGGGGCGTCGCCAGGTCGAGACGCCGTGGTTCCGGGCCTACCTCCGGAAGACCCTCGGCGAGGTCCGGCCGGGCGACGTCACCGAGGAGTTCCTCGACGTGGGCTGTTGCGGGTCGACGCTGGACGTCCCCCTCCGCGTCGAGCACGTCGCGGGCGGTCCGCGAGTCGACGGCGCGACCGAGATCGACTACGAGGTCCGCGAAGCCTGTGGCGTCGCGGGCGGGTGGCGCGTCCAGAGCCGGGCCGGCCCGTCGGCCTCGCGTCAGGGCAGGTAGCGGACGCTGACGACGCCGTCCTCGGCGCGGATCTCGACGCGCGAGACGTCCAGCCGCGCCGCCCGGGCGAGGGTGGCCTCGTCGGCCACGACGTCGTCGACTGCCTCGTCCGTTCCCTCGGCCGGCACCCGGAGCACGTGGATCTCGCCCTCGCCGGCGCGGTCGGTGGTGGCGATCTCGCCGGGCTCGTCGGGCGAGAGGTCCCGCTCCTGGCGGGTCGGGGGTTCCGGGCTCCGCTCGACGGGGACGGTCCGACGGTCCTCGACGGACACGAGCCGCCAGGCGACCTCCATGGGGGGTTCGGGCGCGATGCGGCCCTCGACCACCTCGCCGGTCTCGACGCCGGGGTTGTCCGCCAGCGTGTGTACCTGGCTGTCCACGACGTCGCGGAGGACCGCGCTCTCTCCGTCCGCGTGGGTCACGAGGAACGTCCCCTCTTTCTCCATGTCGCGACGTGGGCGCTCGCCGCTCTTCGGGGTTTCGCTCCCCGCTCAGCAGGTCCGGTACTGCCTGACGCCCTCGTCGGTGTGCTCGTACGCGACGCGTCCCTCGCCGTCGAGGTGCCCGAGCGCGCCGATGGTGTCGAGCAGGGACGCCGTGAGGTGTTCACCGGCGCGCTCGGTCCCCACCTCGACCGGCGTCGCAGGCTCCAGGTCCGCGAGCGTCTCGTAGACGTGTTCGACCATGCCGTCCAGGTCGGCGACCGAGGACTCGACCGCCGCGTCGTACGCCGCGAACACCGGCCCGTGGCCGGGGTAGACCTCGGCGACGTCGCGCCCCCGGAGGCGGTCGTACGTGCCGTAGAACCGGTCGACGGCGTCGTAGGCGCCGCGGTCGATGCCCACGTCTAGCGCCGCCGAGCGGAACGGCTCGATGACCATGTCCCCGGCGAACATCAGGTCGCCGTCCCGGCCGCTCACCTGGAAACAGGCGTGGTCTGCCTGGTGGCCCGGCGCGTGGATCACCTCCACGGAGAAGCCGGCGACCTCGTACGTCTCGCCGTAGGCGAGGTCGACGTCGATCGCCTCGGTCGGGAGGAGGTTGCGATCCCGCATCAGGGAGTTGACGGCGTCCTTGACCGCCTCGTCGGCGCGGCGACCCTCCATGCCCGCCTCGACGGCCGTCGAGCGGACGCCCGCGGCGAGGTCGTCCGTCGCCCGGTCGAGGCGGGGCCGGATGCCCTCGGGCGCGTAGATCGTCGCCCCGCCGGCCTCCAGCACCGTGGTCACCTGGCCGACGTGGTCGCTGTGCGGGTGGGTCACCAGCACGTGGTCGACGTCCTCCGGCCCGTACCCGAGCGGGTCGAGCGCCGTCGTCAGTTCTCGCTCTCCCCGGTCCCCGGGGACGCCGGCGTCGACGAGTACCGGTTCCTCGCAGTCGATCAGGTACGCCGCCGCGTGTCCGGGCGGCCAGTCGACGGTGAACTCCAGCCGATGCACGGCCTCGGTCGCGGCCGGGCGGTACTCGCCTGCCTGTTCGTCCCGACTCATTACCCCAACGATGCTCGCGCACCTACTTATACTGCCGGCCGTCCGGGCCCGGCGACGGCGCCGGGGCGACAGCCCTGGCCCGGGCGCGGTCGAACCGAGTGGCGGCAACGATGTTAGCTATACACAACCTATATGCCCCACAGTGACAAGGCCGCATAACATGGACCCAGTGCCGGCGGAGACGCTGATGCAACCACCGTACGACGGGAACGTGGCCAATCTCCTGGCCCGTCCCGTCGAGATGTTCCCCGATCGCGTCGCCATCGAGCACGCGGGGGAGGAAGTGACCTACGCCGAGTTCCACGACCGCGTGCGGCGCATCGCGGGCGGCCTCCGGGAGATGGGTCTCGAACCGGGCGACCGGCTCTGCGTCTATCTCCCGAACGGGATCGGGTTCTGCGAGACCATCTGGGCGTGCATCCACGCGGGCGTCGTGGCCTCGCCCATCAACCCCGAGTACCGCCGCCGGGAGATCACCTACCAGTTCGAGAACTCCGACTCGATGGTGGTGATCTGCGACGGCGAGCGAGAGGAGTGGGCCGAACCCGTCGCCGAGGAGGTCGGCCTGGAGGTGGTGAGCACGGACCCGGAGAGCGAGCACACGACCCTCGACGACCTCGCGGCGCGGGGCGAACCGACGCTGGTCGAGCGCGACGACGAGAACACCCTCCTCCAGCCCTACACGTCGGGGACGACCGGCGAACCGAAGGGCGTCCTCCTCACCCATCGGAACTTCCGCGTCCAGATCGTCAACGGCGTGTCGAGCTACACGGCCGGCCAGATCCGCGGCGACGCCATGGTGATCCTCCCGATGTACCACATCACGGGCGTCGTCGGGATGACGACCGCGCTCTCGACGGGGCGGACGCTCCACCTCCTGCGGCCCGACCAGTGGGACCCGGATCTCGTCCTGCGGAAACTCGACGAGTACGACGTGCCCGCGTTCACCGGCGTCGCCACGATGTTCATGGACCTGCTCCAGACCTACCAGGAGACCCCCGACGCCTACGACCTCTCGACGCTCCGGCAGGCCGGACAGGGCGGCGACAAACTCCCGATTCCGGTCCACGAGGAGTTCGAGGAGGTCTTCGGCGTGTCGGTCTCGGAGGGGTACGGCCTCACCGAGACGACGGCGGCCACCCACGCCGTGCGCTACTCGTCGCTCGGGGACAAGATCGGGAGCGTCGGCCAGCCCGCACCCCACACGCACTCGATGGTGGTCGACCCGGAGACCGGCGAGGAGGTCCCGGACGGCGAAGAGGGCGAGATCGTCGTCAAGGGTCCGCAGGTGATGAAAGGCTACTACGAGCGCCCGGACGCGAACGAGGAGGCGTTCACTGAGGACGGCTACTTCCGCACCGGCGACCGCGGCCACCGCGACCGCGACAACTACTACTACGTCAGCGGTCGCGAGAAGGACATGATCCTCACCGGGGGGTACAACGTCTACCCCTCGGAGGTGGAGAAGGTGCTCTACGACCACCCGGAGATCCACGAGGTCGCGGTCTTCGGCATCCCGGACGAGCGGAAGGGCGAGACCGTCGCCGCCGCCGTCACGCTCGTGGAGGGATCGACGCTGACCGAGGCCGAGATCCAGGAGTACGTGCTCGAAGAGCTGGCGCCGTACAAGCACCCGCGCGTGGTCGAGATCCGCGACCAGCTCCCGAAGACCGGCAGCGGGAAGATCCGGAAGGTGGAGCTCCGCGACGAGTTCGGCACCCACGAGCGGGAGGGCGAGTGATGGAGGTCGAACCGGTGTTCGCCGGGGTCGGCGACACCGCGACGGGCGAGCGTCCCGACCGGAACTGGCTCGAACTCGCGGTCGAGGCGACGCTGGACGCCCTCGACGACGCGGGCCTGGCCCCCGACGACGTGGACGGACTGGCGGTGGCCGGCGCCGACGACTACATGCCCAGCATGCTCCTCCAGGAGTACCTGGGCATCCAGGGCGTCACCTTCACCGAGGCGACCGAGATCGGCGGCTCCTCCTTCGAGGGGTTCGTCGAGAAGACCGCCCAGGCCATGGCGGCGGGCAAGACCGACGTGACCGTCGTGGCCTACGGATCCAGTGGGCGGACCGGCGCCGGCGAACAGCCGCGCGACGGGACCGAGATCCACCGGCCGGTCGACCAGTTCTGGCGCACCTCCGGGCTGTTCACGCCCCCCGGCGCCTACGCGCTCGCGGCGCGACGCCACATGCACGAGTACGGGACCACCGAGGAGCAACTGGCCGAGATCGCCGTCTCGACGCGCGAGTGGGCCAGCATGAACCCGGACGCCGCTCACCGCGACCCCATCACCGTCGAGGACGTCCTCGACTCGCGGCCGATCGCCGAGCCGTTCAACCTCCTCGACTGCTGTCTGGTCTCGGACGGCGGCGGCGCGGTGGTGCTCGTCTCGCCCGAGAAAGCGGCCGACCTCGGCGTCCCGCGGGTGCGCGCGACCGGCGCGGCGACCACCCACACCCACCGCCAGGACCTGAGCCAGATGCCGGACCTCACCACGACCGGCGCCGTCCAGACCGGGCCCGAGGCCTTCGCCGAGGCCGGCATCGACCACGACGACGTCGACGTCGCCGAACTCTACGACTCGTTCACGTACACGGTCCTCACGACGCTCGAAGACCTCGGCTTCTGCGAGCAGGGCGAGGGCGGCGCGTTCGTCGAGGGCGGGACCCTCGGCCCCGGCGGCGACCTCCCGACCAACACCCAGGGGGGCGGCCTCTCGTACTGTCACCCCGGTCACTTCGGGGTGTTCGTCCTGATCGAGGCCGTCCGGCAGTTGCGCGGCGACTACGCCGCGGCCGGCGCCGACGAGCGACAGGTCGAGGACGCACGGACCGCGGTGGCCCACGGCACCGGCGCGGTGCTGTCGAGTTCGAGCACCGTCGTCCTGGAGCGGGGTGACTGACCGTGCGCGACCTCAGAGACGAGTGGGACGGCGTCGTCCCCGTCCCCAGCGGCGTCACCCGGGAGTTCTGGGCGGCGACCACCGACGGCAGGCTCCTCGTCCAGCGGTGCTCGGACTGCGGCGAGCACCAGTTCTACCCGCGCACGGTCTGTACCCACTGCGGCGCGCGCGACCCGGACTACGTCGAGGCCGCGGGGACCGGCGAGGTGGTCAGCTACACCGTCTGTCACGTGCCCGGCGCGGCCGGCTTCGGCGACCACACCCCCTACGCCGTGGCGATCGTCGAACTCGCCGAGGGCCCGCGCATGACTGCGCACGTGACCGGCGACCCGGACGCCGTCGCGGTCGGCGCTCCCGTCTCGGTCGACTTCTGGCGCGTCTCCGACGACGCGGCGATCCCGGTGTTCGCCCTCGACTAGGGCCGCGCGCTTCCGGGCGGCTCAGAACCAGTACCGGTCGTCGATCTCGCGGCGCCGCTGCCGGTAGTCGCGGCTGCGCCGGATGAGCGCGAACCCGAGCAGCGCGGCCGCACCGGTGCCGCTGCCGACGATAGACAGCCAGTAGAACTCGCCGCCGAGCGGGAGCCACCCGACCGCGCCGAGCACGCCGAGCAGGAGCGCGACGGTGAGCGTCGGCGCGGCCACCATTCCCCCGTAGATGACGAGCCAGACGCCGACGCGGTACCACGGATCGCCCTCGTGTGCCCAGTCGATGGCGGGGAGCGTACGCCTGGCCCGTGACATCGTTCCAGAGAAGGGACGCCGAGGTTGTTTACTGTTTCCCCCGTCCGGCTCAGAGCAGTTCGCGGGCGATGGTGCGGCGCTGGATCTCGTCGGTCCCCTCGAACAGGCGGAGGACGCGCGCACCGCGGTACTCCCGTTCGATGGGGAGCGACTTCATGAAGCCGGAGCCGCCGTGGACCTGCATGGCGACGTCGGCGGCGGTGTTGGCGAGTTCGGCGCCGCGGAGTTTGGCCATCGACTCCTCCTTGCGGGCGCGCTCGCCCTGGTCCATCTTCCAGGCGGCGTAGCGGTAGAGGTGACGGACCTGCTCGATCTCAGTGGCGAGGTCGGCCAGCTGGAAGGAGACGCCCTGGCGGTGACCGATCGGCTTCCCGAAGGTCTCGCGCTCGCTCGCGTAGTCGACTGCCAGGTCGAGGAGGTGCTGTGCGGTCCCGACGGCGCTGGCGGCGATGTTGAGCCGACCGCCGCCGATCCAGTTCATGGCGGCCTGGAAGCCCTCGTCGACCTCGCCGAGCACCTTCGACTCGGGGACGCGCGCGTCGTTGAACAGGAGCTCACCGTGGTTGCCGATGTCGCCGCCCATCGTCCGGTGGACCTTCCCGCGCTCGAAGCCGTCCACGTCGTCGTCGACGAGGAAGGCGGTGATGCCGTGGAGGTCGCCGTCCTCGCCGGAGGTGCGGGCGAACACCATCGCGAAGTCGGCGTAGGGACCGTTCGTGATGAAGCACTTCTCGCCGTTGATGATCCACTCGTCGCCGTCCATCTCGGCGCTGGTGTCCATGTGGTGGGCGTCGGACCCGTGGCCCGGTTCGGTCAGCCCGAAGCAGGTGGTGATCTCGCCCTCCATGAGGGGGTCGAGGTACTCCTCGCGCTGGGCCTCGTCGCAGGCCATCAGAATCGGCGTCGGCCCGCCCGCGCCGCCGAGAATGAACCGGTGGAACCCGGGACCGCGGTTCGAGAGCCACTCGCCGATGAGTGCGCGCGGCAGCAGGTCCATCCCGGCGCCGCCGACCTCCTCGGGCATGCTCATGCCGTAGAACCCGGCCTCGGCCGACTTCTTCCGGATGGTTCGCTGGACCTCCTGGTACTCGGGGACGTGACGGTGGTCCTCGTCGACGATGTACTTCTCGTAGTCCTCGCCGAGGAACTGGTCGTACTCGTTCTCCAGGGGCTCGACCTCGGCCTCGATGAAGTCGTCCAGGGCGCGCTTGATCTGTGAGACTTCCGACGGTTCGCTGAAGTCCATGGCTCGGTAATCCCAACCGTCCTATTTAACCGTGAGGGTTCACGCAACAGAGCGCGAAATAATGGGGGCGGCGGCCGGCGCGGCCGGCTCAGAGCAGTTCTCGGGCGATGGTGCGGCGCTGGATCTCGTCGGTCCCCTCGAAGATGCGCAGGACGCGGGCCGACCGGTAGTACTCCTCGATGGGGAGCGACTTCATGAAGCCGGAGCCGCCGTGGACCTGCATGGCGACGTCGGCGGCGGTGTTGGCGAGTTCGGCGCCGCGGAGTTTGGCCATCGACTCCTCCTTGCGGGCGCGCTCGCCCTGGTCCATCTTCCAGGCGGCGTAGCGGTAGAGGTGACGGACCTGCTCGATCTCAGTGGCGAGGTCGGCCAGCTGGAAGGAGACGCCCTGGCGGTGACCGATCGGCTTCCCGAAGGTCTCGCGCTCGCTCGCGTAGTCGACTGCCAGGTCGAGGAGGTGCTGTGCGGTCCCGACGGCGCTGGCGGCGATGTTGAGCCGACCGCCGCCGATCCAGTTCATGGCGGCCTGGAAGCCCTCGTCGACCTCGCCGAGCACCTTCGACTCGGGGACGCGCACGCCGTCGAACAGGAGTTCGGACTGGCCGCCGGGCGTGAGTCCCATCGTCCGGTGGATCTTGCCCACCTCGAAGCCGTCGACCGACTTGTCGACGAGGAAGGCGGTGATGCCGTGGAGGTCGCCCGGGTCGCCGGAGGTGCGGGCGAACACCATCGCGAAGTCGGCGTAGGGGCCGTTCGTGATCCAGTACTTGGTGCCGTCGATGACCCACTCGTCGCCGTCCTTCGCGGCAGTGGTGTCCATGTAGTGGGGGTCGCTGCCGTGTTCGGGCTCGGAGAGGGCGAAGCAGGTGGTGATCTCGCCCGCCATGAGGGGGTCGAGGTACTCCTCGCGCTGGGCCTCGTCGCAGGCCAGCAGGATCGGCGTCGGGCCGCCCGCCCCGCCCGTGATCGCGCTCTGGAAGCCGGGACCGCGCTCGGCGAGATACTCGGCGATCATCCCGCGGGGGAGGATGTCCATGCCGGCGCCGCCGACCTCCTCGGGCATGCTCATGCCGTAGAACCCGGCCTCGGCCGACTTCTTCCGGATGGTTCGCTGGACCTCCTGGTACTCGGGGACGTGACGGTGGTCCTCGTCGACGATGTACTTCTCGTAGTCCTCGCCGAGGAACTGGTCGTACTCGTTCTCCAGGGGCTCGACCTCGGCCTCGATGAAGTCGTCCAGGGCGCGCTTGATCTGTGAGACCTCGGACGGTTCGCTGAAGTCCATGGCTGTGGGACCTCGTACAGTCACTTAACGACACGGGTCGTCGCGACCGTGGGATACGGTCTCGCACGGCCGCAGTCCATTTATTTCCGTTCCGTAGATGGGACAACGATAAGTTCGCGACCGGGGCGATGATTTAAATAATCGACCACCGACGTCGGGGGCATGACGGCACCAGTCGACGACAGGGAGCGACTCGAACGGCTGTTCCAGAACCAGGCGGCCGTGGGGCTCCACCACGGGGCGCAGCTCGCGGTCTACCACGAGGGCGAGCAGGTGGTCGACCTGACGGCCGGGACGGCCGGGCCGGACGGCGAGCCGGTCCAGTCCGACCAGGGGTTCGTGTTCTTCTCCTCGACGAAGCCGCTGGCGGGGGCCTGCGTCCACCGGCTCGTCGAGGCGGGCGACCTCGACTACGACGAGCCGGTCGCGACCTACTGGCCCGAGTTCACCCGTGGCGACCCGGCCAAGGAGCAGGTGACGGTCCGGCACGTCCTCAGCCACCAGGGCGGTTTCCCGGCCGGCGAGTTCGACCTCCGTCCCGACGACTGGACCGACTGGGACGCCGCCGTCGAAGCCATGGAGGAGATCGAACTCCAGTTCGAGCCCGGGTCGACGGCGGCCTACCACGCGATGAACTACGGCTGGGTGGTCGGCGAGCTCGTCCGTCGCGTGACCGGCGAGACCGCGGGGAGCTACCTCCGCGAGCACGTCCTCGACCCTCTGGGGATGGACGACACGCACCTCGGGCTCCCGGCCTCGGAGCCGGACGACGTCGCCACGCTCGTCGGGTTCGAGGCGTTCGACCGCTGCCGCGAACGGGCGGGCGGGCTGGGCGCGGACAACGCGGACGCGGCGGCGAACTTCAACCGCGAGGCGTTCCACCGGGCCGAGATGCCGGCCGCGAGCGGCGTCGGCACCGCGAGCGACCTCGCGCGGTTCTACGCCTGCCTGGGGAACGGTGGCGAACTCGACGGCGTCCGCCTCCTCTCCGAGGCGACGGTCGCGGAGGCGACCTCGCTCCAGATCGCGGTCGACCACGACCGGACCCTCGGGACGCCCGTGCGCTACGGGCTGGGCTTTTTCCTGGCCGGGACGCCGTTCGACAGCTACGGCACGCTGGCGCCGCCCTCGACGTTCGGCCACGGCGGCCTCGGTTCCTCGGTGGCGTGGGCCGACCCGGAGCGCGACCTGGCGTTCGCCGTCGTCACGAACGGCGTCCGCGACAGTTACGAACACCGCGTCCGGGTCAACGAGCTCGGGACGGCCGTCCGGCGGGTCTTCGGGTAGTCTGGCGTTACTCCGCGGGGGCGTGGGTCGGTCCATCACAGAATTGCTTTAAGTCACGAGCCACTTACTGCGGGTATGGACTACGAATCGAGCCTCAACCGAGCGATGGACGACGTGACAGACGTCCAGGGCAGCGGGGAGCGCCTCTCGGTCCCCGACGCGAACGCCCAGAAGGACGGCGCGTTCACCCGCCTGACGAACCTGGAGGCGATCGCAGACGCGCTCTCGCGCGATCCCGACCACCTCCACCGGTTCATCCAGCGCGAACTCGGGACGAACGGCAAGCTCCAGGACGGCGTCGGCCGCTACAACGGCAACTTCTCCGCCCGCGACTTCGAGGCCGTCGTCGACAGCTATGTCGCCGAGTACGTCACCTGCTCGGAGTGTGGCCTCCCGGACACCCGGCTGGTCACCGAGGACCGCACGCAGATGCTCCGCTGCGACGCCTGCGGTGCGTTCCGCCCCGTCCAGCGTCGGAGCACCGGCCAGCAGACTCAGCAGCGCGAGGCCGTCGAGGAGGGCGAAACCTACACCGTCGAGATCACCGGTACCGGCCGGAAAGGCGACGGCGTCGCCGAGAAGGGCAAGTACACGATCTTCGTTCCCGGCGCGGAGGAGGGGGACGTCGTCGACATCTACATCGAGAACATCTCCGGGAACCTGGCCTTCGCCCGCCGGACCAACTGACCCCGGGACCGCCCCGCCGGGGCCGACGTCGTCGCCGGGCAGACGGGCCGAACGGTCCGCCGGCTTTCTGCACACTTTTCACCGTCGGCCCTGAACCGCCACGCATGTACGAGGGCATCAAGGGATTCCGCGACGTCTACCCGGCCGAGATGGCCGCCCACCGGGCGGTCGTCGACGCGGTGGAGTCGGCCGCCGCCCGGTACGGCTTCCGGGAGATCGCCACCCCGGCGCTGGAGCCCACGGAGATGTACGTCGAGAAGAGCGGCGAGGAGATCGTCGAGGAGCTGTACGCCTTCACCGACAAGGGCGGGCGCGAGGTCGCCCTGACGCCCGAGCTGACGCCCACGGTCGCGCGGATGGTCGTCGCGAAGCAGCAGGCGCTCTCCAAGCCCATCAAGTGGTACTCGACGCGACCGTTCTGGCGCTACGAACAGGTCCAGCAGGGCCGCTTCCGGGAGTTCTACCAGACCAACATCGACATCTTCGGCTCGTCGGCTCCCGAGGCCGACGCCGAGGTGCTCGCGCTCGCGGTCGACCTCCTCACGGACCTCGGGCTCGCGGGGGAGGACTTCGAGGTCCGGGTCTCCCACCGCGACATCCTGGGCGGGCTCCTGACCGCCTTCGACGCCGACGTGGACGTGCGCGCGGCCGTCCGCGCCGTCGACAAGTCCGCGAAGGTCGAGGAGGCCGCCTACTACGACCTGCTCGTCGAGGCCGGCCTAGACTACGACCAGGCCCGGCAGTTCGACGACCTCCTCGACGCCGACAACCTCGACGCCCTCGTCGAGTTCGCCGGCACCGACCGCGTGGCCGACGCGGTCGAGAACCTGGAGGCGGTCCTCGACGCCGTCGACGACTTCGGCGCCCGCGAGTACTGCACCGTTTCGCTGGAGACCGCCCGCGGGCTGGACTACTACACCGGCGTCGTGTTCGAGTGCTTCGACTCGACGGGCGAGGTCTCCCGCGCCGTCTTCGGGGGCGGGCGCTACGACGACCTCATCGAGAGCTTCGGCGGCCAGCCCACGCCCGCGGTCGGCTTCGCGCCGGGCGTGATGAACTCCACGCTCCCGCTCCTGCTCCAGCACGCCGGCGTCTGGCCGGAGGAGGCCGTGACGACCGACTACTACGTCCTCACGGTCGGCGACACCCGGTCGACCGCCGCCCGCATCGTCCGCGACCTGCGCGGCGCGGGCCACGTCGTCGAGACGGACGTCTCCGACCGGAGCTTCGGCGCGCAGATGAACTACGCCGACGCCGTCAACGCCGAGACGGTGGTCATCGTCGGCGAGCGCGACCTGGCGAACGGCGAGGTGACAGTCAAGGACATGGCCACCGGCGAGCAGACCACCGCGCCCGTCGACGCGTTCCCGGGCGACCACGCGGCGCCGACGTACGAGGACTACGCGTAGCCCGATGCGGGCGTACCGGCTGGCCTACGACGGGACCGACTACCGCGGCTTCCAGCGCCAGCCCGACGTCCCGACCGTCGAGGACGCGCTCCTCGGGGCGCTGCGCGCGCTGGACGTCCTCGACGGGGACGGGCCGCCCCCGGGGTACGCCGCCGCGGGGCGCACCGACGCCGGCGTCTCCGCCCTCGCACAGACCGTCTCCTTCGAGGCGCCCGACTGGCTCGACCCGCGCGCGTTCAACGCCGAACTCCCGGCCGGCGTCCGCGCCTGGGCGGCGGCCGAGGCGCCCCCGGCGTTCCACGCCACCCACGACGCGACCGAGCGGACCTACACCTATCACCTCCACGCGCCCGACGCCAGCGCGTCGCGGGCGCGGGCCGCGCTCGACCGACTCGCCGGCGAGCACGACTTCCACAACCTCACGCCGGACGAGACGGGGACGGTCCGTCGGCTGTCGACTGCCCACCGCCCCGACGGGGCCTACCTCGTCCTGACGTTCCGGGCGCCGGGCTTCGCACGGCACCTGGTCCGCCGGCTCGTCTCGCTCGTCGCGGAGGTGGCCAGCGGCGAGGCCGACCTCGACCGCGTCGAGCGGGTCCTCGCCGCGGCCCCGCTCGACGGCCCGGCGGGCGTCGCCACCGCGCCCGCGGAACCGCTGGTCCTGACCGGCGTGACCTACCCGGGGCTGTCGTTCGCCGTGGACGAGGCGGCGGCCGCGAGCGCCCGCGCCGTCTTCGAGGCGCGAGCGGTCGAGCGCCGGACCGGGGCGCGCGTCGCCGGGACCGTCCGTGACGGTCTGACCGGGGAGTGAGCCCGCCGGAGAGAGGTGGACCGGGCGTGCCCGCGTGGCGACGGGTTTAGGGAGGCGCCGGTCGAATCGCAGGCCATGAGCTCCGTTCCCGAGCGGGGGGAGATCGACGAGCAGTACAAGTGGGACCTCACGGACCTGTACGCCGACGAGGACGAGTGGGAGGCGGCCTACGAGGCCGTCGAGGAGCGCCTCGACGATCTCCGGGAGTACGAGGGACGAGTGACGGAGAGCGCGGCGACGCTCCAGGAGGTGCTCCAGCTCCGGGAGGACCTGCTGCGGAAGGTGTCGAACGTCGCCGCCTACGCACGGCTCCGCCGGGACGAGGACACCACCGACCAGCACTGCCAGGCGCTGGCGGCTCGCGCCCAGTCGCTGTCGGCCGAGGCGTCGAGCGCCGCGAGCTTCGTCGAGCCCGAACTCCAGCAGGCCGACCGGGAGACGATCGAGTCGTTCGTCGACGCGGCGCCGGCGCTGGAGATCTACGAGCACTACTTCGACGACGTGCTCCGGATGAAGCCCCACACCCGCTCGCCCGAGATCGAGGAGGTGCTCGCCGACCTGAGCGAGGTCACCGGCGCCGCGGGCGAGGTGTACAACATGCTCACGAACGCCGACATGGCGTTCCCGACCGTCGAGGATCCGAGTGGCGAGACGCGCCAGATCACGCTCAACAACTTCACCACCCTCCAGAAGCACCAGGACCGCGAGTTCCGCCGCGAGGTGTACGAGACCTTCTACGACGAGTGGGAGACGGTGCGCAACGCCGTCTCGACGGCGTACAAGAACGCCGTGAAGACCGACGTCAAGCTCGCCGGGATCAGGGACTACGAGACGGCGCGCGAGGCGTCGCTCGACGGCGCGAACGTGCCGGTCTCGGTGTACGACACGCTCTTGGAGACGGTCGACGACAACCTCGACCTGCTCCACCGGCACGCCGACCTGAAGGCCGACCGCCTGGGGGTCGACGACCTGGCGATGTGGGACCTCTACCGGCCGATGGCCGGGGGCGACGCCCCGTCGATCGAGTACGAGCAGGCCGCGGAGTGGGTGGTCGAGGCGCTGGCACCCCTCGGCGAGTCGTACCAGGACCGCGTGGCCGAGGGGCTGGAGTCGCGGTGGGTCGACGTCTACGAGACCGCCGGCAAGCAGTCCGGAGCCTACTCCGGCGGGACCTACGACTCGCAGCCGTACGTTCTGATGAACTACCAGGACGACATCACGTCGATGTTCACGCTGGCCCACGAACTGGGTCACTCGATGCACTCGGACCTCGCCAGCGATGCCCAGCCCTACGTCTACAGCAGCTACGAGATCTTCGTCGCGGAGGTGGCCAGCACCGTCAACGAGACGCTGCTCACCCACCACCTGCTCGACGTGGTCGAGGACGACGACCTCCGCCGGCACGTCCTCGACGAGTACCTCGAACGGTTCCGCTCGACGCTGTTCCGACAGACGATGTTCGCGGACTTCGAGCACCGCGCCCACGCCCACGCCGAGGACGGCGGGGCCATCACCGCCGACTGGCTGGACGAGCAGTACCACGACCTCAAGACGACCTACTACGCCCCGGCGAGCGTCGACGACCGCATCGCCCGCGAGTGGATGCGCATCCCCCACTTCTACTACGGGTTCTACGTCTACCAGTACGCCACCGGCATCGCCAGCGCCGTGAGCATCGCCACCCGGATCGAGGAGTCCGACCGGGCAGCAGACGACTACCTCGACGCGCTCCAGCAGGGCGGGAGCGCCTATCCCGTCGAGATTCTCGACACGGCGGGCGTCGACGTGACCGCGACGACCTACCTGTCGGACGCGCTCGACGAGTACGGGCGGCTCCTCGACCAGTTCGCGGCCCTCGACTGAGCGGCCCGTCCCGGCCGGGAAGCCACGACCGTTCCCTGATCCAAAAGCCCTACTACGCTCGCGGTACAAGCGCCCAGTAATGTCGCGTAGCCCCTCGCTGCCGGATCGGCCGCAGCTCGAAATCGATCCCGACATGTCCGAGGAGGAACGGTTGGACGCCCTCCGGGACCACTACGTCGATATTGTCACCGTCCACGACGAACTCGCGAACCAGCTCGAATCCGCCCGCGAGCGCCGCGACGACCTCGAAGATGAGGTCGACCGCCTCCAGCGGGAGAACGAGACCCTCAAGACGTCCTCGCTCTACATCGCGACCGTCGAGGAGATCGGCGACGACGGGATCGTCCTCAAACAGCACGGTAACAACCAGGAGATCCTGACCGACGCCTCTCCCCAGTTCGAGGAGGAACTCGAGGCCGGCGACCGGGTCGCCATCAACGACTCCTTCTCCGTCCAGATGCAACTCGACTCGGAGAAAGACGCTCGCGCCCAGGCCATGCAGGTCGAGGCGAATCCCGACGTCGAGTACGACGACATCGGCGGACTGACCGCCCAGATCCAGGAGGTCAAGGAGGCCGTCGAGGACCCCCTCACCGATCCCGGGCAGTTCGAGGCGGTCGGCATCACGCCGCCCTCGGGGGTGTTGCTCTACGGGCCGCCCGGGACGGGCAAGACGATGCTCGCGAAGGCGGTGGCCAACCAGACCGACGCCACGTTCATCAAGATGGCCGGCTCGGAACTGGTTCACAAGTTCATCGGCGAGGGCGCGAAGCTCGTGCGCGACCTGTTCGAACTCGCCCGCCAGCACGAACCCGCGGTGATCTTCATCGACGAGATCGACGCCATCGCCTCGAAGCGGACCGAGTCGAAGACCAGCGGCGACGCCGAGGTCCAGCGGACGATGATGCAGTTGCTCAGCGAGATGGACGGCTTCGAGGACCGGGGCGACATCTCCATCATCGCGGCCACCAACCGCTTCGACATGCTCGACCGGGCGCTCCTGCGGCCGGGCCGGTTCGACCGGCTCATCGAGGTCCCCGAACCCGACGTCGAGGGGCGCACCCGCATCCTGGAGATCCACACCCGGGACATGCGCCTCGCCGACGAGGTCGACCACGTCGACGTCGCACAGCGGACGGAGGGCTTCTCCGGCGCCGAACTCGAGGCGCTCGCCACCGAGGCCGGCATGTTCGCCATCCGCGACGACCGCACCGAGGTCCGGACGGCGGACTTCGAGAACGCCTACGAGAAGGTCAGCGACGAGGACACCAGCGGCATCCCGGTCGCCTTCTACTGAGCCGCGGCTCCTCGCTTCTGGCTCGTCACGCGAGAAGAGCTGAGCCGATCTAGAGAACTTCGTCGAAGTCGGTGTGGCCGTTGATCTCGACGCCCTCGTCGGTCACTTCCGCGAGGAAGACGCCGTTCCCGGAGCCGGTATCGCGTTCGACGGCGGCCTTGACGCCGCGGGCGGCGACCCGCTTGCCCTCCGCCATCGAGAGGCCCTCCTCGTAGAGGTCTTCGAGCGTCCCGTACGCGACCGTGAGGCCGGACCCGGTGATGGTGTAGTTGTCTTCCATGACGCCACCGGCGGGGTCGATCGAGTAGACGTGGTAGCCCTCCTCGTCGACGCCGCCGAGGATGGGATTGATGGCGAAGAACGGGCCGCCGCGGGCGAAGTTGCCGGCCAGCGTGGCGAGCGCCTTGATGGACATGTTCTCGCCGCGGCGGGCCTCGTAGAGGTTCACCTCGGCGCGGAGCGAGCGGATGAACGACTGCGCGCCGCCCACGGAGCCGACGAGCGTCAGCGCGCCGGTGGGGTGGATCTGCTCGACCTTCTGGACGTTCTTGTTCGAGACGAAGCGCCCGCCCAGCGAGGCGCGCATGTCCGTCGCGATGACGACGCCGTCGGCGGTGGTGACGCCGATCGTCGTCGTCCCGGTCGTGTTGACGTTCTCCAGTTCCTCGCGGGAGACGCCGGGGTCGGGGAGCGAACCCAGTTCGGGTTCGTAGACGGCAGAGTCACGTTCGGTGAGGCCGCCAGGCTGCGGGGTCTCGGGTGGTCGTCGCATTAGCGACGCCTACTCCCTCGGTGCTGATAAAACCAGTCCTTCCACCGGGATCGGCCGGAACCGGAAGCGCGGGGCGATCACTCGGCGGCGCGCTCGTAGGCGGTGCCGAGCCGTTCGACGACCCGGTGAATCGGGAGGGGGACCCCAGCCTGTCGCGCCACGAGGGCGAGCGGTAGCAGGGCGATGCCGACGACGATGCTCAACTGGTACAGCGCGAACAGGGTCGCGCGGAGCGTCAGTGACGCCATCTGTGTTCGACCGCGCTGAACCCGCAATCGGGTATAAACTTTCCGGGTCTAACGACGATCGAGACGGCCTGTCACACCGCCGCAGTCCTGCGGTTCAAGCGAGCTTGCGTTCGACCCGCCCCGGGTTGATTCGCCCTGGTGCGACGTCGATGCCCCCCGTTGGCGAGGGCAGTGATGCCCATACGTTACGAGAACGTTCGGCGTGACGTGCGCGGCGCGACAGAAATCACAAGACACGACCCGACGGAGCACGGAGGTCGGGTATGGCAAACTACCTGGTCGCGATGGAGGCGGCGTGGCTGGTCCGCGACGTCGAGGACGTAGACGACGCCATCGGCGTCGCCGTGAGCGAGGCCGGTCGGCGACTCAACGACCGGGACATGGACTACGTCGAGGTGGAGGTCGGAGCGACGCCCTGCCCCGCCTGCGGCGAGCCGTTCGACTCGGCCTACATCGCCGCCGACACCGCACTGGTCGGACTGGTCCTCGAGATGGACGTCTTCAACGCGGACAGCAAGGAGCACGCCCAGCGCATCGCCAAGAGCGAGATCGGGGGCGCGCTCCGGGACGTCCCGCTCAAGGTGATCGAGACCATCGAGCGCGAGGAGGAGTGACGCCGGCCGCCGAACGACTTTTGTATAACTCAAAGTAATTACGGCACATGGAGCTGCCGACGCCGACCGAACTCCGCGAGCGACGGAAGAACGACCTGGACCTGACCCAGAGCGAACTCGCCGAGATGGCCGGCGTCTCACAGCCGCTCATCGCGCGCATCGAGGGCGGCGACGTCGACCCGCGGCTCTCGACGCTCCGGCGCATCGTGAACGCACTCAACGAAGCCGAAGGGTCGATCAAGCGCGCCGAGGACATCATGAACCGCGACGTCGCGGCGGTCCGTCGCGACGACAGCGTCGCGAGCGCCATCGACATCATGGGCGAGGAGGGCTTCTCACAGCTCCCGGTCGTTGACGAGGGCGGCACGCCGGTCGGGCTCATCTCCAACGGCGACATTCGCCTCCGGCGGGGAGACGCAGACCTCGACAGCCTCCCCATCGCAGAGGTGATGAGCGAGAGTTACACCACCGTCGGCCGCACCGCGAACCTGGAGGAGATAAACGACTACCTCAACCACCAGGACGCCGTGATCGTCAAGGAGAACGACGAGATGGTCGGCATCATCACCGAGGCGGACGTGGCGAACCACCTCCGGTAGGCCGAAGGTTCAGGTACCGGGACGGAACCAGCCCCGGCCGTGACCTGACGAGGCGCCCGGGGCGGCCAGGGCGGGTGCGTGGTGCACCGCTCCGGGGCACGGCCGGCACCACCTGTCAGCAACCGTCCGACGCCGTCACGACAGCGACAGTCCGCGGATCTCGACGCCCTCGCCGGACTCGACGCGCCCGACGATCGCCCCGTCGTCGGTGTCGGCGACGACGTCGGCCGCCGCCTCGGGCGGGAGCGCGGCGACGAATCCCGTCCCCATGTTGAACGTCCGGTGCATCTCCTCGTCGGAGACGTCCCCGGCCGACTGGACGAACTCGAACACCGGCTGGGCGGGGTGTGGATCGTCGACGACGTAGCGCCGGTCCCCCATCCGGGAGAGGTTCGTCCAGCCGCCGCCGGTGACGTGGGCGGCCGCGTGCGCGCCGTGCTCGCGGAGCGGATCGAGGACGTCCGCGTAGATTCGCGTGGGTTCGAGGAGCACCTCGCCGATCGTCCGGTCGTCGTCGAGCGGGAAGGGATCGGTGTAGTCGTGGTCGCGCGTCGCGGCCGTCCGTGCCAGCGTGAGCCCGTTCGAGTGGATCCCCGAGGACGGGAATCCCACCAGCGCGTCGCCGGGCTCGGCCTCGCCGGGGAAGACTGCGTCCTTCGGCGCGAGCCCGGCACACGTCCCGGCCAGGTCCAGCCCCCTGACGACCTCCGGCATCACGGCCGTCTCGCCGCCGACGAGCGTGACGCCCGCGAGTTCGGCGCCCCTCGACAGCCCGGCACCGACGTCGGCGGCGGTGTCGCCGTCTGGCTCGTCGACCGCGAGGTAGTCCACGAAGGCGACCGGCCGGACCCCAGCGGCGACCAGGTCGTTCGCGTTCATCGCGACGCAGTCGATCCCGATCGTCGAGTAGTCGCCGAGCGCCTCCGCCACGAGCAGCTTGGTTCCGACGCCGTCAGTCGCCAGCGCCAGGTAGCGATCGCCGATGTCGAGGAGCCCCGCGTAGCCCTCGATCTCGCCGACGGCACCGACGAGCGCGGCCGTCGCCGCCTCGCTGGCGTCGATGTCGACGCCCGCCTCGGCGTAGGTCAGTCCGTCCTCGTCGTCGGTCATACCCGATGGGCCGCGCGAGGCGGGGAAAAGCCCATCGGGTCGTCGCGCCGGTCACAGCCCGACGCCGATCCGGAGGAGCGCGACGGCCGACAGCCCGGCACAGAGGAGGAAGCTCGCCAGGAACGCGAGCTTCGACCACGAGAGCACCTTGCGGCCGTCGAGCGGCCCGAAGGGCAGCATGTTGAACGTCCCGAGCAGCAGGTTCACGCTGACCCCGAGGGTGCCGACGCGCGCCAGCGACGGGACGACCAGCAGGGGCGCGAACACGACCGCGAGCCCGACGTTGGTCAGCGGCCCGGCGACGGCGATGAGCCCGTTCTGCCTGGCGTCGATCCGGCCGCGGTGGTAGACGGCGCCCGGTGCGGCGAAGAGGAAGCCGGCGAGACCGGCGCCGATGGCCAGCACCAGCATCCCGTAGTCCGCCCGGAACTCCGCCACCTGGCCGAACCGGGTCGCGACGACCTTGTGCGCGAGTTCGTGGAGGAGAAAGCCCACGCCGACGGTGGCCATCGAGAGCGCGAGCGTCACCAGCGCGTCTCCGACGGGGAGCTGTCCGGCGAACACGCCGCGCGCCAGCCGACGGTCGAGGAAGAAGGAGAACGCGATCCCGAGCGCCACCCAGGCGACCAGCAGGTCGCGGAGTTCGCGCGCCGAGAAGCGAACCATTACAGGAGCCCCCGCAGGAGGAGGTCGGCGCTGTGGCGCGCGCCCTGGAGCATCAGCCGGGAGATCTCGTCGACGCCGCCGACCTGCTGGAACATGGCGGGCACGACGACGGTGGCGAACAGGACGCTCGCGACGAAGCTCCCCACGTTCGTCATCGCCACGACCATGATGAGCCGGAACAGCGGCACGTCGAGCATCCGGGCGTAGATGTCGCGGATGGGGCTCTCCTCGTCGGAGAGGATCTCGTTGAGCCGGCCGATGTCCGCGACGTTGACGGAGACGTACCGGAGTTCGACGTACCCGGCGAACCAGCCCGGCGCGAGCAGCGGGTTCACCGAGGTCAGCCAGGCGACCGCCCCGCCAACGGCGGCGCTCTGCCAGTGAGCGCCCGCGAGCTTCGCCAGGCCGAACGAGAACAGGCCGTTCACGAGGAACCACGCCGCGAACACCTGCAGGAGGAAGGTGTTCTGGACGCCGGCCATCGCCAGCAGCACGAAGAACACGAGAAAGCCCAGCGTGAACAGGTAGCCGAAGAGCTTGTAGACGGAGAACCGGCTCCCCGAGGCCTGCCCGACCAGCGAGTCGACCGGCGGGAGCTCCGCCGGGTGGTCGAGGTAGCGCTCGATCCCCTCGCGGTGGCCCGCCCCGACGACCGCGACGACGTGGCGCCCCTGTTCACGGAGCGCCACCAGCTGGTGGGCGATGTAGGCGTCGCGTTCGTCGATGAGGGCAGTCGCGCCACCCGGCGAAAACCGCCGGAACTCCTCCATCATCGCGGTCACCACGTCAGCGTCGGTCAACTCGTCGGGGTCGAACTCCTCGATCTCCTCCTGCTGGCCACCGAGCGCCAGCCCGAGACCGACGCCGAAGACGAGCGCGCCGGTCAGGGCGAATAGGACGACCTCCACGAGCGCGGCGCCCAGGCCGAGCAGCGTCCCGGCGACGCCGCTCCCGCCGACGGCGAGCAGGAACGGACCGGCGACGGCCTCGGCGACGACGCCCACGAACAGGCCGACGAAGCCCCCGAACGCCACGCCGATCGTCCAGCCGTCGGTGACGCCCAGGGCCAGTCCACCGATCAGCTTGAGCTTCTCCAGCCCGGAGAGGGTCTGCCAGAACCGCTGCATCGTCACCTGGATGTCGCGGTCGACGAGGGCGACGTCGACGCCCAGCCGCTCTGCGGTCTCGACGGCCGCGAGCATCTCCGCGCCGGGCCGGATGTCGAAGCGCTCGCCGAGTCGCGACTGCACGTACGAGAGCATCCAGTAGGCGAGAAACTGGAAGACCGTGTTGCCCCGGAGGAGGTCCGCAGCGTCGAGGTCGTCCGGCGTCTCGCCTTTCAACTGTCGGTAGCGACCCTCGTCGAGTTCGACCGCCACGACGTCGGGGCGCTCCTCCTCGATGACCTGCTCGACCTCGGCGACGCTGTCCGCGGAGACGTGTGCCGTCCCGACCACGCGGACGCGTCCGGTCGTCTCGGCGGCCGGGTCACTCATCGCCCTGTCAAAGGCACCACCGGGTTTTACCGCTGTCGGCTTGGTCGTCCGACCGGCCGACGTGGCGGCCCTTATGTCGGTGGCCCGCCTACCGGCGTGCATGGGACTCGACGTCGAAACGCCGCCGCCGCCCACTCTCGAAACCGGTCTCGCTGCCGACGCGTACGACGACGTCGACGTGATGGGCGACGAGTACCGGCGCGCCGACCTCCAGTCGTTCCTCGAAGAGGGCGCCTGGGAGCGCGCGTTCGCGGAGTGGGCCGCACACACCGACCTGACCGAAGACGAGTTCGCGATCGCCAGCGACCTCGACCTGTTCGGCCGGTTCGACTTCTTCTGGGACGACTTCGCGGACCGCGTCGGCTACCACGCCCCCGGCATCCCCGAGGACTGGCGCGAGCGCGACCTCCACCCCGACCTCGACTCCTGGGGACACGTCTCCGCGATCAACGCGTCGCTCACCGAACTCGGTCAGACCGTCTGTGACGTCCTGGCCGACGACTACATCCACTGGGCGGCCGACTACGACGCGCCCGAAGACCTCCCCGACTTCTGAGACGCCGACCGGCCGAACACGTATACCCCCGCCGTTCGTACCTGGTCACGTGATGCGCCTCAGGAGTCCTGCCTTCGACGACGGCGACCCGATTCCCGAGGAGTACGGCTACACGGAGCGCAACGTGAACCCGCCGCTGACCGTCGAGGACGTCCCCGACGGCGCCGAGTCGCTCGCGCTCGTGATGGACGACCCCGACGCCATGGAGCCCGCGGGCAAGATCTGGGACCACTGGGTCGTCTGGAACGTCCCCGCCGACACGACCGACGTCCCCGAGGGCTGGGACCCGGGGCCGGTCGGCGCCGTGGAGGGCCAGAACGACTTCGGCGAGAGCGGCTACGGCGGCCCGAACCCCCCGGACCGGGAGCACACCTACCGGTTCGTGGCGTACGCGCTCGACGCCACGCTCGACCTCTCCCCCGGTGCCTCGAAGGCCGACTTCGAGGACGCGGCGACCGGGCACCTCGTCGCGGACGCGACCCTGGAGGGGACCTACGCGCCCTGACCGACCGCCCGGTCAGCGCCGGGCCGACACGACGAACGTCTCCCGGCGCTCGTCGGCGCGCTGGACGGTGAACCCGGCGCCCTCGAGTCCCTCGCGGACCGCGGCGGCAGCGAAACGTTCGTCGGTCGGCGGGCCGGTCCGTCCCTCGCCCGCGGCGCTCCAGTCGCCGATCCCCAGGCGACCGCCCGGGCGGACGACCCGGGCCAGTTCGGCCAGCGCCGCCTCGCTCGCGAACTCGTGGTAGGTCATCGTCGAGAACGCGCCGTCGAGTTCGTCGTCCGCGAACGGGAGGTCCGAGACGGCCGCCGTCACCGGGTCGACGTTGTCCGGGAGCCCCTTCTCGCGGTACCGGTCGTGCATCTCCGCCTGGAGGTCGACGGCGTACACCGTCTGCGCGTAGGGCGCGACGTCGTCGGTGTAGAACCCCGTCCCGCTGCCGAGGTCGGCCACCACCTGGTCCAGTCCCGGTTCGAACAGCGCCAGCAGCTCGTCGACGGAGAGGTACTGGTAGCGCGTCGGGTCTTCCAGCGCGCTGGCGCGCTCGACGTCGTAGGTGTGAAATCCCATACCTCCCGTTCGGGGCCCGCCGTCAAAGTCACCCCGATCGCGAGAAGGTCCCCTTCAGGATCACGTCCGCCAGCCGGTGGGTCTCCAGGGCGTCGTCGTAGGCGTCGCGGTCCGCGCCCGGCTCCAGGTCGACGGGCGCGTCCAGGGCGCTGAGCACGAACCAGTAGGTCGCGTCGGTCGCCGGCGGCGGACAGGGCCCGTAGTACCCGACCTGTCCCGCGTCGTTGGCCCCCTGGCGCGCGCCGCCGAGCGCGTCGATCACCGGGTCCCGCGGGAGCGCCGCCGGGAGGTCCCGCTCGTCGCCGGGGACGTTCCAGAGCAGCCAGTAGGTCGTCTCGCTCCCCGGTGAGTCGGGAGACGACAGCGAGAGCGCGAAGGCCTCCGTCGGCGCCGGCGGCGACTCGATGCGGAGCCGGGGCGAGACGTTCGCTCCCCGGCAGGTGTACCTGGCGGGGATCGGGGCTCCGTCGTCGAAGGCGGGAGTGGTGAGCCGGAACGCGTCGCCGGGCGGGGCGGTGTCGCCACAGCCGGCGAGCCCGGCCGTCGTCCCCGCCGCGGCGGCGGTGAGGAACTGTCGTCGCGTCGGCACGGTCTGCGGTTGGCGTGGTCCCCCGATAAGTGCCTCGCAGTCGGGACGTTCATAAGGCATCCCACCCTCCAGTCGGGCATGGGTGTGACAATCAGGCCTCCGACCGAGCGCCTCTGTGAGCGGTGTGGCCGCCACGACGTGTGGGACACCGACCGCTGGTCCTGGGTCATCGCCACCGAGGACGGCGAAAAGCAGGTCGGCGACCCGCAGTGTCTCCACGAGTGGGACATCAACGGGTCGTACAACCCGATCGCAGAGGAGCCGTAGCTTTCTCTCGCCCGCACTCGCAGCCGGCCGCGCCGTCGACCGCACGACCCGTCCGCCCCCGGCCAGTTGCCCAGGTGGAAAGAACTAACACATGGGGTGCGGAATGTGGCCTGTCATGGTAGACGTCGAAAACATCGCCGTCGTCGGCGGCGGCATCATGGGCAGTGGTATCGGACAGGCGTTCCTCCAGAGCGGCTACGAGGTGTCGATCCGCGACATCGAACAGGACATCCTCGACGAGGCCGAGGAGCGCATCCTGGAGGGGAACTACGGGCTGAACCGCGCGGTCGAGGGCGGCCACATCACCGAAGCGGACAAGCAGGACGCGCTCGACCGGCTCACGCTCACCACCGACCTGGACGAGGCCGTCGCGGACGCCGACTTCGTCCTCGAGGCCGTCTCTGAGGACCTCGAACTCAAGGGCCACGTCTTCCGCGAGATCGACGAGGCGACCGACGACATCCCGCTCTACTCGAACACCAGCGGCTTCTCTGCGGCGTCGATCTCGAACGCGCTCGACGATCCCTCCCGGTTCGCGGTGGCGCACTTCTTCAACCCGGCCCAGATCATGACGCTGGTCGAGGTCGTGCCGAACGCACAGACCGACGACGAGGTCGTCGACACCATCGTCGAGGTGAGCGAGGGCATGGGCAAGACGGCCGTCGTCCTCGACGACGCCCCCGGCGAGTACGGCTTCATCGCCAACCGGTGCTACGCCGCCATGGCCGAGGAGGCGCGGAAGATCGTCGAGGAGGGCGTCGCCACCGAGGAGCAGGTCGACACCGCGATGGAGGAGGGGTACAACCTCCCAGTCGGCCCGTTCTCCCTGCGCGGCATCGGCGAGGAGTGGGACTGACGACCGCGCCGGACCGCGCACCAACCTGCGACTGTTCTTTCGACGCGGCTCAGACCGTCCAGACGAGGTCGATGCCCACCGTCGTGACGACGGCGAGCAGCAGCTGGAGCGGCGCGCCGACGCGGACGTAGTCGGTGAACCGGTAGCCTCCGGCGCTGTACACCATGAGGTTGGTCTGGTAGCCGATTGGCGTGACGAACGCGGTCGACGCCGCGAAGGTGACCGCGAGGACGAACGCGAAGGGGTCGGCCCCGAGGCCGCGCGCCGCGTCGATGGCGACCGGGAGCAGGAGCGCGACGGTCGCGACCGGCGTCACCAGGCTCGCGAGCAGCCCCGTGAGCAGGTAGACCAGCGCGACGACGGCGAGCGGCGGGAGCCCCTGGCCGGCGGTGGCCACGAGCGCGCCCAGGAACTCGGCGCCGCCGCTCCGCTGGAGCGCCAGCCCCAGCGGGAGCACGCCCGCGAGCAGGAAGACGACCTCCCAGTTGACGGCGTCGTAGGCCTCGCTCGGACGGAGGATGCCCGCGACGATCATCGCGACGACGCCGCCGAGCGCCGCGATGACGATGGGCAGGGCGCCGAGCGCCGCCGTCGCGACCACGGCCGCGACGATGCCGACCGCGAGCGGGATGCGCGTCTCGAACAGCGGCACCGGGTCGGCCTCGGCCAGTCCGATCCCGTCCTGGCGGGCGATCTCCGTGACGACGAGGTCGCCGGTCTCGACGAGGTGATCGACCATCTCGTCGGTGGTGTGCAACAGGAGGCCGTCGCCCTCCGCGAGGCGGACGTCGCCGAGGCGCTCGTGGACGAGCGTGCCGCCGCTCCGGATCGCGAGGACGGTCGCGTCGAACTGCTGGCGGAGGCGGCTCTCCGTGACGGTGCCCCCCGCCAGCCCGGAGTCGGTCGCGACGGAGGCCTCGACGAGCGTCCCGTGGCGCTCGGGGTCGGCGAGTTCGTCTTCGGTGACCGGCGCCCGCGGGAGTCGCCGGAGGGCCCCGCCCTCGACGAACGCCTCGACGGCCGCCTCCCCGCCCCGGAGCGTCAGCACGTCCTGGGCACGGATCTCGCGGTCGGTCCCGGGCGTGATGTAGGTCTGGTCCCCCCGGACGATCTGGAGGACGTCGAGGTCCACGTCGACGGTCTGCATCGCCTCCTCGACGGTCCGGCCCACCAGCGGCGACGAGCGGCGGACGTACACCCGCGAGAGGTACGGTTCCAGTTCGAACTCCGCGGTCAGGTCCACGGCGGGCGGGATGCGCTCGGGAGTGAGCCACCGCCCGACCGTCACGAGGTAGGCGCTGCCGACGAGGAGGACGACGACGCCGAGCGGCGTGAACTCGAACATGGTGAACGGGTGGTCGAGGACGGCCGCGGAGATGTCGCTGGCGACGAAGTTCGTGGCGGTGCCCACCAGGGTGAGCGTCCCGCCCAGCATCGAGGCGTAGGAGAGGGGGATGAGCAGTTTCGACGGCGAGACGTGCGCGTCGTCCGCGAGGTCGGTCACCAGCGGGATGAACATCGCGACCACCGGCGTGTTGTTGACGAACCCGGCCAGCGGCCCGGTGAGGCCGACCACGGTGGCGAACAGCCGCGTCCGGTTCCCGTGCGTGAACGCCGCGACCCGTGCGCCGAGGCGCCGGATCGCGCCGGTCGAGCGGACGCCCGCGCTCAGGACGTACATGGCGACGATGGTCACCGTCGCGGGACTGGAGAATCCCGAGAGCGCGTCGCCCGCCGAGAGCCCGGTCCAGCCGCCGAGCACCACCAGGGCGACGACCAGGGCGATGGCAGTCGTGTCGGGCGGGAGGGCCTCGGTCACGAAGAGGAGGACCGCCGCGCCCACCAGCCCGAACACGACGAGCATATCGGTCGTCACGGGGGGGACCGGCATGGAATCGATCACGCCCGTGGGGGGCATATACCTGCCGTCGGCCGGGGGATGTCGGTCGATTTAACCGCCGGTCCCGCCTACCGCCGGTCGATGGAGTTCGCCGCGTTCGCAGAGCGTGCAGCCGAGATCGAGGCCGAGCCGGCCGACCTGGCGACCGTCTCGCTCGTCGCCGACCTCTTCCGCGAGGCCGGCGACGACCTCCCGGTGCTCGCCCGCTTCGTCCAGGGGCGGGTGTTCCCGGCCCACGAGTCGCGGACGCTCGACGTCGGGCCGCGCCTCTGCTACGAGGCGCTGGCTCGCGCCGCCGGCCCGAACGTCACGGCCGCGGACGTGGAGGCCGACCTGGCCGAGCGCGGCGAGATCGGCGACGTGGCCGCGAGCTACGACCTCGGCGGCCAGCAGGGGCTAGCGGCCTTCGGGTCGGGGCGCGACCCGCTGACGGTCGCCGACGTCGACCGCGAACTGCGCGCGGTCGCCAGCGCCGCCGGGAGCGGCAGCCAGGACCGGAAGCTCGACGGCCTGTTCGGGCTGTTCACCCGCACCGCCCCCGAGGAGGCCCGCTACCTCGCCCGCCTCGTCCTCGCGGAGATGCGAATCGGCGTCGGCGAGGGGACGGTCCGCGACGCGGTGGCCGAGGCCTTCGACGTCCCCGTCGAGGCGGTCGGGCGCGCGCTCCAGGTGACCAACGACTGCGGCCTCGTCGCGTCGGTGGCGCGCGAGGACGGCGCGACCGGCCTGGCCGACCAGACGCTGTCGGTGGGGCGGCCCGTCCAGGCGATGCTCGCCCAGGCCGGGTCGGTCACCGAGGCCCTGGCGGAGTGGGAGTCGGCCGCGGTCGAGTGGAAGTTCGACGGCGCGCGCGTCCAGATACACCACGACGGCGAGGAGACCCGGCTCTTCTCGCGGAACATGGAGGACGTGACCGACGCGCTCCCGGAGGTCGTGACGTTCGTCGAGTCGGCCCTCGACGCCCCGGCGATCCTCGACGGCGAGGTCGTCGCCGTCGACGAGGCGGGCGATCCCCGGCCGTTCCAGGCGGTGCTCCGCCGGTTCCGCCGGAAACACGACGTCGAGCGCGCGCGGGAGGCGGTCGAACTCCGGCTCTACGCGTTCGACTGTCTCCACGCCGACGGCGAGGATCTGCTCGACGCGCCGCTGGTCGAGCGCCACGACCGCCTCGAGTCGGTGCTGGACGGGGGGGTCTCCGACCTGTGGATCGAGGACGACCCCGGGGCGGTGGCCGACGTCGAGGCCGACGCGCTGGCGGCCGGCCACGAGGGGATCATGCTCAAGGACCCCTCCTCGCGGTACACGCCGGGTCGCAGGGGCAAGCAGTGGCTCAAGCGCAAGCCCGACGTGGAGACGCTCGACCTCGTGGTGACCGGCGCGGAGTGGGGCGAGGGCCGGCGCGCACAGCACCTGGGAACGTTCCTGCTCTCGGTCCGGGACGGCGACGACTACGAGACCGTCGGCAAGGTCGCCACCGGGATCACCGACGAGGAACTGGCCGACCTGACGGCGCGCCTGGAACCGCACGTCCGCCGCGAGTCTGGGCAGGCGGTCGACGTCGAACCGGCCGTCGTCTTCGAGGTGGGCTACGAGGAGATCCAGCGCTCGCCGACCTACTCCTCGGGGTACGCGCTCCGGTTCCCCAGGTTCCTCGGCGTCCGGGAGGACAAGGACCCGGACGACGCCGACTCGCTGGACAGGGTGGAGCGCCTGACCGACGCGTAGCGCGCCTGCGGTACGCGCTCGGACGCCGGAACGGGCGGGCGCGTGGCTTTTTCCGTCGCGACCGCGAAGGCGGGTCGATGACCGTCAGACACGACGGCCTCGCCGCGTCGTGGCTCGGGTACGCTACGCTCCGGATCGAGTCGCCGACGGCGACCGTCTACGTCGATCCCGGTCGCTACGGCGTGCTCTCCGGCTACGACGCCCGCGACGGCGACCTCGTCTGCGTGACCCACGACCACCACTACGACCCGGCGGGCATCGAGCGCGTCGCACGGCCGGACGCGACCGTCGTCGTCTTCGACGGCGTGAACCGCCACCGGATCGACCGCGACGTCGCTCGGGTGGCCGACCTGCCCTACGCGGTGCGCCGCGTGGGCCAGGAGGCCGACGTCGCGGTCGAGGACGTCGTCGTCCGGACCGTCCCGGCGTACAACGAACCGGACGGCCCCCACACCGACGCGGACGGCCGGCCGTTCCACCCCGAGGGACTGGGGTGTGGCTTTCACCTCACGATCCCCTCGCCCGTCCACGAGGACGGCGTGCGCGTCTTCTGGCCGGGCGACACGGACGTCCTCGACGGTCACGCGGAACTCGACGTCTCCCTGTTCTGCCCGCCGATCGGCGGCGCGTTCACCATGGACCGTCGGGAGGCGGCGGCGCTCGCGGCGGCGATGGATCCCGACCTGGTGCTCCCGATCCACTACGACACGTTCGAGGCGCTGGAGGCGGACGCGGGCGCGTTCGCCGCCGACGTGGCGGGACGGGGCGTCCCGGTGGTCCTGGACGAATCCGAGTAGCTGGCGGGCGGTCAGGATTCCTCGACGGCGACGGTAGCGGTGTCCGTCACCGAGCCGTCCGGGTCGCGGTGCCGGAGGGTCACCGACCCGGGCGTGTCCTCGGGGCTGTCGACGTCGACGCTCACCCCCCACGGCACCACCGCACACTCCGAGCGCCGGAGCCGCGGCGCGGTCCGGAGCCCGACGTCGACCGTGAGGCGACTCTCGTCGAGGGAGACGGACGCCAGCGTCGGCCGGTAGCGAGGGGCAGGCACTCGCCGCCCCCAGTCGGCTCGCAGGCCGACGTTCGCGTTCACCTCTGCGGACGGCGCTGGTGGCTCGCAGACGCGGTGGCTCGTCCAGAACTGGACGTCGGTCACCGGTGCCGAGGGCCCGGCCAGGTTCTCGTCGTCGGTGAACGAATCGACGGGGACCGACTCGTAGTCCACGGACGTCACCGCACCGTCAGGCGTCGCTCCGGTGTACCGCGAGACGGTCCTCGGACTCGGGTACGACGACGCGTATCGGTCGAACCGGAGGCCGACCCACCGGGGGAACGCTGCGCTCCGGAGCGTCGCCGTCCGCGGCAGCGAGCCGTACTCGCCGCAGTCGTCCGACTCGCGGGCGCTCTCGGGAACCGCCGACCAGGTGGCGTCCGCGACCGGTTGCTCGTCGAGCACCGTCCCGGACGCGTCGAACAGTGCCAGCGCCGGTCCCACGACGCCGGTGCCCTCGCGCCCGAACTCGAAGTCGACCGAGAGCGCCGCCTCGACGCGCCAGCCCCCGTCGCGCTCGACGGCGGTCGGCTCGACGGCGTAACCGACGCCGGTCCACGTCTCGCCGCAGGGCGAACACCCCGCGAGCGCTGGTCCGACCGCTGCGGCGGCTAGCGAGACGAGCTTCCGACGGCGGAGCTGCATGCACGCTGCACTCCGACCCGTCTGAAAAGGGTTCGGACCGTTACAGCACGCCCATCTCGTCGAGGCGCTCGGGGAGGTAGGTGTCGGTCACGAAGTCCAGGCCCCGGGAGGCCAGCGCCTGCTGTTCGGCCTTCTTCCCGATGTCGAGCTGGAGCTCGATCTGCTCGCGCCAGTAGTCGGTCTGGAAGCGCGGGTCGTCGAGTTCGGACTCCAGCGCGTTCACGTCCGAGTCGCCGAGCGGGTCGGTCGGCAGGTCGTACTCGACGATGTCCTCGGGCTGGATGCCGACGAACTGCGCCGCCGGCGTGGCGAGGTACTCCGAGAGGTGGGCGGACTTGATGGAGCCGTAGGCGACCGACCCGTAGATGCGGTACGACCAGGGGTCGCCGTCCGTGAAGACGGCCACCGGGAGGTCGAGTTCGTCGTGCAGGCGCTTGGTGATGCGCCGGGTGGCCCGGGCGGGTTGTCCCTTGAGGTGGACGACGAGGACGTCGTAGGCCTCGTCGAAGCCGTTCTCGACGAGGCGGTCCCGCATCCCGCCGGTCTCGACGCAGAGGACGAACTCGGCGTCGCAGTCGAGAAACTCGATGGTGTCGGGGTTGTTGGGGATCTGGTAGCCACCCTCGCCCACGTCCTCCTGGCAGTGGATCTCGCGCTCGCCGCGCCGGGTCTGCTCGCGGAGGTGGAGCGGGCCCATCAGCGTCGCGCCCGACTCCTCGGGGCGCATGTGAAAGTCCTCGCGGGTCGCGCCGCTCACGATCTCCAGGTCCTCGACCAGCTGGTTCGACTCGTCCTGGTCGTTGAACTGCGCCTCGTCGTTGTCCCAGCTCTCGCTGAGGTAGTAGAGTTCGCGCAGCGTCGAGGAGCGGTCCTCGTCCAGCTGCGCGGCGAGGAAGTCGATCGTGTAGACGGCCTTGAGGAGCTTGCGTGCGCCGCGAACGGAGTTCGCAGAGCGCGTCGAGGTCCGGTCGCCGTACACCCAGACGCCCTTCTCCTCGTCGTACTCGATGTTGCTCTTGGTCCGGGTGGGGATCTCCATCTCGGGGATCTGCCCGTCGGCGAACTGGTCGTAGAACTGTGCGGCGAGGTCGATGAGCCGCTCGCGGGCCTCCGCGTCGGCAGGGGTGTCGGTGCTCATGGTTGCTCAGGCGTTGACCGTCAGTCGCTCGGCCTCGACGCCGTCGACCGAGACGTCGAACGTGGCGTCGTCGTCGATGCTGTACTCCAGGGCGGTCTCGTCGCCGCCGCTCACGCTGGCCGACCACTTGATGAACCACTCGCCGTCCATCTCGACGACGGAGGCGCCGTCCGAGACGTTCGTCGGCCGGGCGCTCACGATCTCGGTCACGTCGAGGTCCGCGTTCGCGTCGCCGTTGTTCTCGACGACGAGGCGGACGGTCCCGTCCCGGACCTCTCTGTCGACGAGCACGTTGTTCATGATGCGCGCGACCGAGTCGTCGATCTGGAGCGGTTCGCGCCCCGTCACGTCGGCCAGCTTCTCGGCCATCTCCGGGAGGATCGTGGCCAGTACGTTCTGTTTCTTCCGGCGCTTCTGGAGCGACCGGCGCTTGTTGAGGTAGGACTTCAACTCGCGGGCCGCCTCCCGGAGCGCGAGTTCGATCTCGTCCTCGATCGCCGGGACGTTGGCGACGGCGTCCTTCGACTCGCTGGTGAACGGGACGTTCGTGGAGGCGACGTGGACCATCAGGACGGCCGGGCCGTTCGGGAGGCCGCTCCCGCCGGGCTGGTCCAGCCCGTAGTTGCGCCAGTTGATGGTCTTGACCACGTCGGTCGTGGCGCAGGCGCCGCGCTGGTAGACCAGCGGGACGCGATTGGCGAACCGGAGGACGTCGACCGGCCCGTCCGCCGGGAGGTCGCCGCCGTAGGCGATGCCGGCCTCGACGATGAACGGGTCGCCGCCGTGGACCTCGGCGTCGCGCGTGGCGGCCGCGAAGAAGTCGGCGTCGTACTCTTTCTCCAGGCCGGCCTGGACGAGGTCCTCGGTGATCGGGGCCAGACAGTCCGTCGGCGGCGCGAGGATGTTCGTCTCGCGCATGGCCTCCAGCAGTTCGCTCGCGGTGTCGCGGTCGTCCGCGACCTCCCGGACCAGCGGCGCGTCGTCGGGCACCCGCCGCGCCGCCGCCCAGATCGCGTCCGTGACGTTCTCGCGTGCGGTCTCGCCGACGGTGGCGTCGTCGCGCTCGACGGTCATGTCGGCGGCGCGCTCGACGTACTCCCGGAGCCGCACGCGGGTCACCCGGTCGCGGGGGTCCTCGCCGAACTTCGCGGCGACGCGCTCGGCCAGTCGCTGGACGACCGCGTCGTCTTTCTGGCTCGTGGTCGCCTCGTCGACGAGCCGGTAGAGGTCGGGCGTGCGCTCGGCGGTGACGGCGTCCCACGCCGCCTCGACGGCGTTCTCGCGCACCGTCGCCCCGAACCGGGTGTCGAACTCGTCCTCGATGACGCCCGCGACGACGGTCACGATCCGTTCGAGTTCGTGGTGGGCGATGCGGTCGTACGCTCCCACGCCGTCGAGGTCGGCGGCGTCCTCGTCGTCCGTCGGGCGCCGGGTCAGGCCCTTCTCCTCGTCCTCGTAGACGTACGCGACGCCGTCGACGACGTAGTCCGCGAACGCCTCGGTCGCCGCCGCGGACTTGTTCGAGATGGCCGCCTCGATCGCCGCGCCGACGTCGGCCTCCTCGTGGACCTGGGGCGGTCGCCAGGCCATCTCGCGGCCGAAGTGTCGGTCTCGGAAGTTCGCGACGACGCTGTCGGCCGTCTTCTGGCCGACGCGGGTGAACTCGGACTGGAGGAACCCAGAGACGGAGTAGGAGTCGGTCGCGTCGAGCATCTTGATCAGCGTCCCGAGTTCGACGCCGTGCGGGTGGGGACGGATCTCCTCGGTCTCGGCGGGGAGCTGGTCGGTCGCGCGCTCGAACTTGAAGTGCGCCTTCGGCTCCCGCAGCTCGATCCGGGCGTGGGGGTTGACGACCGCGGTGTGCTTGACGTAGTCGTGGAGCTGCTGGCGGGCGCGCATGTTGGCCTCCATCTCCAGCTCGATGCGCGTCCCGTGGGGCGGTTCCCAGGTCACGGTCTCGTCGACGGAGATCTTCGGCTCGTTCTCGTCGGTGTCGACGATCAGCTCGAAGTACCGCGCCTCCGATTCGCCCTTGGTCTTGGAGGTGATCCGGGCCGGCTTGCCGCTCGTGAGCTGGGCGTGGAGGACCGCGGCCGAGATCCCGATCCCCTGCTGGCCGCGCGACTGCTCGCGGGCGTGGAACCGCGACCCGTACAGGAGCTTCCCGAACACCTTGGGGAGCGACTCGCGGGTGAGCCCCGGGCCGTTGTCCTCGACGACGACGCGGTAGTACCCGCCCGTCTCCTCGATCTCGACGTAGATGTCGGGGAGGATGCCCGCCTCCTCCGCGGCGTCGAGGGCGTTGTCGACCGCCTCCTTGACGGCGGTGACGAGTCCGCGCGCCCCCGAGTCGAAGCCGAGCATGTGCTTGTTCTTCTCGAAGAACTCGGCGATGGAGATCTCCCGCTGGCTGGCCGCCAGCTCCTCGGCCATCTTCATGTCGACCACAGGTATTCAACCGGGACGTAAAACCTGTTCGCTACCGGGGTGAAAGTGGAGTGGAACCCGACGAGTGCGGCGCGGCGCTCCCGGCCGGTCGCGGCGACGCAGTCTCGCGGTGCGGCGTCGCTCACCGGGTCGGGGCCGCTCTCGCGCCCGCGCGCGTACGGGAGTTTTATTAGTGGGTGGCGACAAGGAGAGGTAGGTCCTACATGTCGGATAGTGATTATAGTGCAGACAGCATACAGGCCCTCGAACAGCTCGAGGCGGTCCGGAAGCGGCCGGCAATGTACATCGGCTCGACGGACGCCCGGGGGCTGCACCATCTCGTCTACGAGGTCGTCGACAACGCGATCGACGAGGCGCTCGCGGGGTACTGTGACACCATCGAGGTCACGATCCACGACGACGGCTCCGTGAGCGTCTCCGACGACGGGCGGGGCATCCCGGTGGACACCCACCGCGAGTACGACGCACCCGCCGTCGAGGTGGTGATGACGGTGTTGCACGCCGGCGGCAAGTTCGACAGCAAGTCCTACCAGGTCTCGGGTGGCCTGCACGGGGTCGGCGTCTCGGTCGTCAACGCGCTCTCCGAGACGCTGGAGGTCGAGATCAAGCGCGACGGCGCCCTCTGGCGCGAGCGCTTCGATCACGGCGAGCCGACCGGGCTCGACCGCGTCCGCGACCTCGACCCGGGCGAGGAGACGGGGACGACCGTCAGGTTCTGGCCGGACGGCGAGATCTTCGAGACGGTCTCGTTCGCGTTCACGACCCTCGAGAGCCGCCTGCGCGAACTGGCGTTTCTCAACCCCGGCGTCGCCGTCACCCTCCGCGACGAGCGCTCCGGGGACGAAGCCACCTTCGCATACGAGGGCGGCATCCGGGAGTTCGTCCAGTACCTCAACGAGTCCCGGACCGTCCTCCACGAGGACGTGATCTACTTCTCGACCGAGGACCAGAACATCCAGGTCGAGGTCGCCATGCAGGCGACCGAGGGCGTCCAGGGCAGCGTCCACGCCTTCGCGAACAACATCAACACCCGCGAGGGCGGGACGCACCTGACCGGGTTCAAGACGGCGCTGACCCGGGTCGTCAACGACTACGCCACCTCGAACGGCCTCCTGCGGGACATCGACGGCACCCTCAAGGGCGAGGACATCCGCGAGGGGCTGACCGCCGTCATCTCCGTCAAGCACCCCGACCCGCAGTTCGAGGGCCAGACCAAGACCAAGCTCGGCAACAGCGAAGTCCGCGGCATCGTCGAGTCCGCGGTGCACGAACAGCTCTCGACGTACTTCGAGGAGCACCCCGGCACCGCCGAGGCCGTCGTCTCGAAGGCGGTCCAGGCGGCCAAGGCCCGGCTCGCGGCGAAGAAGGCCGAGGAGCTGACCCGCCGGAAGTCCGCCCTGGAGTCGACCAGCCTGCCGGGGAAGCTCGCCGACTGCCAGACCCGCGACCCCGACGAGGCCGAACTGTTCGTCGTGGAGGGCGACTCCGCCGGCGGCTCGGCCAAGCAGGGTCGGGCCCCCGAGTACCAGGCGGTCCTGCCGCTGCGCGGGAAGATCCTCAACGTCGAGAAACACCGGCTCGACCGGATCCTCGAGAACGAACAGATCCGCAACCTCATCACGGCCATCGGCACCGGGATCGGCGAGGAGTTCGACATCGAGGACGCCCGCTACAAGAAGATAATCGCCATGACGGACGCCGACGTCGACGGCGCCCACATCCGGACGCTCCTGCTCACGTTCTTCTACCGGCACATGCGTCCGCTGATCGAGGCCGGCTACGTCTACGCCGCCCAGCCGCCTCTCTACCGCATCCGCTACCGGGGCGAGACCTACGACGCCATGACCGAGGCCGAACGCGAGCGCATCGTCGCCGAGGTCTGCGACGGCAACCCCAGCCAGGTCCAGCGGTTCAAGGGGCTCGGCGAGATGAATCCCGAACAGCTCTGGGAGACGACGATGAACCCGGAGAACCGTATCCTGAAGCGCATCCAGATCGAGGACGCCGCCGCGGCCGACCGGATGTTCTCGGTCCTGATGGGTGACGCCGTCGAGCCGCGGAAGAACTTCATCAAGGAGCACGCCACCGACGCCGAGTGGGTCGACATATGAGCTCGGACGCAGACGTCCCCGACGAACTCGCAGAGCGCGTGAGCAACGTCCGGGTCGAGGAGGAGATGGAGCAGTCCTACATCGACTACGCGATGTCGGTCATCGTCGGGCGCGCGCTCCCCGACGCTCGCGACGGCCTCAAGCCCGTTCAGCGGCGCATCCTCTACGCGATGCACGAGATGGGCGTCACCTCCGGGTCGGGCCACCGGAAGTCGTCCAGCATCGTCGGGGAGACGATGGGGAACTACCACCCCCACGGCGACTCCTCGATCTACGACGCGCTCGCCCGGATGGCCCAGGACTTCTCGCTGCGCTACCCGCTCGTCGACGGCCAGGGCAACTTCGGGTCGACCGACGGCGATCCGCCGGCCGCCATGCGGTACACGGAGGCCCGGATGGCGCCCATCGCCGAGGAACTCCTGGCCGACATCGAGAAGGACACCGTCGACTTCACCGCCAACTACGACGACCGCCTCCAGGAGCCGTCGGTCCTCCCCGCGGCCGTGCCGAACCTCCTGGTCAACGGCGCGTCGGGCATCGCGGTCGGGATGTCGACCAACCTCCCGCCCCACAACCTCGGGGAGGTAGTGGACGCGGCGATCCACCTGATCGACGACCCGGCCTGTGCGATCAGCGACCTCATCCACACCGAACACGACCCCGGCCCGATCAAGGGGCCGGACTTCCCGACCGGGGCAGAGATCGTCGGCCAGCAGGGGATCCACGACGCCTACGCGACCGGCCGGGGCCGCATCCGCATCCGCGCCGCCTACGAGGTCGAGCGCAACGAGAGCGGTCGTGACCGGATCGTCGTCACCGAACTCCCCTACCAGGAGAACAAGGCCCGCCGCGTCGAGCGCATCGCCGAGGACGTCAACGAGGGGACGATCGAGGGCATCTCTGACCTCCGCGACGAGTCCGACCGGGACGGCGTCCGCGTCGTCATCGACCTCAAGCGCGGCGCCAACACCGACGTCGTCGAGAACCAGTTGCTCGAACACCACCTCGAGACGACGTTCTCGATCATCTCGCTGGCGCTCGTCGACGGCCAGCCGCAGGTGCTCGACCTCAAGGAACTGCTCTCGGAGTTCGTCGCGCACCGCCGCGAGGTCGTCCGGCGCCGCTCCCAGTACGAACTCGACGAGGCGGAGGACCGCGCCCACATCCTCGAAGGGCGGCTGCTCGCCCTGGAGAACGTCGACGACGTGGTGGCCCTCGTCCGCGAGTCCGCCGACCGCGACGCCGCGAAGACCGCACTCCAGGAGGAGTTCGCGTTCTCCGAGGCCCAGTCCGAGCACGTCGTCCGGATGCAGCTGGGGAGTCTCACCTCCCTGGAGGCCGAGGAGGTCGAGAGCGAGTACAGCGAGGTGCAGGCCGAAATCGAGCGCCTGGAGACCGTCCTCGCCGACGAGTCCGAACTGATGGCCGTCATCAAGGAGGAACTGGAGGCGGTCAAGGCGGAGTACGCGGACGAGCGCCGCACCGCCATCGTCGAGGACACCGGGACGGTCACGCGCGAGGACCTCATCCCCGAGGAGGACGTGGTGGTCGTCCTCTCGGAGGACGACTACGTGAAGCGGATGCCCCTCTCGCAGTTCGACCCCCAGCACCGCGACGGGAAGGGGATCATCGGCGCCCGACTCAAGGAGGGCGACAGCGTCGCCTCCGCGTTCGTCGCGAACTCGCACGACTACCTGCTGTGTTTCACCACCCAGGGGCAGGTCTACCGGCTCAAGGTGTACGAAATCCCGGAGATGTCCCGGACGGCGCGGGGCACCTCGGCGGTGAACGTCCTCGACCTCGACGCCGACGAGCAGGTCACGGCCGTCGTGAACCTCGACGACGTCGACGACGCGGGCTACCTCTCGATGGTGACGCGCGACGGCTACGTCAAGCGCACGGCGGTCGACGCGTTCGAGAACGTCCACTCCGGCGGCATCCGGGCGGTCCGCCTGGAGGACGGCGACCGCCTGGTCGACGTGGAGGTGACCGACGGCGACGGCGACCTCCTGATCGCCACCCGCCGCGGCATGACCATCCGCTTCGCCGAGTCCGGGGCCAGGCCCATGGGGCGCGCGGCGCGCGGCGTGAACGGGATCGAACTCCGGGACGGGGACGCGGTCGCCGGGCTCGTCGCAGCCGCGAGCGACGACGACCGCGACCTGCTCACGGTCACCCGGTACGGGTTCGGGAAGCGCACGCCCCTCTCGGAGTACCGCCAGCAGTCCCGCTACGGGAAGGGCCTCATCGACATCAAGACCGACGAGCGCAACGGCGAGGCCTGCGCGGTGAACGCCGTGGAGGAGGACGACCAGTTGCTCCTCATGAGCCGCGGCGGCCAGATCCTTCGGACTCACGTGGGCGAGGTCAGCGAGGTCGGGCGCAACACCAAGGGCGTCCGCGTCATGCGCCTGGAGGGAGACGACGGCGTCGCCAGCGTCGACGTCGTCCCCGGCGAGTAAGCCGGCGCTCGCGGCGCTACCCCCTCGTTCCGACACACATTTATGCGCGCTGGCGGTCTTCTCTGGCAGTTATGGCACATCGTGACACAGACGCCGACGACTTCGGTGAGTTCGGCGGTCGCCACGTCCCCGAACCGCTCCAGGAACCGCTGGCCGAACTGGCCGCGGCCTACGACGAGATCGGCAAGTCCGAGGCGTTCCAGGCGGAGCTCCGGTCCATCCTCGAAGACTACGCCGGCCGCCCGACGCCGCTCTACCACGCCGAGAACCTCTCTGCGGAGTACGGCGCGGACATCTACCTGAAACGCGAGGACCTCCTGCACGGCGGTGCCCACAAGATGAACAACTGCGTGGGGCAGGCGCTGCTGGCGAAGAAGGCCGGCAAGACCCGGCTCATCGCCGAGACCGGGGCCGGCCAGCACGGGACCGCGACCGCGATGGTCGGCGCCCTCTTCGACATCGACACGGAGATCTACATGGGGAAGAAGGACGTCGAGCGCCAGAAGATGAACGTCTTCCGGATGCGGCTGATGGGTGCCGAGGTCAACGAGGTCACCCGGGGCGGCTCCGGACTGGCCGACGCCGTCGACGCGGCGCTGGAGGACTTCGCACAGAACATGGAGGACACCCACTACCTCGTCGGGTCGGTCGTCGGGCCCGACCCCTTCCCGCGGATGGTGCGCGACTTCCAGTCGGTCATCGGGACCGAGGCCCGCGAGCAGATCCAGGAGCAGCTCGGCGGCCTGCCCGACGCCTGCGTCGCCTGCGTCGGCGGCGGATCGAACGCGATGGGGCTGTTCCACGCCTTCCGCGACGACGAGGACGTGGCCTTCTACGGCGCCGAAGGTGGCGGCGAGGGCACCGACTCCAAGCGCCACGCCGCGCCGCTCGCGGCCGGCAAGGAGGACGTCATCCACGGGATGAGGACCCGCGTCATCGACGAGGACGTCGAGGTCCACTCGGTCTCGGCCGGCCTCGACTACCCCGGCGTCGGTCCCGAGCACGCGCGCTTCCGCGAACTCGGTCGGGCGGAGTACCACGGCGTCACCGACGACGAGGCGCTGGCGGCGTTCCGCACGCTGAGCGAGACGGAGGGCATCATCCCGGCGCTGGAGACGAGCCACGCGCTCGCGCTGGCCGAGGACCTCGCCGACCGACACGACACGATCGTGGTGAACCTCAGCGGTCGCGGGGACAAGGACATGGAGCAGGCGGCGGCCCTGTTCGACCTCGGGCAGTGAGCGAGTCGCCGGCGCGTCCGGAGGAGACTGACCCCGTCCTGACGGGAGTCTCCGTCGCGGTCGGCTCCGCCGCGGTCACGATGGCGGCGTCGGCGCTCCTCGCTCGCGGTCCGCTGGCAGCGTTCCGCGACGCCGGCGGCGCGAAACTCGACGTGCCGCTCGCGACCGCGCTGGAGTGGGCGTTCTACGCCGCGCACGGCGTCCCGCTCCGCGTCCAGACGGACGGCCGGTGGACGCTCGTCACCCACGCCGTCGACTCGCCGGTCCTCTACGCCGTCCCGCCGGCGACGCTGGTCGTCGGGGGGTATCTCGTCGCTCGCCTGGCCGACGTCGACGACCTGCGTGCGGGCGCGAGAGCGGGCGCGGCCGTCGCCGTCGGCTACGCCGCGCTCGCCGTCGGCGGCCTCCTGGTGACGCGCTACGGCGTCGACTCCTCGTTCGCGACCGTCTCGGTCCATCCGGACGCGGCGCGCGCGGTCCTCGCCGGCGTCCTCTACCCGGTCGCGTTCGGCGGCGCCGGCGGCACGCTCGCGGCGGCCGCCACCGACCGCCTCCCCACCCCGCGCCGCCGGCGCCTGGAGCGCGCCGGGGTCGTGCTCCTGGTCGCGCTCCTGGCCGCGCTCCTGGTCGGCGCGGCGGTGCGCTAGAGAATCCGCCTGCCGAGCGCGCTGGCGGCGAGTTCGACCGCCAGCTCCGCCGTCCGGTTCAGGTCGTCGAGGATGGGGTTGACCTCGACCAGTTCGAGCGCGCCGAGGTCGTCGACGGCGGCGACGTGTTCCATCACAGTGTGGGCCTCGCGGTAGGTGACGCCGCCGCGAACTGGCGTCCCGACGCCGGGCGCCTCGTCCGGGTCGAGAACGTCCATGTCGAAGCTCACGTGGAGCGCGTCGGTCCCCGCGGTCGCGCGGTCCAGCGCCTCGGCCGCCACCTCGGCGACGCCGCGGGCGTCGACGTCGGACATGGTGTAGGTCGCGGCGTCGCTCTCCCGGAGGAGCCGTCGCTCGCCGGCGTCCAGGTCGCGGAGCCCGACCAGCGCGACGTCCTCCTCGCGAACGCCGGCGGGCGCCCAGTCCGTGTCCGCGAACGGGCCGACCCCGAGCAGCGCGGCGAGGCTCATCCCGTGGACGTTGCCGCTCGGGGTGGTCGCCGGGGTGTTGAAGTCGCCGTGGGCGTCGAACCAGACGAGGCCCACCCGCTCGTCGTCCGCGAGGCCGTTCGCCGTCCCGATGGCGATGGAGTGGTCGCCGCCCAGCACGAGCGGCACCTCGTCCGCCTCGACCGCCGCGCCGACGCGGGCCGCCAGCCGCTCGCAGACGAGTTCCGTCTCGGCGAGGTACTTCGCCCGTCCGCCCGGCGCCGGCTCGGCGCCGTCGGTCCGGGCGCCCGGCTGGGGGACTGCGACGTCGCCGGCGTCGCGACAGCCGTGCCCGAGCGACTCGACGGCCCCTGTCAGGCCGGCGTAGCGGATGGCGGACGGACCCATGTCGACCCCGCGCCTGTCGGCGCCGAGGTCCATCGGGACCCCGATGACGCGCACGTCCATGCCGGTCACTCGGCGGCCGACCACAAAAGCGGCCGGTCAGTCCAGGTACTGCGCACAGACCCGGCGCAGGCCCTCATCGAAGTCGACGGCGGGCTCCCAGTCGGTCGCTGCGCGCATCTTCGCGGGATCGGCCATCGTGTCGTGGACGTAGACGTCCTCCGGGATGGGGTTCTCGACGTACTCCGGCTCGACGTCCGTCCCGAGCAGGTCGTTCAGCCGCGCGACGAGTTCGTTCAGCGAGTGCGACTCGCCGGTGCCGAGGTTGTAGATGCCGGTCAGTTCGTGGTCGGCGGCGAGTTCCAGGCCCCGGGCGACGTCGTCGACGTGTGTGAAGTCCCGGGTCTGGGTGCCGTCGCCGTAGATCACGGGCGCGTCGCCGCGGGAGACGTCGTCGGCGAACTGGGCGATCAGGTTGGCGTACTCGCCCTTGTGTTCCTCGGCGCCGCCGAACCCCTGGTAGACCGAGAAGAAGCGCATGCCGGCCATCGACAGGCCGTAGTGGTGGGCGAAGTACTCGCCGTAGCGCTCGCGCGCGAGCTTCGAGGCTTCGTACCCGGTCCGGGCCTCGACCGAGAGCCCCTCGGGCGACGGCTCGGTGCGGTCGCCGTAGATCGAGGACGTCGAGGCGTAGACGACGGTGTCACAGCCGTCCTGCCGGGCCTGGTCGACGGTGTTGACGAACCCCTCGACGTTGACGCGGGCGCCCGCGACGGGGTCGTCCTCGTGCATCGCGTAGGAGGAGAGCGCCGCGAGGTGGAAGACGACGTCCACGTCGGTCGGGAGGTCGTCGTCGAGGACGGAGGCCTCGACGAACTCGACCGCGTCGTCGACGTTCGCCGGCGTCCCGAGGTAGAGGTCGTCGACCGCGACGACCTCGTTGTCGGCCGCCAGTCGGTTGGCCAGGTTCGAGCCGATGAAGCCGGCCCCGCCCGTGACGAGGACGCGTTTGTCCTGCATGACCGAGAAACCACGGTCGAGCGGGAAAGACTTACTGGTGTCGTTTCCGGCCGCCAGAAGCGCTACCCGCGGGTTTTAAGGAAATCAACGGTGAAGGTTAGCTCATGTCGTCTATCGAGCTCACGCCCAGTCAGAAGACCATTCTCGAGGCCCTCGTCAACCTCCACCGGGAGTCGGAGTCGGCAGTGAAAGGTGAGGAGATCGCCGAGGTAGTCGACCGGAATCCGGGCACGATCCGCAACCAGATGCAGAGTCTCAAGGCGCTCCAGCTGGTCGAAGGGGTACCCGGGCCGAAAGGCGGGTACAAACCGACGGCCAACGCCTACGAGGCGCTGGAGATCCAGGAGATGGAGCACGCCGCCGACGTCCCCTTCCGGCACGGCGGCGAGCTGATCGAGGGCGCGAACGTCCAGGAGATCGACCTCACCAGCGTCCACCACCCGGAGCTGTGCCGGGCCGAGATCCGCCTGCAGGGCGCCATCTCTGACTACCACGAGGGCGACAAGATCAGCGTCGGTCCCACGCCGCTCTCCAAGCTTCTCATCGAGGGCACCCTGGAGGGCAAGGACGACACGAACAACATTCTCATTCTCTCTATCGACAAGATGGAGGCGCCGTCCGGGCAGGAACCGCCGAAGAAGTAGTCGGCGACGGGGCTCCGACCGGTTTAATAGGCCACCGCATGCACCGGCACGCATGGCACTGATAGACGCGGCTATGCGCGTACTACACGTGGCCTTCGCGGGGATCTGGACGGGGAGCGTCCTCCTGGTGACCGTCGCCGTGCTGCCGACGGCGCAGACCGGAACGATCGGGCCGGACGCGCTGGCCGCCGTGATGGACCGGTTCACCTCTCTCTCCCGGCTGAGCGTGCTCGTACTGTTGCTCACCGGCGGGTACATGGCCGGCACCAGCTACACGGCCGAGACGCTGCTGTCGCAGCCCTCGGGGCACCTCGTGCTCACGATGCTCGTGCTCTGGTTCGTGCTCGCGGCGCTCGTCGAGGTGGGTGCCAGCCGCGTCTCCGACGGCGTCTCGGCCCAGAAGGTGCGCACGCCCGCGGCCGAGGCACGGCCGTTCTTCCTCGCCGGCGCCGTGGTGTCGCTGCTGTTGCTCGTCGACGCCGGCCTGCTCGCGAGCAGCGTGTAGACGATCAGTCACCAACCGCTATTTACCGGGGGCGTCTGTGGCCGGTATGAGCCGATCTGACGACGCCGAGATCGAACTCGTGATGGCCTACGTCCGCCCGGAGAAGCTGACCGACGTGAAGGAAGCGCTCGCGGACGCGGGCGCACCCTCGCTGTCGATCACGAACGTGCGCGGGCGGGGGAGCCAGCCGACGAAGACCGGCCAGTGGCGCGGCGAGGAGTACGTCGTCGACCTCCACGAGAAGGTGAAAGTCGAGTGCGTCGTGGCCGACGTCCCCGCCGACGACGTGGTGGCGGCCATCGCGGACGCCGCCTACACCGGCGAACCCGGCGACGGGAAGGTGTTCGTCCTTCCCGTGTCGTCGGCACACCAGATCCGGACCGGCCGCGAGGGCCCCGACGCGGTGTAGCCGCCCGCCCTGGCGACCCGGGTCGGCGCGGCGGGCAGCGCCGCGGCGCTCGGCCGGTCATTTATACGGCCGGCAGACGACGCCGGCCTCATGGCCCTCCACGCGTTCGACGACATCGACGACGCAGTCCAGGCGACGCGGTCGTTCCTCTTCCCGGTCGACCGGGGGACCTGGCTCCGGCTCGCGCTCGTCGTCTTCTTCACCGGCGGCGTCAGCGCGAACGTCCCGGTGGGATTCGACGCACCGCCCTCCGGCGTCGGCGCGCCGGCTCCGAGCGAGGTGATCCCGCCACGGGGCGACGAGATCGTGCTCGCCCTGGTCGCCCTGGTCGTCCTGGCGGTGGCGGTCGCGCTGGTGTTCGGGTTCGTGGGGTCGGTGTTCGAGTTCGTCTTCGTGGAGTCGCTCCGCAGCGAGGAGGTCCACGTGCGCCGGTACTGGCGGCGACACTGGCGCCGAGGCGCGCGGCTGTTCGGCTTCCGCCTCGTGCTCGGCCTCGTCGGCCTGGCGCTCGCGGGCGGACTGGTCGCGCTCGTCGCGCTCCCCGCGCTGACCGGGTCGGGCGCGCTGTCGATCGGCCTGCTGCTCGCGCTCCTGCCGGTCGCCTTCGTCCTGGCGCTCGCGTTCGGGCTGGTCAACGGCTTCACCACCGGGTTCGTCGTGCCCGCGATGCTGGTGGAGGACCGGACCGTCCTCGGTGGCTGGCGGCGGATCTGGCCCGTCGTCCGCGCCGAGTGGAAGGAGTACGCCGTCTACGCCGTCCTCTCGCTCCTGTTCCGGGCGGCGCTCGCGATGCTCGTGGGGATCGTCGTCGGCGTCGGCGCGCTGTTGCTGGCAATCCCGTTCGTCGTGCTGGGGGTCGCGGTCTGGGCGGCGCTGTCGTTCTCGACGGCCGGACTGGTGCTCCTGGGCGCGCTGGTCGTCGTCTACCTGGTCGCCCTGGCGGTCGTGGTCCTGTTCGTCCAGATCCCCGTGCAGACCGGTCTCCGGTACTACGCGCTCCTGTTGCTCGGCGACACCGACCCGTCGATCGACCCGATTCCCGACCAGCGAGCGGCCGTGCGGGACGAGACGGTCTGACCGGCGCCGTCGCTCGGCGGTCGGCGAGAAAAAACGGCGGTCGTGCGGGTTCAGACCCGCTCGATGATCGTCGCGATGCCCTGGCCGAAGCCGATGCACATCGTGCAGAGGCCGTAGTCGCCGCCCTCCTCGTGGAGGATGTTGGCGAGCTTGCCCATCAGGGCCGTCCCGGTCGCGCCGAGCGGGTGGCCGTGGGCGATGGCGCCGCCCCAGACGTTGGTGCGGTCCCAGGTCGCGCCGGTCTCCTGGAGGAACAGGCTGACGACGGAGGCGAACGCCTCGTTGACCTCGAAGTAGTCGATGTCGTCGACCGTCATGTCGTTCTGGTCGAGGATCTCGTTGGTGGCGGGGACCGGTCCGGTGAGCATCGTGACCGGGTCGACGCCGACCACGTGCGTGTCGACGATGCGGGCCATCGGCTCCCAGCCGTGCTCGTCGACGGCGTCGTCGCTGGCCATCAGCGTCGCGCCGGATCCGTCGACGATGCCCGAGGAGTTACCGGCGTGGATGACGCCCTCGCCCTCGTCGCGGAAGGCCAGCGGGATGCCCGAGAGCGTCTCCATGTCCGTCTGGGGGCGGGGGTGTTCGTCCTGCTCGACGGTGACCGGTTCGCCGTCGACTTCGGTCTCGACGGGCACGACGTGGGTGTCGTAGTACCCGGCCTCGGCGGCCTCGGCCCAGCGCCGCTGGGAGTCGACCGCGACCTGGTCGACGTCCTCGCGGGAGAAGCCGTTCTGCTCGGCGATGCGCTCTGCGCCCTCGCCCTGGTTCGTGAACTCGTCGAAGTACTCGAAGTAGGTGTCCGTGAGCGACGAGCCGTCGCTCCCCATGGGCACGCGGGTCATGTGCTCGACGCCGCCGGCGATCAGGACGTCGTGGAAGCCGGCGGCGAGGTTGGCCGCGGCGAAGTTCATCGACTGCTGGCCGGAGCCGCACATCCGGTTGAGCTGGACGCCCGGGACGTCGTCGCCCCAGCCCGCCACCATCGGGGCGATGCGGCCGATGTTCATCCCCTGGTCGTCGACCGGGGAGACGCAGCCGTAGATGACGTCCTCGATGTCGCTGGGGCCGTCGAAGCCGTTGCGCTCTTCCAGCGCCTTCAGCGGTTCTGCGGCCAGGTCCTGTGGGTGGGTGTCGCGGAACGACCCGTCGCGCTTCCCGAACGGCGTGCGGACGGCGTCGACGATGTACGCGTCAGTCATGAGTAACGGTTTCACGTTGCGCTGGCACACATATCAATCCCTCGTTAGCCGCGCCGACGCTGCGAGGATCCCGGGACTGCGGGGCCGTCTCCGGGTCACCGGTCGCCGAGGACGGCGTACACTTCGTAGCCGAAGACGACCAGCACGAGCAGGACGGCGCCCCACACGAGCGCGGCGAAGGCAGTCGGTCCGATCATCGCTCGCCCCCGTCGCTCGCCACGCCGTCGTCGAGTGCGGTCACCTCGCGCGACAGGCGGCCGAGGTCGTAGTCGCCCGTCCCGAGGGCCGCGAACGCGGCCGTCAACCCCGCGGCGACGAGGGCCGCGCCGACGAACGCGGAGAAGAATCCGGTCGCCGGGAGCAGCGGCCCGACGCCGGGCATTGCCGCCACAGCCCCCCGGAGCGTCGGGAAGTAGACGAGGCCGGCGACCAGGCCGGCCAGGCTGGACACGAGGGCCGCCGGCCCGCCCAGGCGCGGGGTGTACAGCCCCGCGAGCAGGGGAACGAACGTCGCCACCGCCACGAGGTCGGCGGTGAAGAACAGTTGCAGGACGCTGTACCCCTGCGAACCGATCGCGACGGCGCCCGCGGCGACGAGGACGGTGAGCGCGCGGGCCGCGAGGGTCAACGTCCGCTGGTCGGGGTCGTCGAGCACCCGCGGGAGGTCGGCGGTGACGATGCTGGCGATGGCGTTGAACAGGGTGTCGGCGGTACTGGTCACCAGCAGGACGGCGAGCACGATCACCGCGAGCACCACGGGCGTCGGGAACGACCGGGCGACCACGAGGAAGAAGGCGACGTCGGCGTTGTAGCCGGGCGCCGCGAGGTCGGTCACCACGAGGTCGAGCCCGGCGGCGACCAGCCCGAACAGCCCGGCGAGCAGGATCATCGGGACCACGGCGACGGCGGTCACCGCGAACGCCCGGCGGAGCGTCCGGGCGGACTCGGCGGCGTAGATGCGCTGCCACCAGGACTGGTTGAGCAACTCCGCCCCGAGGATGGCGACGGCGACGTACACGCCGAACTGGACGCCGGGCAGAAACCCCGGGTCGAGCAGCGAGGGGTTCGCCGTCGCCACGTCCCGGTAGATGGCCCCGGTGCCGCCGAGCGCGAGCACCGCGCCGCCCAGCCCCACCGCCATGAGCGGGAGGATGAGCAGCGTCTGGACCGTGTCGGTGAAGATCGACGCCCGGAGACCGCCGTAGCCGGTGTAGAGCAGCACCGAGAGGCCGACGAGGCTGGCCGTCTGCCACTCGGGAATCCCCGCGAGCACGTGGAGCGCGGAGGCGACGCCGGTCATCTCGCTGGCGAGAAACACGAACATGTAGAACCCCGAGACGAAGAGCACGAATCCGTACATCGCCGGCCCGTACCGCGCGAGGGCGTACTCGGTCAGGGTGTGGCCCTCGGGGATGAGCTCGCGGATGCGCGGGCCGAGAGCGACGTAGGCGAGCATGGGGAGCGCCGAGCCGACGGCGTAGCCCACGACCGCAGAGAGCCCGCCGAACGCCGCGCCGGCCTCCGCGGGACTGAGCAGGATCCAGGCGCCCATCCCGGAGGCGATCAGGGTCGCCGTCGTCGCGCCGCTCCCCGTCGAGTTGCGCGCGGTGATGTAGTCCTCGACCGAACCGACGCGGCCGCGAGCGTACCACAGCCCCAGGATCGTCACGACGGCGACGGTGCCGATCACCGAACCGAGCGCGAGCGCGGTCGAGATCATCTACGCCGGCCACCCCTCCCGGGTGTAGGCCATCTCCCAGAACGCCAGTTCCAGGCGCGAACTCGTCAGGAAGGCCTCCCGCATCGCGTCCCGCTCGCCGGGCCACCGGCGGGCGCAGTCGTCGACCAGCTCCGCCAGGTCGGCCACCTCCTCGCGGAAGGCCTCGCTCGTGTAGAGGTCGACGAACGGCGTGTACCGGTGCTCGCCGTCCGCCAGGTCGGCCGCGTGCTCGGCGACGTCGAGGTACCCCCGGCCACAGGGGTAGACGGCCGCCGCGATCTCCGGCAGCGATCCGGCGTAGGCGGTCCGGACGAGGAAGTTCGTGTAGGCCACGCAGGTCGGCGCCTTCTCGACGGCCGCGAGGTCCGCCGGCGAGAGCCCGTAGTCGGCGGCGAACTCCCGATGGAGGTCCATCTCCACGTCGAGCGTCTGGTGGGCGACGCCCAGCAACTGCGTCATCGTCTCCTCCTCGCGAGCCGCGGTCGCCGCGAGCGCGAACGTCCGCGCGTAGTCGAGCAGGTAGCGGTAGTCCTGTTCGAGCCAGTACCGGAAGGCGGCCGGTTCGAGCGTTCCCGCCGCCAGTTCGGTGACGAACGGGTGCTCGAGCTGGGCCGCCCAGACGTCCGCGCCAGCGTCGAGCAGGTCGTCGCTGAATCCCATGTGACACTCGTCGACCCGGAGGCTGATATAACCAGCGTATATCACCTGATTATATCACAGTGGCGCCCCTCCAGCCGGGCATGACGCTCCGGCTTCCCGAGGAGGTCGTCGTCGAGCAGTTCCTGCCGACGGTGCGCGCGCTGCTCGCGCGCGCGCTCGCCGAGCGCGACCTGACCCAGCAGGCGGTCGCCGACCGGCTCGGCGTCACTCAGGCGGCGGTGAGTCGGTACCTGCGCGACGAGAGCGCGATCGAGCCGTCGATCGCCGGGTCGCCACGGACCCGGGCGACCGTCGAACGGGTGGCCGACGGCCTTGCCGCGGGCGAGATGGACCAGTACGAGGTGCTGGCGGAGCTGACCGAACTCGTCGCACAGCTGGAGGACCGCGGCCCCATCTGCGAGCTCCACGAGGCCGCGACGCCGGCGCTCCAGGGCCTCGGCTGCGACCTCTGCGTCCGCGGTCGGGACGGCGCGCTCGAGGCCGAGCGCGCCGTCCTCCGGGACGTGCGCCGGGCGACCCGCCTCCTGGCCGACGCGGCGGGGATGCCGGCCCACGTGCCGAACGTGGGGACGAACGTCGCGACCGCGCTCCCGGACGCCGAGGAACCGCTGGACGTCGCGGCCGTTCCGGGGCGGCTCCACGCGATGCGCGGGCGGGTGAACGTGCCCGCGAACCCGGAGTTCGGCGCCTCCGAACACGTCGCGGGGACCGTCCTCGCGGCCGGCGAGTACGACGACGACGTGCGCGGCGGCCTGAACCTCGCCACCTCGGACGCGCTCCTCGGGGCGGCGCGCGACTGCGGGGTCGACCCCCGCGAGTTCGACCCCGGCTACGAGGATCGCGCGGCCCGTCTCCGCGACCTGTTCGCGAGCGGCGTGCCTCGCGTACTCTATCACCGCGGGGCGTTCGGTATCGAACCAGTCACCTACGTCCTCGGAGAGACCGGGTTCGAGGCGGCCGTCTTCGCCGCCGACCTGGTCGAGCGCGTCGCGTAGCGGGAGACCGTGTATCACTGACTGGGACGGGCAGTGTGGCGTTAAGGCGGGACGGACCCTCTCGGTACGTAGCGGGCCGCGTCCGGGACGACCGCGCGGCGGACGCCGACGCGAGTCGGGAGCGGCGACCGGCGGCCCAGGACACGATCAGGCGATGACAACGATACTACTCGCGACAAACGGCAGTGGCTACGCGCAGCGAGCGGCCGAGCACGCGATCGACCTCGCGCGGGAGCGGGAGGCGACGCTGCACGTCCTCTGCGTCGTCGACCAGCAGAAGTTCGACGAACCGGCGCTCAGTTCCGGCGAACTGGCGACTATGGAGGCCGAGGACTACGGCCACAACTGCGTCGCCGAGGTCGTCGAGCAGGCAGAGCGCGCCGGCGTCCCCGTGGAGGGCGTCACCCGGCACGGCGTCCCCCACGAGACCATCCTCGCGTACGCGGACGAAGTCGACGCCGACGTGCTCGTCCTCGGCGAGCGAGGCGACTACGACAAGCACTTCGCGGGCGTCGGGCGCGACGTCGTGACCGGGACCGACCGGGAGGTCGTCGTCGTCGACGACGAGTGATCGCCAGCCGGCGCGACCGCAAAGCCCGGGTGAGCCGTCGGTCGGACGTGGCTAGTTCAGGACGTCCACGGGCTCTGCGAGGTCCTGCGGGTCGTCGACCGGCCCGTTGACGAACAGGGCGTGTCCGATCAGGGCGGCCGACACGAGACCCGTCGCCACGACCGCGGCCGGGAGCGGGACCGACGTGACCACGCCGACGGCGGCGCCGAGCGCGAGGCTGGCGAAGATCGCCACCAGCACGACATCGTAGTACTGCCAGGTGTACGTCACGTTCGAACGTCGTCGGCCGTCACCAAAATTGCTGGGATCGGTCCCGTCGCCGGTGGACATAAGGGACGGGTTGGCGTACTCGGCGCCCATGTCACGGAAGGCAGACAATCTCGACCCGCAACTGCAGGAGGTCGAGGCGATCCGCGACGCCCGCACCGTTCCAGAGTCCCACGCGGTCACCCCGGAGACCGCCAGAGAACAGATCGAGGCGGTTTCGGCGGGGATGAGCGACCGCATCGACGCCGCCGTCGCCGAGGTCCAGGAGTTCGACATCGAGGGACCGGACGGTGCGCTCCCCGTCCGGGCCTACGTCCCCGAGGGCGAGGCGCCCCACCCGGTCGTCGTGTTCTTCCACGGCGGCGGCTTCGTCTACGGGAGCGTCGACACCCACGACAACGTTTGCCGGGCGCTGGCCGACCGCGCCGAGGCGCTGGTCCTCTCGGTCGACTATCGCCTGGCGCCCGAACACTCCTTTCCGGCCGCACTCCACGACGCCTACGCCGCGGTCGAGTGGGCGAGCGAGTTCGCCGGCGACATCTCCGGCGACCCCGACCGCCTCGCGGTGGCCGGCGACAGCGCTGGCGGCAACCTCGCCGCGGGCGTCTGCCTGCTCGCCCGCGACCGGGCGGCCGGCCGCGCCAGGGGGACGCCAGGAACCGCGCCGACCATCGACCACCAGGTGCTCGTCTACCCGTGGCTCGATCCGGCCGCACGGTTCGACTACGAGAGTTACGCCCTCCGCGAGGACGAGCGCTCCTCGGAGTGGCTCTTCGAGAAGTACGCGTCCGACCCCCTGGACGCCGGGAACGCCTACTTCGCCCCGATCCTGGCAAGCGACTTCTCGGACCTCCCGCCGGCGACGATCCAGACCGCCGGCTTCGACCCGCTCCGCGACGAGGGGTTCGCCTACGCCGACCGGCTCGAATCGGCCGGGGTGGACGTCTCGCACGTCAACTACGAGGCGATGAACCACGCCTTCGTCAACCTGCTCGGCATCGTCGACCGCGCACACGACGCCATCGACCATGCCGCCACCGACCTCGCCGCCTCCTTCGAGTGACGGCGGTCGGCACCGCGCCCCGGGTCCCCGTTTCCCCGCCTCCGATCGACGCCCGGACGCGGCCGCCGTGCCCCGTCGAACCTGGTAACGACCCGACACGCACCCGGCAGATACGTTCACGATCGACCGTGACGAACGTGGACGGGGGCGCCGGCGGCGCGAGGCGCCTGACCGGTCGTGCAGTCGTCCCGCGGCCCGCCGGACGTCCCACTAGCTGGAGGAGATCAAGCATGGTGTCACCGGATACGACGGCGGAACTCGAACAGTACCTCGGGCGGGTCCCGAGCTTCATCGAGGCGCTCGCGGACCCGGCCGCAGACCACAGCTGGGGGATCATGCGGGACCTCGAACTCGGCGAGACTGACCTCTCAGGGCGGGAGAAGGCGCTCGTCGCGCTCGGTGCGGCGGCCGGCATCCAGTGTCCATACTGCATCCACTTCCACCGCGAGGAGGCGAAACTGGAGGACGTCGCAGCGTCGGAGATGGCGGAGGCCGTCAACGTCGCGGCCACGGTCCGCTACTTCTCGTCGGTGCTCCACGGCGCAGAGATCGACCTGGACGAGTTCGAAGACGAGACTGCGGCCATCGTCTCTCACGTCGAGGCCCAGCGGGCGGCCGCGGACGACGACTGACGCCGGACCGGTCGGCGTCCCGTCGTTCGGTGGCGGTCAGTACGCGCGGTCGAGGAACGCCGCGAGCCGGTCGACGAAGTAGTCCGGGCGTTCCTCGGGGATCCAGTGTCCGGCGCGCTCGACGACCTCGCCCTCGACGTCTGCGGCCACCGCGCGCATGTCGTCGATCGGGATCTCCCCGAACGAGGCCTCGCCCCCGAGCGCCAGCACGGGCATCTCCAGGTCCTGCTCGGCGTGCTCGTGGTTGTGCTCCGCGTCCGTCCGGTAGGCGCGGTAGTGCTCGAAGCCGCCCCGCAGACCGCCCGGCGCCGAGTAACAGCGGACGTACTCGGCGCGCGCGTCGGCGTCGACGGCCGCGGGGTCGTAGGCGCCCTCGCGGTAGAACCACGCGAGGTACTCCCGCTCCCGCCCGGCGACGAGCAGTTCGGGCAGATCGCGGACGCCGTGGAACCGGATGTGCCACATCAGCCGGTCGTCGAAGTCCTCCCGGATGCCGGGCAGTCCTGCCTCGAGGACGGCCAGCGCTGGCACCTCGTCGCCGTACCGGGCGGCGTAGGCGTACGCCGTCGGCATGCCCCAGTCGTGCCCGACGAGCGCGATCTCCTCGAACCCGAGGTGATGGACGAGCGCCCGGACGTCGTCGGCGACGGTCCGCTTGTCGTAGCCGGTCTGCGGTTTCTCCGAGTCGCCCATCCCCCGGAGGTCCGGCGCGACGACGGTGTACTCCTCGGCCAGCTGCGGGATGACGTGCCGCCACTCGTACCAGGTCTGGGGCCACCCGTGCAACAGCACGAGCGGCGGTCCGGATCCCGCCTGGACGTAGTGCAACTCCACGCCGTTGACGTACGCGGTCCCGTGATCGAAGTCGTCTCTGTCGGCCATGCCCACGCCGACAGGTCCCACGCCTATCACTCTTTGTCCGGCCCGACGACCAGACGCGAGGACGGCCCGCTCGCGGGCGGACGACGCGACACTCCCCCGACCCGGTAGGCTAAAGGGGTGTGGCTACAGACCAGCAGACGTGCGGGCCCTTAGCTCAGTCTGGTGAGAGCGCTCGGCTCATAGTTCCGCCACTCGCGCGACGGTCGGGAGTGGCCGAATGAGACACCGAGTGGTCGCTGGTTCGAATCCGGCAGGGCCCATGTTTCGGCGAGGAACGAACGCGACGAGCGAAACGTGCCGCCGGAGGATTCGGACCCTGCGAGACGAGCGGAGCGAGTCTCGCTCCGGTTCGAATCTGGCAAGGATATCCTGAGATTAACCCAGCTCCGAGCCGACACGATTTCCTGGGATCGGGCACTCGATCCACAATTATCGGCAGATGAGCGGAGGTGAAAGAAGCCGGATGTGGTCCAGATACCTGAGTTCCTTAATGCCGACGTTGCGGTTATTCCCTGCGTGCGTTGTCTGGAGTGTACCGAGAAGATGCGAATCATGTCCCGAGTTGAGAAACACACGCTAACCGGCGGTACATCTGCACTGAGTGCGGGGTGACGATCTCGCTCGACCTAAGTGCTATTCGGGCTGATGGTGAGACGGGGATTGGCGTATCGCCGCATCCAGAGTAGCAGATGTGACCCTACAATCGACGCAGGAGGCAACGGGCTCAAATTCCACCCCAATATATAATATAAGGTAAATCATCAAATCAAGGAAATAGGATGTACACTAGACAGGTTATTGGCTCACTCGTTGTGGGTCTCGGTGTAGGATACATCAGTTTGACATCCGGGTATACGGGTATTGCCGTCATCGCGGCTACTGTCCTCGTCTTCCTTCTTGTTAGAGAGGGTGTCATAGAAGAGTTCACATGGTTTGCTGAATCGGCTCTGACGAATTGAA
>JBDGSV010000059.1:0-59901 GCA_042217375.1 Haloarculaceae archaeon | reverse complement strand
CCCGGCTCGCCGCCCGGCTGCGGACGGCACTCGGTCGCGCCCGCCGCCAGGTCCGGCCGCCCCAGCGTCCGGTCGAGCGGGCGGCGAACGCGACCCGCGCCGCGGCCGTCGCGGCGCTCCACGAGCACGTCGCCCGGGAGGCAGAGCGCGCCGGCGAGGCGACCCGGGACCGGCTGGGCGAGACGCTCGGCGCGATCCCGTCGGGGCTCCCCGTCGCTCCGGTGCCGGGGTACTGGTACGCGACGGTCAACGTCTGGCACGTCACCGTCCGCGGGCGCTACGAGCAGTTCGCGGTGCGCACGCGCCGCGGCCCGCCCGGTGCGCGCCTCGCCTACGTCCGCGACGGCCGGGCCGTCCGGCTCGATGTCGACGACGACCCGGAGCGCGAACTGCTCGGGCGGGCCGACCGCGTCGCCTTCGAGACCGAGACGACCGTCCTGGTCGTCGTCCCGCCGAACGGGCGGGGCGTCGGAGACACGGACGGACAGATGATCGAGACCTCGCCGGGCTGGGAGCGCGCCCCGCCCGGACGCTTCGCCGCGGTCGGGCGTGCAGCCGGGCCGGTCGGTCGGGCCCCGACCCCGACGGCGACCGGGAAGCCACTTATGCTCGCCCGGTCTACGGCCGCCCATGTTCCACGAGTTAGTCCCCGACCCCGGCGAGCGGTCGCCCGAGGAGATCGAGGGGGTCTACGCCGAGGCGCTCGCGAGCGTCGTCGAGTCGGTCGGGGTCGAGGCCGCCGTCGCGGAGACGGACCTCGACGAGGCGACGGTCGCGGCCGCGCGGGACGGCGACCTCGACGCGGTGACGCTGGAGGAGGGGGCGGCGATCCTCGCGCTGGACGAGTCGGCCCCACCGGCCGCGGACATCGCCGCGCTCGCCCGCGACGCGCTCCTGATGGGGATGACCACGGCCGTGATGGACGTCGAGACGCTGGCGTCCGACATCGGGGGTGAACTCGAAGCCCGCGAGATACAGCAGAAAGTGGAGGGGCGGTTCCCGATCTCGCTCGCGGAGTACGCCCTGCTCTCCCACTACATCCAGCGCGGCAGCCCGTGACGATGCGGGTCGCGATCCTGGGCTGTGGCTACGTCGGGCTCGAACTGGCGCGACAGCTCGCCCCCGGCCACGAGGTCGTCGGCGTCCGCCGCTCCGGGCTCGACGCCGTCGAGGCGACGGGTGCGACGGCCGTCGCGGCAGACGTGACCGACCCGGACGCGCTGGCTGCCGTCCCCGACGTCGACGCGCTGGTGTTCGCCGCGAGTTCCGGCGGCCGCGGCGCAGACGCCGCGCGCACGGTGTTCGTCGAGGGGCTCCGGACCGCAGTCGAGACGTTCGCGGCGCGCGCCCGTCCGCCAGAGCGGCTGATCTACACCTCCAGCACCGGCGTCTACGGCGACCACGGCGGAGACTGGGTGGACGAGACGACGCCGCTCGACCCCACGACCGAGAAGACGCGCGTCCTCGCCGAGGCCGAACGCGTCGCCCGCGAGGAGGCGCCCGACCACGGCATCCGCGGAACGGTGGCCCGGTTCGCTGGCCTGTACGGCCCCGACCGCTACCGCCTGGAGCGGTACCTGACCGGCCCCGTAACCGAGGGCTACCTGAACATGGTCCACCGCGACGACGCGGCGGGCGCCGTCCGCTTCCTCCTCGAACGGGACGCGACCGAACCGGTCGTGCTGGTCGTCGACGACGAACCGGTCCACAAGTGGACGTTCGCCGACTGGCTCGCAGACGAGTGCGGCGTCCCGCGCCCGCCGAAGCGAACGAAGGCGGCCCGACTCGCCGCTGACGACCTCTCCGCGGCCGCCCGGCGGCGCGTCCTGACCAGCAAGCGCTGCTCGAACGACCTGCTCCGCGACCTGGGCTACGGGTTCGCCTACCCGACCTACCGCGAGGGATACCGGGACGCAGTCGACGCCTACCGTCGGCAGGCGTAGCGCGCCACGCCGGGCGGTCGGCTCGACCTACTCGCCGCCGGGACCGCCGCCTGTGCCGTCCGGCCCGCCGGTCCGCGACGCCGGGCGCGACCGTCGACGGGTCGCCCGTACCGACGCGCCGGGCGGGCGCGGCGCGCCTGCGCGTCCCGGTCGCCTCCGCCTGCCCCTGCGAGTTTATTTCTTTACTAAAAATTGTGCATTTTGGGCGGATGACCCGTGGAACGACGGGGGAAGTACTTTGTCGCCCCGTGGTCAGTGGTTCCGGTATGGCCGGGATTCCGGCGGTGATCGCGCTCCAGACCGGGGTCGTCGAGACGGTGACACGACGCCCGGTCCTCGTCGCGGTCGCCGCCCTGGTGCTGGTCGCGCTGGTGGTCGTCGGCTGGGTCGTCGTTCGGCGCTTCCGCCGGCCGGCCGCCGTTCGCTTCCAGCGCGTGCTGGCCGACCGCGACGCCGTCGCCGTGTTGATGCACCCGAACCCCGACCCCGACGCGATGGCGAGCGCGCTCGCGGTGGCGCACATCGCGACCGACGCCGGGACGACCGCGACGCTCCAGCATCCCGGCCAGATCCGCCATCAGGAGAACCGGGTCTTCGCCAACGTGCTCGGCGTGGACATCGAGCGCGTCGAGGACGCGAGCGACCTCGCCGCCGACGCGGTCGTCCTCGTCGACCACAACGAGCCGCGGGGGTTCGCCGGCGCGGGCGGCCTCCGGCCCGTCGCGGTCGTCGACCACCATCCGGGCGGCGGCGACGGCACCGCGTTCACCGACGTCCGCGCCGACTACGGCGCCTGTGCGACCATCTTCGCGGAGTACCTCGCCGACCTCGACTACGAGCCGGCCGCCAACGGCGGGACCGACGCCGCGCTCCCGGACGACCTGGCGACGGGACTGCTCTACGGCATCCTCTCGGACACCAAGAGCCTGACGCGGGGGATGACCCCGCCGGACTTCGACGCCGGCGGCTACCTCTGCGAGGCGGTCGACTCCGACGACCTCGCCCGCATCGCCAACCCGGAGGTCGACGCCGACGTGCTCGACGTGAAGGCCCGCGCGGTCACCCACCGCCGCACCCGCGGTCCGTACGTCATCAGCGACGTCGGCGAGGTGGAGAACGTCGACGCCATCGCCCAGGCCGCCGACGAACTCCTCCGGCTGGAGGGGACGACGGCCGTCGTCGTCTTCGGCGACCACGACGGCACGCTCTACCTCTCGGGGCGCTCGCGCGACGACCGCGTCCACATGGGCAAGACGCTCCAGTCCGTCGTCGACGACATCCCGATGGCGGAGGCCGGCGGCCACTCCCGGATGGGCGGCGGCCAGTGCTCGCTCGACCACATGGCTGGCATCGGCCCCGGCAACGGCGTCTCGCGCGACGAACTCCGGGAGGCACTGTTCGACGCGCTCGCGGGCGACCTGTAGGCCGAGGTCCGACGGTATAAGGCGCCCCGTCACCAACCCCGCACATGGTCACGAAGGCGGCGACGTGGGACTACCGCGACCGGTTCGAGGACGCGGAGTTCGCGCGCACCTACTTCCGGCGGTTCGGAGACGGCGTCGTCTCCAGCATCGGCGCCGGGACGTACCTCGGCGCGCCGACCGACGAGGTGGACGAGCGCTACCGCGAGGCGCTCGTCGCGGCCCTGGAGTCGGGCGTGAACGTCCTCGACACCGCCGTCAACTACCGCTGCCAGCGCTCCGAGCGCGTCGTCGGCGAGGCGCTCCGCGCGGCCGACGTCGAGCGCGACGCCGTCCTGGTCGCGACCAAGGGCGGATTCGTCCCGTTCGACGGCGACCGCCCCGACGACCCCGGCGCGTACGTCCGCGAGGAGTTCGTCGACCCGGGACTGGTCGACCCCGACGACCTAGTGCGGGGCAACTGCATCGCGCCGGACTTCGTCGAGGCGCTGCTCGACCGCTCGCTCGACAACCTCGGACTTGACCGGATCGACTGCTACTACGTCCACAACCCCGAGACGCAGCTGGAGCAGTTCGACCGCGAGACGGTCTACGACCGGCTGGAGGCGACCTTCGTGCGCCTGGAGGAACGCGCCCAGGACGGCGACCTCGACCACTACGGCGTCGCCTCCTGGGAGTGCTTCCGCGTCCCCGAGGACCACCCCGCCTACCTCTCGCTCCCGGAGGTGGCGTCCCGGGCGCGCTCGGCGGCGAAGGCGGCCGGCTCGACGGGCACGCACTTCCGGGCCGTCCAGCTCCCGTTCAACGTCTCGATGGCCGACGCGTTCACCGTCGAGTCCCACCCGGCCGTCGACGGCCGCCAGAGCGCGCTCTGGTTCGCGGCCGACGCCGGCCTGAACGTCTTCACCAGCGCCAGCGTCGCACAGGGCGACCTCGCGCGGGAGATGCCCGACGCCGTCGCGGACGTGGTGGCCGGCGAGACGCGCGCCCAGAAGGCCATCAACTTCGCGCGCTCGGCGCCCGGCGTGACCGCCGCGCTGGTGGGGATGGGGTCGCCCGCCCACGTCGCCGAGGACGTCCGCGCCGGCACGTTCGCGCCGCTCGGCGCGAACACCTTCGACCAGGTGTTCGAGTAGTCAGCCCGGTCGCGGCCGCGTCCCGAGCCGCACCTCGACCGACCGCGGCTCGCCGTCGCGGAGCACCGTGAGCGTCGTCGCGTCTCCCGGCCGCGTCTGGAGCGCGAGGTGACTGGAGAGGTCTTCGAGCGTCTTGACCCGCTCGTCGTCGATCGCGACGACCACGTCGCCCCCGACCGGGAGCTGCCGGCCGCCGACCACGGCCGACCCCTGGCTCGGTCGCAGCGCGCCGTCGGCCGGCCCGCCCTCGACGACCTCGACGACCACGATGCCCTGCGCGGGGTCCAGTCCGTTGGCCGCGGCGATCGCCGGCGTCACGTCGACGAACGAGGCGCCCAGGTACGGGTGGTCGTAGGTGCCCGACTCGATCAGCGCGGGCACGACCCGCCGGGCGAGCGCCGCCGAGATGCCGAACGCGACGTTGTCGCCGCCGCCGGAGTTGACGACCGCCAGCACGTCGCCCGCGAGCGAGACGATCGGTCCGCCGCTGTTCCCCGGGTTGACCGCCGCGTCGGTCTGGACCGCGTCGGGGATGGTGTACCCCGCCGGGCTGGGAATCGCCCGGTTGACGCCGCTGACGACGCCCGTGGTGAGCGTCCCGTCGAGGCCGAACGGGTTCCCGAGGACGACCACCTCCTGCCCGACCGTCGGATCGGTCTGGAACGCGAGCGGACGCGCGTACTCGGGGCGGTCGGGAACCGAGACGACCGCCAGGTCGCTGTAGGCGTCGCTGCCGACCGCCCGCCCGGGCCGCCACTCGCCCTCCCGGAACCGCACCTGGACCGACTGCGCACCGGCCACGACGTGGTAGTTCGTGAGGAGGTGCTGGCCGTCGACGACGAACCCGCTCCCCTGACCGTCGTCAGTCTGGACGAGGACGACGGAGCCGACCGTCTCGCGGTAGACCCGGGTGTAGACGCTCGCGTCGTCGGTCGCGTCGTCGGCCTGGGCCGGCGCCGACCGATCGGTCGGCGCGAGACAGCCGGCGAGCGCGCCCGCCAGCGCCGCTCCCGACAGCGCGAGGGCCTGCCTCCGGGACGTGGCGTTGGTGTCCATCGGGTACACGTCTCTCCGGCGGCCTAACTCAGTTCGCCAGCTTTGGCTACGCTTGGCGCGGCTTGCGTTCCACTCGGCTGCCCGTTCCTCCGGTCGGGCGCCGGGACTTCGCAAGCCTTGACACCGCCGCCGCGGAAGCCCGGTCGTGTCGCGCCGTCGTCTGTTCGGATCGCTGCTCGGGCTGGTGTTTCTCGTCAACCTCGCGCGCATCGTGTTCGCGCCGCTGCTCGAACCGCTGGCGGCCGACTTCGGCGTCACCGCGGCCGCGCTCGGCCCCGTCGCGACCGCCGCCTGGCTCGGGAGTGCGCTCCCCCGGCTCCCCACGGGCTATCTCCTCACGAAGGTCCCGCGCCACTACGTCGTGGTCGGCTCGGGGGCCGTGCTCACCGTCGCCGCGCTCGCCACCGCGAGCGCGCCCTCGGTGCCGGCGCTGGCCGGCGGCGCGCTCCTGATGGGGCTCGCCAGCGGGACGTACTTCATCGCGGCCAACCCGCTGGTGAGCGAGCTGTTCCCCGACCGCGTGGGATCCGCGCTCGGCGTCCACGGGATGGCGAGCCAGCTCGCCGCCGTCGGCGCGCCCCTCGCCGTGACCGCGGTGCTCGCGCTCGGGGACTGGCGCACCGCCTTCCACGCCATCGCGGTCCTCGCCGCGCTCGTCACGGTGGCGACGGCGCTGGCCACGCGCGGCGCCACCATGCCCGACGCCGGCACCGGCGACCGCGACCTCCTCGCCGCGGTGCGGAGCCAGTGGCGGCTGATCGCGACGGGCGTCGCCGTCATCGGCGCCGTCAGTTTCGTCTGGAACGGGCTGTTCAACTTCTACGTCTCCTACCTGCTGGTCAAGGGCGTGACCGCCGCGACGGCCCGGACGCTGCTCACCGTCGTGTTCGGGGCCGGCGTCCCGGCGTTCCTGGTGACCGGCCGGCTGGCCGATCGGTTCCCGCTGGTGCCGCTGATGCTCGCCATCGTCGCCGGGTTCGTCGTCTGCCTGGTCGCGCTCACGAGCGTCTCCGGGCTGGCCGCGCTCCTCGCGGTCAGCCTCGTCCTCGGGTACGTCGTCCACGGGCTGTTCCCGGCGATGGACGCCTACCTGCTCGGCGCGCTGCCCGACCACCACCGCGCCAGCGCCTACGCCGCCTACAGCGCCAGCATGATGGTCGTCCAGGCGACGGGGAGTTCGGCGGTCGGCGCGCTGGTGGCTCGCGGCGTGGTCTACGACGACGTCTTCCGGGCGTTCGCGCTCGGGCTGGTCGGCGTCCTCGCGGTGCTGGTGGTGCTCTGGCGCACCGGCCGCCTGCCCGACGGCTGACCGTCTCAGGTGTCCTGTTCGCGCTCCTCGCGCGTCGCGAGCGCGTCGTCCCGGCGCGCTCGGGCCGCCTGCGCGTGGCGCTGGAGGATGAGTTCCATCTCCTCGTAGTCGACCCGTCCGTCGTAGCGCTCGACCAGCCGTTCGATCTGCCGGTCGAATCGGTCCTCCGTACTCATGCCCTTCGTGTGATGTGTGCACACGGCCATGAACCCCCGGCAGACGCCCGTCTGACGCGGCGGCACGACCCGCCGAGAGGACCGGACTTTTCCCGCTCGCACCCTTCGCCTCCGGTGATGGAGTACGTCCAGGAACGGGTGACGACCCTCCACGACCTCGCCGACCCCGTGCCGGACGCCCCGGTCGACCGCGCGGCGGTCGTGGTGCCGATGACCGAGCGCGAACACGCCACCCTCGCGGCCGATCACGTCCTCTCGACGCTGGAGCGGGTCGCCCCCGCGCACGTGGTTGTGGCGCTCCGCTCGGACCCGGACCGGGTCGCCGACGTGGCCGACTGGCTCACCGGGTACGACCTCCCCCTGGAGACGCTGTGGTGCGACGGCCCGCGCCTGACGGAGACGCTCGCCGACGCCGGGCTGAACGGCGACCGCGGGAAGGGCCGGGACGTCTGGCTCGCGCTCGGCGCAGCCGCGGCGGCGGCCGACCTCGTCGCCGTCCACGACGCCGACGCGCGCTCGTACTCGGCCGCACACGTCCCCCGGCTCCTGTTCCCGCTCAGGCGCGACTACCGGTTCGCGAAGGGGTACTACGCCCGGGTCGAGGACGGCCACCTCTACGGGCGGCTGTTCCGGCTGTTCGTGGCCCCCCTGCTCCGCGCGCTGGCCGACGCCAACGACGCGCCCGTCCTGTCCTACCTCGACGCCTTCCGCTACGCGCTCGCCGGGGAGTTCGCCGCCACCGCCGAGGTGGTCCGTCGGCTCCGACCGCCGCGCGGCTGGGGACTCGAGGTGGCCACTCTCGGCGACGCCTTCCGGACCGCCGGCTTCGCCGACTCCGCCCAGGTCGACCTCGGGATTCACCGCCACGACCACCGCTCGGTCGCCGGGCCGAGCGGGCTCTCGGACATGGCCGACCAGGTCGGGGCCGCCCTGTTCGCGGTGGTCGAGGACCACGGCGTCGACCCGGGCTACGACACGCTGCCCGACCGGTACCGGGAGGCGGCCGATCGCCTCGTCCGGCAGTACGCCGCCGACGCCGCGTTCAACGGCTTCGACTACGACCCCGCGGCCGAACGCGAGCAGGTCGCGGCCTACGCCGACGCCGTCGCCCCGGGCGAGGCCCGGCGCCTCCCGGCGTGGGTCGACGCCCCGATCTCACCCGCGGACGTGCGCGCGGCCGCCGCGGCCGACCTGGAGGCGGCGCGCACGTGACCGGTCAGGCGGGTCGGAACTCCCGGTAGGTGTCCCGGCCCGCCGGTCGCGAGGTCACCTGCGTGAGCCCCAGCGAGGTGAACACGCGCTCCCAGTCGCGGTGGTAGAGCGGGACGTCGTCGCGGACGTAGTTCACCTCCTCGTCGTCGCCCTCGTTCTCGACGGTCACGAGGCGGTCGGCGGCCACGCGCGCGAGGTCGGCGAACACCAGTCCCTCGTCCGGGTGGAAGTGCTGGAGCGCCTCGACGGAGAAGACGGCGTCGAACCGGTCGTCCTCGAAGGTCGCGACCACTCTGCTCGCGTCGCCGGCGTAGAACGTCACGGCGTCGGCGAGCGCGGGGTAGGTCTCGGCCATCACGTCGAACGCGTCCGCGTTGAGGTCGATGCCGGTGAGGTTCTCGTAGCCGTGCTCGTAGAGGTGCGCCAGGTGCCGGCCGGAACTGCACCCCACCTCCAGGATCGCGGCGTCCGGATCCAGCACGGCGTCGAACCGCTCGCGGAGCAGGTCGCTCGTCTCGTTCGCGCCGTAGTAGGCGTAGTACGCCGGCGAGTATTCGCCCGACCGGTCGGCCCAGCCCTGACGGACGTCGTGTGGGTCCACCCCCGAATCCACGGCGCCTGCGCGGAAAACCCTCTCGAACGCGCGGCCGCGCGGAGTGTGCTACATTCAAGTCCGCCGCGCCACGTACGGGTGGTGTGCAGCGACGCCACGCGCGCTACCCGTTCCTCGCGGAGGCACGGGAGACGGTCCGGCAGGCGGACGTCGACCTCGCGGCGCTGGTCGCCTCGGGCGACCCGGCCGTCGAGCGCGGCTTCGACCGGGTCGAGCGCGCCGTCAACGAGGGCCGGATCGGCGACCCGCACCGCCAGCCGCGCGCGGAACTGCTCTCCTATCCGGTGGCGCGCGTGCTCGTCTCGCTGGTCGACCAGCCCGCCCTGACCCGACGGTACGCCAGCGCCGAGGCCCGGACGGCCGTCGCCCGGCTCCGCGAGGACGCAGAGCGGGACGCGCTCCGGAGCGCCGACCAGGGCGCGGTCGGGCTGGCCGACCTCCTCGCGGAGTTCGACCTCGCGGACGCCACCCGGGAGCGCACGACGGACGCGGGCGACGTGGTCTACGACCTGGCGGTCACGGCCTACCTGCCGCTCGCGGCCGACCTGTCTGCCGACCAGTGGCGGCTGGTGAACCGCGCGCTCGCCGACGGGTCGCTCCCCGTCTCGCGCGAGGAGCTGTTCGACCTGCTAGCGGTCGCCGTCGAGCGCCGGGTGCGCGACGGCCTCCCCTTCGAGGTGCCCGATGCCATCGCCGCGGAACTCCAGTCCGAACTGGTGGCGGTGCGCGACCTGCTCGCCGACCTCGACCTGACCCGGGAGATAGACGCGGTCGTCCCCGACCAGTTCCCGCCGTGCGTGGCGGCGCTCCTCGACCGGGCCCGGGCCGGCGAGGACCTCGACCACCGCGCACAGTTCGTGCTCGTCGCCTTCCTCGCCAACGTCGGGTTGCGGCCCGACGAGGTCGCGGCGTTCGTCGGATCGACGCCGGCACTCGACGCGGAGGCGGTCCGCTCGCAGGCGCGGCACGTCCGCGACGAGACCGGGCCGGCGGAGTACGCGCCGCCCTCCTGTACGACGATGCAGGCCTACGGGCTCTGCGTCGACCGCGACGACCTCTGTGAGACGATCGCCCACCCGCTCGCGTACTACGAGACGGCGCTCGACCGGGCCGACGACTACGACGACTGGCGCGAGCGCACCGAGGCGTAGCGCTCAGCGGCCGGCGAGAAAGTACCCGACGCCGGCCATCGCGAGCACGAAGCCGGCGATGGCCACGACGAGCGCGAGCGCGCCCTGGTCGGTGAAGTCGGCGCCTCCACTGTAGGCGACGCCGATGCCGACGATCACCGCGACGAACAGTCCGACGGCGATGATGGAGGCGACGACCTCGACGACCGTCTCCCGCTCGACGTCCATGCCCGGCCGTTCCCCCGGGCCCCGCAAAAACGCTTCGAAGCGACCCCAGTCTCGACGGTCCGTTCCCGCCACATCCGCCGCAGGGCGCTCGAACGACCCGAGCGCGGCCGTCGGCGTGACCCGTCAAGTTAAGTGGTCCTCGGGGGTAGGGCGGAACGTGACGGGGACTTCGCCGAGCGACACCGGAGGTGCCGACCTCCGCATCAGTCGCGCGGCGGCGTTCGCGGCCGTGGGAACGATCGCCCTGCTGGTGCCGGCGCTCGTCGGTCGACTCGCCCCGCCGCTCCTGACTGCCGCCGCCATCGCGCCGTTCCTCCTGCTCGCCGGTCTCTCCATCTACGTCGTCGGCCAGGGCCGGCTGTTCGACCTGTTCGCGCGCCCCGGCGACTACGAAGAGGGTCGCCTCTACGGGCTGGCCGGCTACGCGCTCTCGATCGCCGGGCTCGCGCTCCTCACCACCCGGTTCGGCCTCCCGATCGGCGTGTTCCTCGGCAGCGTCCTCCTGCTCGCCTACGGCAACCTGGCCCAGCAGGTCGCCCGCTCGCTGACGAGCGCCCCGGTGCTCCCCGTGGTCGCGTTCACCGTCGTGGGCGCGCTCGCGGCCGTCGCCGGGACGCTCGTGGCGTCGCAGCTCGTGGCCGCCACGCCGGCGCGCCTCGACCTGCCGCTGGCCGTCTTCCTGGCCGTCAGCGGCGCGCTCCTGGCGGCCCTGCTCAGGTCGGTGCTCTTCGAGCGCGACGACCCGCTGGTCCTGCTGTCGGTCGGGCTCCTGCTGTGGCTGCTGGCCGACCTCTCGCTCGGCGCGTCCGGCGCGGGTGCGCTCGTCCCCACCGACCGGCTCGCGATCGGGCTCGCGCTCGCGGTCGGGTTCGGCGCGGTCGCCTACGCCATCGGCGCCGCCTCCGTGACGGGAATGCTCACCGGCGTCTTCTGTGCGCTCCTCGCGGTCGTCCTCGGCGGCTACGGCTGGTTCGCCGTCCTCATCGCCTTCTTCGCGTTCGGCGGCCTGAGCTCGAAGTTCCGCTACGAGGAGAAACTGGCCCGCGGCGTGGCCCAGGAGAACGAGGGCGCCCGATCCAGCGGCAACGTCCTCGCCAACTCGGCGGCCGCGGTGGTCGCAGTGCTCGGATTCGCCGCCAGCGCCCGCCTGGGCGTCGACCCCCTGGTGTTCCTGTTCGCGTTCACCGGCTCGGTGGCGGCCGCCATGAGCGACACCTTCTCCAGCGAAATCGGCGGCCTGTACGACGACCCCCGGCTGGTCACGACGCTCCGCCCCGTCGACCCCGGGACCGACGGGGCCGTCACCTGGCAGGGCGAGGTCGCCGGCCTGCTCGGCGCCGTCCTGATCGCGGCCGTCGCCCTCCCCTTCTTCGCGCTCTCGCCGCCGGGCGTCGCGGTGGTCGTCGTCGCCGGCTTCGCCGGCATGACGATCGACAGCGTCCTCGGTGCCACCCTGGAGGGCGGCGTCCTCGACAACCAGGGCGTGAACCTGGTGGCGACCGCGTCGGCCGCCGTCGTCGCCGCCGCGCTCGCCGTGGCGCTCGGCCTGCCCTGACGATGCCGGTTCGCCCAGCGACTCCCGCCGACCGCGACCGGCTCGCCGCCGTCCAGGCCACGCTCGCGGAGCCCGCCCCGGACCTGCTGGCCGCCGCCCTCGACGGCGACGCGCTCACCGCGCTCGTGGTCACCGACGGCGGTGTCGTCGTGGGCTACGCGCTCGTCGTCCCCGGGCCGCAGGCCGCGTACCTCGCGGAGCTGGTCGTCGCTCCCGCCCACCGGGGAGAGGGCCACGGGTCGGCGCTGCTCTCGGCGGTTCTCGACCGCGCGGGGACCGTCCGGGTGGTCGTCCGCGCCGCCGACGAGCGCGCCAGACGCTTCTACGAGGCGCGCGGGTTCGAGGTGCGCGAGCGGCTCCCGGACCGCTTCGCAGCCGGCGACGGGCTACTCCTGGTCCGGGACGGCGAGTAGCCGATCGGCGGTCCGGGTGCGGACGCTCGCCGGCTTCTTGACGAACTCGCCCTCCTCGCGAGCGACGAGCTGGTCGACGCCGCGCTGGGCGGCCACGTCGAGCACCCGCTGGGTGAGCGTCCCGTCGAGGACGACCGCGGCCGGGACCTGCTCGGCGTCGCGGACGAGGTCGAAGGCCTCGTCGACCGGCCCCTCGGCGAGCACGCCGTACTCGGGGCCGAGGAGGCGGACGGTGCCGGTCCCGCGCTCGACGACGGCGCGGACGTGCTCGCGGAGCGTCGACGGCTCGGTCTCGGGTTCGGCCTCGGCTTCGTCCGTTGCGGCGTCTTCCGCCGTCTCCTCGACGGCCGCGTCCTCCTGCCCGGCGCCCGGGGCGTCGGGCTCCGCGGGCGCCTCGGCGTCGACCGACGCGGCGTCGGTCACCGGCGCCGGCTGGGTGCTGCCGTCGGTCGCCGCCACCTGCTGTGGGCCGTCCGCGCCCGCGACGGCCTCGTAGGGGACCTTCTCGCGGAGCGCGGCCATCACCTCGTGGCGGTTCAGGTCCTCGACCGAGCGGTTCGGCGGCGCGAGCGCGACGTAGTCGATGTCGCCGACCTGCGACAGTTCCTTGAGGATGAGTTCGCCGCCGCGGTCGCCGTCGAGGAACGCGGTGACCGTGCGGTCCTCGGTGAGCGCGGCCACCTCCTCGGGGACGTTCGTCCCCTCGACGGCGACGGCGTTCTTGACGCCGTACTGGAGGAGCGTCAGCACGTCCGCGCGCCCCTCGACGACGATGATTGCGTCGCTGTCTGCGACCCGCGGTCCGGCTGGGTAGCCCTCGTACTCGGTGATGTCCTCGACGCGGACCGACTGGCGGACCTCCTCGACGATGTCCTCGGAGGTCATCACGTCGCCGTCGAAGGCGTCGGTCAGCAGCGTCTTCGCGCGCTCGACGACTTCGCGGCGCTTGGCCGTCCGGACGTCCTCGACGTCGGAGACGACGAGCTTCGCCCGGCACGGCCCGATGCGGTCGATCGTCTCCAGCGCGGCCGCGAGGATGGCCGTCTCGACCTTGTCGAGGCCGCTGGCGATGGTGACCTCACCGAACGACTGACCGTTCTCCGAGTCGATCTCGACGTCGATCCGGCCGACCTTCGAGGCGTCCTGGAGGTCCCGGAGATCGAGGTCGTCCCCGAGGAGTCCCTCCGTCTGTCCGAAGATGGCGCCGACGACGTCGCTCCGTTCGACGACCCCGTCGGCCGTGATGTCCGCGTGAATGAGGTATTTGGACGTATCCTGCATTGGTGAACTGCCCCGGCGAGGGGCTGGATGATGAGCCCATGAGCGGTGTCATGGATACGTGAATAGATGACGCCGTGGAACTCATAAACTATGCGGCACCGGGAGTCCGGCGGCGACGCCGCCGGCCGGAGCGACTTTGGCGGTGCCGGTTCTGCCACCGTCATGGGATTCGATGACCCCGACGTCGACCCCGCGACCTTCCTCGAGGACGTCGAGATGCGGATCGGCACGGTCACGAGCGCCGACCCGTTCCCGGAGGCCCGGAAGGACCTCTACCGGCTGACCGTCGACTTCGGGACCGAGACCCGCCAGTCGGCGGCTGGCCTCACCGAGAACTACGACCCGAAGGACCTCGTGGGCTCGCAGGTCGTCGCCGTCGTGAACCTCGGGACTGTGAACGTCGCCGGGTTCGAGAGCCAGTGCCTCGTCACCGGCGTCGACGACGGCGACGGCGGCGTCGTCCACCTCCGACCCGAGCGACCGGTCCCGGACGGGCGCCGGGTCTACTGACTCCCGTCACCGCGTCCGGCGCGCCACCAGCGCCCCGAGCGCTGCGAGGACGGCGAGCGGTCCCACCGGTCCGGGGAGCGAGGCGCCCGTCCCGCCCGTGAGCGGCGGGAGCGTCGCGGTCGGCGACGCCGTCCGGGAGGGCAGCGCCAGCGTGGCCGTGGGCGACGCCGTCGGGAACGGAATCGCCGTCGGGAACGGCGTCCCGGTCGCGGTCGCCGCCGTCTCCGTTCCCGATGGGGACGGCGAGAGTGGCGTCGGCGACGCTGGGGACGGCGAGAGTGGCGTCGGCGACGCCGGGGACGGCGGCGCGGCGGTCAGCGTCTCGTTCGGGGTGGGGGTCGTCGTCGCCACTGCGCAGACGTCCTGCGTGACCCACAGCGACGCGCCGCCGTCGTCGTCCTCGGTCAGGTAGACGCCGACGCCGGTCAGGGTCGACCGCTCGCCGAGCAGCGCAGACCGGTTCTCCTCGCTGTCGAGCCACGCGCCGACGATCCGGTCAGCGTACTCCTCGTCGGTGGCCGCCGGGCCCGACAGCCGCCCGATCGCCTCCTCGTAGGCCACGCACTCGGGGTCGTCGACCGCGTCGGGGTAGCGGCCCGTGGCGCCGGGGCTGGCGCCCTCGAACGGCCCCTCGCCGTCCGGGTTGACGCGCCCGAAGAACCCCCGGTGGGCCATGTCTGCGCTGTGCGCCCGGGCGACCGAGGCCATCGAGTCGTTGCCCGACAGCGGCGCCAGCCCTGCCCGGGTCCGCGCCTCGTTCACCCGCTCGCGAACCAGCGCCTCGATCGCCGCCGAGTCGACGAGTACCGGCTCCTCGACGGTCGCGTTCGGGTCCGCCGGGTTGCGCCAGACGATGGTCCGGCCCGGATCGTCCGGGTCGGCGCCGTAGCGCTCGGGATCGACGAACCCCGGGTCGTCCCGGTCGAGCGGGTCGGTGCCCGCTCTGACCTCCTCGCCGTCCGTCCGGGCGTCCCGGTCCGTGTCGGGGGAGCGCGGGTCGGTCCCGGCCGCGACCTCTTCGCCGTCGTCGAGGCCGTCGCGGTCGGTGTCCGGGTCCCGCGGATCGGTGCCGAGGCTGGCCTCCCGCCCGGCGTCGAGGCCGTCGCCGTCGGCGTCCACCGCGCTCCGGTTCGCGACCGTCACCGTGGCCGACGCGTTCCCGTTCACCGGGACGGTCCGGCCGCCGGCGGTGGCGGTGAGGGTGTAGTTCCCGGGCGCCAGCGACACCGCGACCCGGTCGCGCGCCGGCACCGCCACGGACTCGTTCGTCCCCGACTCGCCGGCGACGGTCAGCGACGCCGGGACCTCGTTCGGGTTCTCGACGGTGAGGGTCTCGTTCTCGACGGTAGCGTTCAGCCCGGTCGAGGCTGGCGAGACGGTCGGAGTCGGCGAGCCAGCCGGCGTTGGTGAACTGGTCGTGGTCGGCGTTGGTGAACTGGTCGTGGTCGGCGTTGGTGAACTGGTCGTGGTCGGCGAGCCAGTCGGAGTCGGTGACCCGGTCGCCTCGATCCGGAACGCGAAGGTGTCGTCGCCGTTCACCGGAGCGGACGCGTTCCCGACCGTGGCGACGAGGGTGTAATTCCCGGGCGCGAGCGTCGCGGTCGCGTTCTCACCGGCCGGGACGGACAGCGACCGGACGGGACCGGTCGCGTTGGAGACGTTCGCCACCGCGGCGGCGTCGTTCGGGTTCTCGACGGTGAGCGCGCCGTCGGCGACGGTCGCCGTGAGGTCCCGGACCTCGGGCGGCGCCGCGATCCGGAAGGCGAAGGAGTCGTTCCCGTTCACGGGGACGGTCTCGTTTCCTGCGGTGGCGGTCAGGGAGTAGTTCCCGGGCGGGAGCTCGGCGACCGTCTGGTTGCCGCCGGCCGGGACGTCGAACTGCGCCACGGTCGCGGTCTGGTTGGCGAGCGTCGCGGAGACGCTCGCCTCGCCGGGGTTCCGGAGCGTGAGGGTCTCGTTCGCGACGGTGGCGTTCAGGCCAGTCGGCGTCGGCGAACCGGGCGGCGTCGGTGAGCCGGTCGGGGTCGGCGAACCAGTCGGGGTCGGCGAGCCGGTCGCCTCGATCCGGAAGGCGAAGGAGTCGTTCCCGTTCACGGGGACGGTCTCGTTCGCGGCGGTGGCGGTGAGTGTGTAGTCCCCGGGCGCGAGCGTCGCGGTCGCGTTCCCGCCGGCCGGGACGACGAGCGTCTGCTCGCCGCCGGTCTCGTCGGCGATCGTGGCCGTGAGAGGCGCCTCACCGGGATTCTCGATGGTGAGGGTGTCGTTCTCGACGCGGGCGGACGCCTCTCCCGGCGGCCCGACCGCCACGACCAGTTCGGACTCGCCGTTGAGCGGGACGAGCGTGCCGTCCTCGGTCGCCGCGGTGAGGGTGTAGGTGCCGGGGGCGAGGTCCGGGGCCGCGCTCCCGTTGGCCGGGACCGTCACGTTCGTCGCGGGGCCGGTCTCCGGGCGCACCGCGACCGTCACGGGCCGGTCGTTCGCGTTCCGCAGCGAGACGTTCCGGTCGCCCTCGACGACGGTGAGGCTCTGGGCGGTCGCCGGGCACGCCGGCACCGAGGCGGTCTCGTTCGCCAGGGGCACCGTCGTCCCGTCGCCCGTCGCCGCCGCGAGCGCGTAGTTCCCGGCGGCGTCGACCACCTGCCGACGCTCGCCCGCCGCGACGCCCTGCCGCCGGGACTCGCCGCCCGCGTCCGTGACGGTCACCGTCACCGGCAGGCCGTTCGGGTTCGTGACGGTGACGTTCTCGCACGCGACGGCCACCGCCAGCGGCCGGACCTGCGACGGGTCGTTCGGGTCGAGCGGGTCGGTCCCGGCCGCGACCTCCTGCCCGTCGTCGAGGCCGTCGCCGTCGGTGTCGGGATTCGTCGCGTTCGTCCCGAGGACGCTCTCGTTCTCGTCGGTGAGACCGTCGCCGTCGGTGTCTGTCTGGACCGGGTCGTTCGGGTCGAGCGGGTCGGTCCCGTTCTCGACCTCCGCGCCGTCGGCGATGCCGTCGCCGTCGGTGTCCGGATCGAGCGGGTCGGTGAACCGCTCGACCTCCTGGCCGTCGCGGAGCGCGTCGCCGTCGGTGTCCGGGTCGCGGGGGTCGGTGCCGATCCGGCGCTCGGCGTCGTCGCCGAGGCCGTCGTCGTCCGCGTCGGGCGGCTCCGGGTCGGCGGGATCGAGCGGGTCGGTCCCCCGGGCCACCTCGCGGCCGTCGGTGATGCCGTCGCCGTCGGTGTCCGGGTCGGTCGGCGACGTGTCGAGTGCGACCTCGCGGCCGTCGTCGAGGCCGTCGCGGTCGGTGTCGGTCCGGAGCGGGTTCGAGCCGTACAGTCGGGCCTCCTCGCCGTCGCGGAGCCGGTCCCGGTCCGTGTCGGGGTCGGTGGGGTCGGTCCCGCGCCGCCGCTCCTGGTCGTCGGTGAGGCCGTCGCGGTCCCGGTCGGTCCGGGCCGGGTCGTTCGGGTCGCGCGGGTTCGAGCCCTCCGCGACCTCCTGGCCGTCGTCGCGGCCGTCCCCGTCGGTGTCGGGGTCGGTGGGGTCGGTCCCGCGGGCCACCTCCTCGCCGTCGCGGAGGCCGTCGCCGTCGGTGTCGACGGCCAGCGGGTCGGTCTGCTCGACCAGCACCTCCGTGCCGTCGTTGAGGCCGTCGCCGTCGGTGTCGACGCGGTTCGGGTCGGTGCTGATCAGCCGCTCCTGGTCGTCGGCGAGCCCGTCGCGGTCCGAGTCGTCGCGCCGGACGGTCCGGGACGCCCCCGTCTGCCGCGAGATGCGGTAGACGTCGCCCGCACGGGTCAGACTCCGGTCGACGGCGTCTTTCACCGCACCCGCGGCGGCCGACTCGACGTACACCTGTATCTGGACGACGGTCACGATCTGGACCTGGGTCACCTGGGTCAGCACGCCCTCGCACGCGCCGCGGGCGACCGACCGGATCTGCGTGACCGACGCGCGCTGGCTCTGCGAGAGCGACCCGGACGCCGCGGCCGCCGCGGCCACCTGGATCTGTTCGATGGTCACCCGCTGGCTCTGGGTGATGGCCCCGTGCGCGCCGCCGAAACTGGCCGCCTGGACCTGCTTGACCGTCGCCCGCTGGCTCTGTGCCATCCCGCCCTTCGCCCCGCCGAGCGCCGCCACCTGCACCTGCTTCAGGTCGACCGACTGCACCTGCTGGAGCGCGCCCTCCGCCGCCCCCCTGGCCGCGCCGCGGGCCTTCTGGACCGCCCCCGCCCGGTCGAGCGCTCCGTACGCCCCGCCCTGTGCGGCCTCCTGGATCTTCGGCACCGCCGAGACGCCTCGCTTCCCGGCGCCGCGGGCGGCCCCCGCGGCCGCGCCCTCCGCCACGAGCTGCACCTGCTCGACCGAGACGCGCTGGGACTGGGCGATCGACCCGTGCGCGGCGCCGTAGGCCGCCGCCTGGAGCTGCGTGGCCCGGACGGACTGGGCCTGTCCGAGCGCGCCCGTCACGCTCCCCCGGACGGCCGCCTGGACCTGCGCTGCCTCGACGGACTGGGACTGGACGAGCGACCCGTGCGCGCCCCCGAACGCGGCCCGCTGGGCCTGCCGGGCGGTCACGGTCTGGCGCTGCTCGACCGCCGCGACGGCCCCGCGTTTGGCCGCCTGGATCTGGGACTGGGTGACCGACACGCCCTGGGACTGGACCAGTTCGACCGCCTGGTCGACGCCGCGCCGCGCCGCCTCGCGCGCCGACTGCTGCTGCCGGGGCGCGTCCTGACCCAGCGCCGGATCGCGGTCCGCACCCGGGATCGCCGCCGGGCCCCCGTCGCCGGGTGCGGCGACCGCGGCGCCGGCGAGCGACGCGCTACAGACTGTCGCCAGGGCGAGACACACCGCCACCGCACGTCGGAGCCGGGGCCCGTCGTGGGCCCGGCGCTCGCTCGCTCTCGTCATTCGAACTCACGTCTGTGGGCCTGACGACGTTCCCGGCCGTTACTGTGTGCGTCGCACGCCGTTCGGGGGGCGCACGGCGTGCGGCCCGCGTCCCGGACCACGGCCCGCGTCGACGACTGTCCGCGAGGACGAACGCGGCCGCCGACCGTCCCGACGGGGCCGGCGGTGTCAGCCCGCCGGGTCGTACCGCTCGGCCTGCTGGCGGTAGTCCGCGACGGTCTCCGCCGCCCACTCCCTGACGCGCTCGGACTCGGTCTCGATCAGCGCGCGCGGCATCCCCTCGTCGTCCTCGACGCCGATCTCGACCCGCCCGTCGACGAGGCCGAGCGAGAACGGGACGCCCCCGCCGTAGACGTAGAGGTCGACGCTCTCCGCCTGGACCGACGACGCGAACGCCGCGGCGTACGCGGCGGTCGTCTGGAGCGTCTCCAGCGCGTCGGCGTCGAGGACGACCGTCCAGTCCCTGTCTGCGGTCCCGTCGACAGTGCGGAGCGCGTCGAACCCGACCGACGAGACGACGCCGCGGAACCGGGTGGCCGCTTCGAGCGTCTGTGCGTACCGGTTGACCGGCGCGTACGGGTCGCTGGCGGTGGCGACGGTCACCCGCGCGTCGGCCAGGTGCCGGAGGTCGAAGTCGAGTGCGCCGCGCGGCAGCCACTGGAGGCCGGTCTGCAACTGGACTGCGACCCCGACCGTCTCCAGGAGGCCGCACAGCTCTTCGACGACGAGAGCGCCACACGGCGTGGCCCGGTACTCCCGGGCCGAACTGGCGATCCACCCCCGCTCCTCCAGCGCGTCGAGGTTCCGCTGGACGGTCGTCCGCGAGGCGTCGGCCACATCCCGGAGTTCGTCGCGCGTCAGACGCCCCCGCCGGGCGAGGACCGACAGCAGCCGGACGCGACAGGTCGACCCGGCGAGGAACGACACCTCCTCCAGCCGCCGCTCGAACTCGCTCCGCTGGTCTGCCGCGGCCGGGCCGTGTCGTGACATCGCTCTCCGGAGCGTCCACATCCACGATTCCGGACAAAAAGCGTCCGCTTCGTTCACGCGCCGACCAGACGTCTGTCTGACAGGAAGTGCGGCCTAGTCCGCGGGACGGCCGGCACGCAGTGCCGCCGTCGGTCCGGGGGCCGCCGCGACCCGGCCCCGTCATGTCTCGAAACGGAGGATTAGTCCCGGAGCGGCCCGACAAGGCGCGTCTACCCGCTGGCGTGGTGCGGGCCGGCGCGCAGCTTTGAAGAGAAAATTCCTTCAAAACCACCGTCTGTTGCCGTTTAGTAACTTTTAGGTGGGTGAGTCGATAACAGGCGCCAACGATGGTTCGGTTCGTCGAAGTGCACTGGTACGGTTGGGGTGGACGATGACTGGTATCTCCCGTCGCGACGCGCTCCGGGGGCTCGGGGCCGTCGGGGCCGCCGGACTCGCCGGTTGCTCGCAGGGCACGCAGGGCACGCAGGGCACGCCGACCGGGACGCCGGGGCGCGACCCGATCCGCGTCGGTCTGCAGGCCGACTTGACGGGCGCGCTGGCCAGTTACGGCTTCTGGCACCGTCGCGTCCTGCGCGGGTACGTCGACGAATTGAACTCGAACGGCGGCATCGGCGGCCGCGACGTGAAACTGTTCGTCGAGGACACCGCCACCTCCTCGAAGCAGGGGGTCGCGGCGTTCCGCAAACTCGCCCAGCAGAACGACTGCGACTTCGTCATCGGCTCCCAGTCCTCGGGCGTCTCCATCGCCACCAACCCGCTGGCGAAACAGCTCCAGACGCCGTACTTCCCGATCGGCGAGGCGCCGTCGATCACTGGTTCGGACGCCAACCGCTGGGTGGTCCGGAACAACCACAACGTCACCTCGGCGGCCATCGTCGCCACCGAGTACGGGCTGTCGAACCTCGGGAAGAAGTGGACGGTGGTCTACCAGAACTACTCCTTCGGGAAGCAGTACCTCCAGGCGATCAGAACCCACGTCGAGAAGCAGGGCGGAGAGGTCCTCCAGGCCATCCCCGTGGAGGTGGGGACGAGCGACCTCTCCTCGCACCTCAACCGCGTCCCCGACGGGACCGAGGTGCTGTTCAACGCGCTCATCGGGTCGTCGGCGCTCAACTTCCTGGACCAGAGCGCGCAACTCGACGTTCCGGGCGCGCGGCTCGGCCCCATCGCCTCCGTCGAGGGCGTCGACATCAGTTCGCTCGGCGCGGGCGCCGAAGGCGCGGCCTACGTGACGATGCTCCCCCGCCGCCTGGAGGAGTTCGACAACGAGTACAACCGCCACCTCCGGTCGGTCGCGCGCGTCGACGAGACCGACCAGGTGCTCAACGGCGGTCACTACTTCGTCTCCTACGAGGCGCTCTCCTGGATCGCCGACGCGATCGAGGCGACCGGCTGGACGTCGCCGGACGACCACCAGGCGTTCGTGAAGTGGTTCGAGCAGGGGCCGTCCGTCGAAGCGAGCGACGCCTACCCGCAGGGGCCCAAGTACTTCCGGGGGCAGGACCACCAGGCGTTCATGGACATGTTCGTCGAACGCATCCAGGACGGCGCGCTCACGGTCGCGGAGAAGCGCGCGGCGGACGAGACGACGTTCCCGGCCAGAGTGGACCTCACCCAGCAGTCGTTCTGATGCCCAGTCTCGCGGTCGCGCTGTTGAACGGGCTCACCTGGGGGCTGGCAGTCGCGCTCATCGCCCTGGGGCTGAACCTGATCTTCGGCCTGCTCGAAGTCGTCAACATGTCTCACGGCGCGCTCTACATGCTGGGCGCAGTCGCGACCGCGGTCCTCGTCGGCGCGACGGGGAGCTTCCTGCTCGCGCTCGTGGTCGCGCCGCTGGCGGTCGGCGCGCTCGGCGTCGCCACCGAGCGGCTCGTCCTCCGGCCGGTCGAGGACGACCTCTCGACCTCGCTGATCGCCACCTTCGGGCTGATGCTCGTCTTCGAGCACGCCGCGCTCGTCTGGTTCGGGCCGGGAACGCGGGCCGTTCCGGCGCCGATCGACGTCACCGTCGCGATCGGTGGCGTCTCCTACTCGGGGTACCGGCTCCTCGTCGCGCTCGCCTCGCTCGGCCTGGTCGGACTCCTCCACCTCTTCCTCCGGTCGACCCGTCACGGCCTCTGGATGCGCGGCGTTCGGCAGGACCGCGAGACTGCCGCCGCCATGGGCGTGCCCACCTCGCGGGTCTACATGTTCACGTTCGGGCTGGGCGCCGGCCTCGCCGCGCTCGCGGGCGTCCTGCTCGTCCCCATCGTGAGCGCGAACCACCTGATGGGCCTGGACGTCCTCGCGGTCGCGTTCATCGTGGTCATCGTCGGCGGCCTCGGCTCGATGCGCGGCGTGCTGGTGGCCAGTCTCGTCTACGCGCTCGTCGAGAACCTGGCCACCGTCGCCGTCCCGCCCGTCGAGGCCCGCGTCCTCACGCTCGTCGCGATGATCGCCTTCGTCCTCGTCCGGCCGGAGGGACTGTTCGGAGAGGTGACGACGTGACCCGCCTCCCGACCGACGGCCGCTGGCAGTGGGCCGGCTGGGCGGTCGCGCTCCTCGCGGCCGCGGCCGCGCCGCTGGTCCTCGGGCCGTTCGGGCTGTACCTCGCGGCCTCGATCCTCGCGCTCGGCCTGTTCGGTGCCGCCTTCGACCTCCTCTACGGCTACACCGGCCAGCTCTCGATCGGCCACTCGGTGTTCTTCGGCGTCGGCGCCTACGCCGCGACGCTCGCGCTCCGGACCCTGGGCGGCGGTCCGCTCGTCGGCCTCCTGGCCGCGCTGGTCGCGGGCAGCGTCGCCGCCGTGGTGCTCGGCGTGGTCGCGGTCCGGGTCGCCTCCCACGGGTTCGTCATCGTCACCATCCTGCTCGCGCTCGTCGCCCACCTCGCCGCGACGACCTGGACCGGCCTCACCGGCGGCACCGACGGCCTCACCGTCCTCGTCCCGCCGCTCCGGCTGGGCGGCCTGTCCGTCTCGCTCGTCGACCCGCTCGGGCGCTACTACTTCGTCCTCGCCGTGCTCGCGGTCTCGCTCGCCGTCCTCCGGCGACTGGCCGCCTCGCAGGTCGGCCTCGCCTTCCGGCTGGTCCGCGAGAACGAGCGCCGGGCCCGCGCGGTCGGGTACAACGTCGCCGCCTACAAGCTGGCGGCGTTCGTCGTCAGCGGCGCGTTCGCCGCGCTGGCCGGCGCGCTCTCGACGTACGTCGCGGGGTTCGTCAGCGCCGACGACTTCGCGCTCGTGGTCTCGGGCGACCCCATCATCTACACGCTGGTCGGCGGGCGCGCGACGCTCGTGGGCGCGGTCCTCGGCGCCGCGCTCGTCGAGGGCTCCGCGAACGCCGTCAGCGAACTCACCGACGCCTACCCGCTGTTCGTCGGCGCGCTCCTGGTCGCGGTCGTCGTCCTCGAACCCGAGGGCCTGCTCGGCCTCGCCCGACGCGTCCGCGACGCCGTCCGCGATCGGATCGCCGACGGGGAGGGGTCCGCGGATGAGTAGCGACCCGCTACTCAGGACCGCGGGGCTCACCAGGCGGTTCGACGAGTTCACCGCCGTCGACGGCGTCGACATCGCCGTCGACCGGGGAGAACTCCGCGGGCTCATCGGGCCGAACGGCGCGGGCAAGACGACGCTGTTCCGCCTGCTCGCCGGCGACCTCGCGCCGTCGTCGGGCCGGGTGTACCTCGACGGCACGGACGTCACCCGCTGGCCGGCCCACCGGCGCGCCCGCGCCGGCGTCGCCCGGGCCTTCCAGGTGACCACGCTCTTCCCGGGGCTGTCGGTGCGCGAGAACGTCCTCGGCGCGCGGAACGGCCAGCGACGCCTGCTCTCGCCGGTGCGGCGCTACCGCGACGACGAGGCCGGCCTGGCCGCCGTGGCCGACCTGCTGTCGCGGGTCGGGCTGGCAGACCGGGCCGACGTCCCCGTCGCCGATCTCTCGCACGCCGACGCCAAGACGCTCGAACTCGCGGTCGCGCTGGCCGCCGCCCCCGACCTCCTCCTGCTGGACGAACCGACGGCCGGCCTGGCCGCCGACGAGACCGCCCGGATCCGCGACCTGATCGACGACCTCCGGACCGAGCACACGATCCTGCTCGTCGAGCACGACGTCGACGTCGTCATGGGGCTGGCCGACCGCGTGACGGTCCTCCACCAGGGCGCGGTCCTGGCCGAGGGCTCGCCGGACGACGTCCGCGGGGACGAGCGCGTCCAGCAGGTCTACTTCGGGAGGTCGACGGCGTGATGCTCGCCGTCGAGCACGTCGACACCTACTACGGGAAGAGCCACGTCCTGTTCGACGTGAGCCTGTCGGCGGCGGCAGACGAGGTGGTCGCCGTCCTGGGGCGCAACGGCGCGGGCAAGACGACGCTCCTCCGCTCGGTGATGGGGCTGACGCCGCCGCGGGCGGGCCGGATCGTCCTCGACGGCGAGGACGTCACGGGCGCGTCGCCGTCGACCGTCGCGAACCGCGGCGTCGGCTACGTGCCACAGGACCGGCGCCTCTTTCCCGCCCTGACGGTGCGCGAGAACCTGCAGATGGGCGCCGGCACGGGCCCGTGGGACCCCGATCGGGTGGCCAGGCTGCTCGACCAGTTCCCCCAACTCGACGGCCGCCTCGATCAGCGCGCCGGGTCGCTCTCCGGCGGCGAGCAACAGATGGTCGCCATGGCGCGCGCGCTCGTGCGCAACCCGAAACTCGTCCTGCTGGACGAACCGACCGAGGGCCTGATGCCCGCGCTCGTCTCCGAGGTCGGCGACGCCGTCCGCGACCTGGCCGGCGAGGGGTACACGATCGTCCTCGTCGAACAGCACGTCGACCTCGCGCTCGACCTGGCCGACCGGGTCTACCTCCTGGAGAACGGCCGCGTCCGCGCCGAGTCGACGCCGGCCGAACTGCGCGCCGACGAGTCGCTCCTCGAACGGCACCTCGGGGTCTGACCGGCCTGCCCCGGCCGGGACGACGACCTTCGTTTGGGGGGGTGTCGATAGATAATTCCCCTCCTGCGTGCAGTGTCGCGAAACCGACTAGACGAATCAACGGTCGAATCGGCTCGCAGTCGCGTCCTTTTCGACCTCTACTTCTCCGAACCAGACGGCTCGCAAAGGGGTCGCGGTCGCGCGGCCGCCGATCGACTGTGTGATTGGTACGCACACCCGCACGCAGTCGGTCGGTTGTCGGTCGTCGAGAGCGGCGAAGGGCGCTCCCCACCGACGTGCCCGCTCAATTATCAATGATTATCGTCAATGAAGTATATATGTTGGTAGTCAATAGCACCCATGGAAGTGTAGCTATGGGACCGAACATGTCCAATTCTGACCGAGATGGACGCTCCAACGCCTCTCGACGCACGCTGTTGAAGGCGTCCGGGGCAGGTATTGTCGCGACTGGACTGGCCGGTTGCTTCGGCAACGGCGGCGGGAACGGTGGCGGCAACGGCGGTGGTAACGGTGGCGGGAACAACGGCGGCGGCGGTGGCGGGAACAACGGGGGTGGCGGCAGCAGCGAGCCGATCAAGGTCGGCCACCTCGCGCCCGTCCAACACGACATGGGGAAAGGGTCGATGCGGTCGGCCCAGATGGCCGTGGACAAGATCAACGAGGACGGGGGGATCATGGGCCGCGAGGTCCAGCTCGTGAAGGGCGACACCCAGTTCAGCCCCTCCCAGACCAACACCCTGGTCCAGAACATGGTCGACAAGGGCGTCGTGATGCTCTCGGGGACGTTCGCCTCCGAGACCATGCTCGGCATCGAGGACCGGGTGGCACACGCCAACGTCCCCTTCATCGACACGGGGTCGGCGTCGCCGAAGATCACCCAGGACCACGTGGGGAAGAACTACGACCTCTACAAGAACATCTTCCGGTGTAACCCGGTCAACGCCGACTTCCAGGCCAAGCAGCTGGCCAACTACGGCAAGTTCCTGCAGAACCAGCACGGCTGGGACAAGATGGCCGTGGTCGTCGAGGACGCCACGTGGACCCAGCCGGTCACCGACCTCACGCCGCCGGCGCTCAAGGACGAGGGCATCGAGGTGACGATGAACAAGCGCATCGCACCGGACACCTCGGACTTCACGCCCGTCCTCGACTCCGTCGAGTCGTCGGGCGCGAAGGTGATGCTCAAGGCCATCTCCCACATCCCGGGCACGTCGATGCTCGCGACGTGGGGGGAGAACCAGTACCCCTTCGCACAGGAGGGGATCAACGTCGCCTCGATGTCGCCCCAGTACTGGGGTGACACCAACGGCGGCTGCCTCTACGAGACGACCTCCGAGTCGGGCGCGGGCGGGTTCGCTCCGGTCACGGACAAGACCATCCCGTTCCGGAAGGCCTACCAGGATCGCTACGACTCCCGGCCGACGACGCCGATGTACATGGGCTTTGGCACCTACGACGCCATGTTCATCTTCAAGAACGCCGTCGAGGAGGCCGGCACGGCCGACTACAAGAACAACCTCGACGACATCGTCGCGGCGCTGGAGAAGACCGACTACACGGGCGTCGCCGGGCAGATCCAGTTCTACGGGAAGGGCGAGAAGTACCCCCACGACGTGAAGTCCGGCGTCGACCTGGCGCCGTTCCCGGTCACCCAGTGGCAGAAGGCCGAGGGCGGCAACGGCATCGCCGGCACCGGCGGGACGAAAGTCGGGGTCTGGCCAGAGAAGTTCGCCTCTGGCGACCACAAGGTCCCCCCGTGGATGCAGGGATGATTCCCGGGGCTCACACCCCGTCTCCATCCCCCGGGACCGCCGCGCGAGCGACGCGTCGAGTCGACGTCAGGGCGTGATAGCATGGTCGAGATAGGGTCAATACTGGTCACGGGGCTGATGGTCAGTTCGGTCTACGCGCTGATCGCCATCGGATTCACGCTGATCTACGGACTCCGCGGCGTCCTGAACCTGTCGCACGGCGCCCTGCTCATGATCGGCGCCTACACGTATCTCGTCTCGAACCGGTTCCTGCCGAAGATCGGGGCGTTCGTCGCGGCGATCGTCGTCGCGGGGATCGCCTCGTACGTGCTCTATCAGGGGCTGGTCCGGTTCATCGAGGACGACGTCGTGATCACGTTCCTGTCGACGCTGCTGATCGCGATCATCCTCCAGCAGCTGTTCGTCGTCCAGTTCTCGACCGCGCCGCGCAGCCTCGCACCGATGGTGTCGGGCGGCATCCAGATCGCGGGCACGCGCGTCCGGCTCTACCAGATCGTGGCGTTCGCGCTCTCGTGGGTCGCGCTGGCCCTGCTGTGGCTGTTCGTGCGCTACACGGAGACGGGGCAGTCGGTCCTGGCGACCTCGATGACTGAGAAGGGCGCGCGGCTCTCGGGGATCAACGTCGACTACGTGAACGGCGTGGCGTGGCTCCTCGCGGGCGCGTTCGCCGGGTTCGCGGGCGTGTTCATCGGCTCGCTCCAGTCGACGAGCCCCACCATGTGGGTCACGGCGCTGGGCCTCGCGTTCGTCATCGTCACGGTCGGCGGCGTCGGGAGCATCAAGGGCTCGATCGTCGGTGCGTACCTGATCGGGTTCCTGCAGACGATCACCGTGACCCTGGGCGGGGCCAACCTCCGCGGGATGTTCTCGTTCGCCCTGCTGATCGCGATCATCCTCATCCGCCCACAGGGTCTGTTCGGGAGGGAGTTCCTTGAGTGACGAAACCGCAGCCGCCGGCGTCACGTCCGGCGGTACGATTCAGTCGATGCTCGCCGCGATCGACGCGAACCGGTACCAGACCGCCGCGCTGGTGATCTGGATCCTCGGCATGCTCACGCTGCCGGTATGGGGTAAGAGCGTCATCTACGTGGCTGCCTTCGCGAACATCTGGGCCATCTTCGCGATGGGCTGGGACATCATCAGCGGCCACACCGGCTACATCAGCTTCGGGCACTCGTTCATCTCGGGTACGGCCGCCTACACCACGGCCATCCTCATCTACGTCGTCGACCCGAACATGTCGATCTACATCACCTTCCCGCTGTCCGTGGTGATGGCGGTCGTGGCCGGCCTCGTGTTCGGCGTCCCGTCGCTGCGCCTGCGAGGGCCGTACTTCTCGGTGATCACCTTCGTCGCGGTCCTGCTCGCGGTCAAGGCCGTGTACGTCTTCTCGAAGTACACCAACGGTGAACTCGGCATCAGCGGCGTCTCGGTGCTGTCCTACAACAACACCAACCTGTTCTACCTGACGCTGTTCCCGATGCTCCTGATCGCCGTCGGGCTCGTGCTGGTGAGCAAGTCGAACATCGGCACGATTCTACTGGCGATCCGCGACAACGAACCGGCGGTCGAGGCCGCCGGCCTCGACACGACGAAGTTCAAGATCTGGGGCTTCGTCATCAGTTCGGTCGCCATGGGGATCGGCGGCACGATGCTCGCGCACTTCTACGGCAACGTCCAGCTGTCCAGCTTCCTCGTCACCGACCGGAGCATCGAGATGATCGCGATGGCGGTCATCGGCGGCATGGGAACCATCCTCGGGCCGATCGCGGGTGCGTACCTGCTCGTCCTGCTCCGGGACTCGTTCTTCCGGATCTTCCTCGGCCCGAACGCCCGGTGGATCGCGCTGTGGGTCGTCGTCCTGGTCATCATCGTCTCCAGCCCCGAGGGGCTGTTCAGGCGGTTCTGGCGCTTCCTCGGCTACATCGGCGAGGAGGGGATCGGGACGTACGTCAGCGAACTCCCGGGCCGTCTCCGCGGGTACTTCTCCCGGATCGGAGGTGGTCGCGGATGAGCGCAGACGGCGACGTGATGACCGTGACCGACCTGACGAAGACGTTCGGCGGGCTGGTGGCGGTCGACTCGCTGTCCTTCGAGGTCAACAGCGACGAGATCCTCGGGTTCATCGGCCCGAACGGTGCGGGCAAGACCACGGTGTTCAACTGCATCATGGGCACCTATCGCACCGACGGCGGCCAGGTCACCTTCCACGGGACCGACGTCACGGGCTGGGACACCCACGACATCGTCAACGAGGGGCTGGCGCGGGTCTCCCAGCACTCGAATCCGATCCCCTCGATGAGCGCCGCCCGGAACATCAAGGTGTTCACGCTCCCCAACAGCGTGCTCGCGTTCCGGGGCGGGGCCACCACCGACGAGATCCGCGAGATCGCCGCCCGCGTCGGCATCGAGGACCAGCTCGACCTGCTGCCGGGCGAGATGACCCACGCCGACACGCGCCGGCTCGAGATCGCGAAAGCGCTCGCGACCGACCCCGACGCGCTGTTGCTCGACGAACCGTTCGCCGGGCTCAACCAGGCGGAGATCCGCGAACTCTCGGAGCAGATTCGCTCCTTCCGGGACGCGGGGATCACGATCGTCATCGTCGACCACAACATGAAAGGACTGATGCCACTCGTCGATCGCGTCGTCGTACTGAACGAGGGCCAGAAGCTCAGCGAGGGGACGCCCGAGGAGATCGCCGACGACCACCAGGTCCAGCAGGCCTACCTCGCTGGCTCCACCGGGGAGGTGGACTGAATGGCCGACGACCGGCTGTTCGAGGTCCACGACCTCGACGTCCACTACGACCGCGTCCAGGCGCTCGACGGGGTCTCGATCGCGGTCGACAGCGGCGAGATCGTGAGCGTGATCGGCCCGAACGGTGCGGGCAAGACCACGATGCTCAACGCGATCAGCGGTCTCCACCCCTACGAGGGGACGATCACGTTCAAGGGCGAGAACCTCGCCCAGAAGTCCGACCGCCAGATCGTCGACATGGGGCTGATCCACTGCACCGAGAACCGCGACCTCTTCCCGTTCTTCTCGGTCCACGAGAACCTCGCGATGGGCGGCCACCGCCTCGACGACGACGACCGCGTCCAGGAGCGCTTCGACCTCGTCTACGACCTCTTCCCCCGGCTCGACGAGCGCCGCGACCAGGAGGCAGAGACCATGAGCGGCGGGGAACAGCAGATGCTCGCCGTCGGGCGGGCGCTGATGGCCGACCCCGACCTCCTCATGCTCGACGAACCGACCCAGGGACTGGCGCCCGTCATCATCGACGACATCAGCGACGCGATCGAGGAACTGCGCGACCAGGGACTCACGATCCTGCTGGCCGAGCAGAACTCCTCGTTCGCCATGCGCCACGCGGAACGGCTCTACCTCCTCGAGACGGGGACGATCGAACTGGAGGGGACCGCAGAGGAGTTCCAGAACAACGACTACGTTCGGGACGCCTACATCGGCATCGCGTAGCGCTCCCCTCTCCCGGTGCGGTCTGGTCCGGCGCGACCACGATTCCCGGTCGTCGGGATCCGACGTCGCCACGTTCGGTCGCTGCGCGCGTGCGTTCACACACGAGACACGACGTGCGACTCTCGGTCGCGATCGGGTTCGTCACGCTCCTGCTCGGACTGCTGTTCGTGGTCACGCTCGAAGCGGAGCGGGCGGCGGCGCCCCGGGCTCCCGGCCGCCGGTTCTCCCGCACAGCGCGGCGACGACGTGTGTCGCCGCGGAATCGCGCGGCGCGACGGCTGATGGTTTTTATATTCGCCGGGCCGTCCCCACACGTATGCAGACCCACATCGTCCCGGTCGGGTTCGACTACGACCGGCTCATCGCGCCGCTCGTCCGGGACCAGCTCGACGTCGACCGCGTCATCCTCCTCGAGGGCGCAGTCGGGAGCGAGGCCAACGTCGAGTACTCGCGGAACCTCGCCGCGAAACTCGAGAAGGACTTCCAGAACCTCCTGGGGGCGGAGACCGAGCGGTTCGTCGTCGCGGACGTCTACGACTACGACGCCGCCTTCGAGCAGGCCTACGACCTCATCAACGCCCAGCTCGACGCGGGTCGCACGGACGAGGAGCCGGACGGGGACGCCGAGGGCGAGGTGTGGGTCAACATCTCCTCGATGCCCCGGACGGTGAGCTTCGCGTTCGCCACCGCCGCCCACTCCATCATGGTCGAGCGCGAGGAGGACCGCGAGCGCATCCACACCTACTACACGGTCCCCGAGAAGTACCTGGAGACCGAGATCGCAGAGGAACTCCGCGAGCAGGTCGCGCTGCTCGAAGACCTGCTCGCGGAGGGAGCGGCCGACGAGCGAATCCAGCAGCGTCTGGAGAGCGCCGCGGACCTGCTCGCGGAGTTCGACGAACGAGGGACCACCATCGGCGCCAAGGAGGTCGACGGGTCCCACATCATCGAGTTGCCGGTCGCCTCCTTCTCGAACGTCAAGCCGTTCGAGGAGCTCATCCTGTTCACGCTCGGCGAGCACGGCGAGTTCGAGTCGGTGAGCGAACTCGCACAGACGCTGGCTCGCGAACTCAACGAGGAGTACACCGACTCCTTCCGCTCGAAGGTCATCTACAACGTCGACCGGCTGGGGCCGGGCGGGAAGGGGTACATCGAGCAGGAGTCGCGGGGGAAGTCCTACCGGACGCGGCTCTCCCGGATCGGCGAACTGTGGGTTCGGTCCCACGCGGGCGACGACGCACGCGGGTTCTCCGCGGCGGCCGACCGGCGGCCCTGACCGGTCAGCCGAACAGGTCCGTCGCGGACACCTCGTGGGGCGGCGACTCCGCGCGGATGAGGTTCGCCATGCTCTGGAGTTCCATGCTCAACAGCACGACGAGGTCGTCGAGCGTGACGATCCCGAGCAGTTCGCCGTCCTCGACGACGGGCACGCGCCTGACGCCCTCCGAGGCCATCTCCCGCATCAGGTCGAGGACGCCCGTGCCGGGTTCGACGGTCAGCAGGTCCTCGCTCATCACTTCCCCGACGGTCAGCGTTCGGGGATCGACGTCGTCGCCGATGGCCCCGAGCGCCACGTCGCGGTCTGTCAGGATGCCCGCGGGCGATCCGTCGTCGACGACGACGATGCTCCCCACGTTGCGATCGCGCATCAGCGCCACCGCCTCGGTGATCGAGGCGTCGGGGCTCAGCGATACGACCTTCTCTCGTGCGAGTGCTTCGACTGTCATTCTCGATGTGCGATACGCTTGCAGGATGCAAAACTATTTGCCCGACGTGACGGTACGACCCTCCCTATGCATGGACGCCGCCTAGCCACGACCGAGGAGATCATCACGATCGCCAGTCCGGACAGCGATCGCGCGATCTCGGCGCTCGAATCCTGGACCGACGACCGCGACGTGACGCTCAAGACCGCCGAGGTGGGCGAGGACATCAGCGACCTCTACGACGAGAAGCGCGCGACGCTCGGCGTGACGCTCGGCGGCGACGGGACCTTCCTGGAGGGCATTCGCGTGTTCGCCCCGAGGCGGATCCCCTTGCTCGGCGTGAACACCGGGACCCTGGCCTTCCTCGCCCGGGTCTCGCCGAGCGACCTCGACGACGCGCTCACCGAGGCGATCCGCGGCCGGTCGACGGTCGACAACCGCCAGCAGCTCCAGGTGACGGCGAAGGGAACCGAGACGACGGGTATCAACGACGTGATGATCCAGCACGTCCCGCCGGAGAACCCCGTCGAGCGGAAGATCACCCGCCTCCACCTGTTCGCCGACGACGAGTACGTCGGCGAGTACGAGGGGACGGGCCTCGCCATCTCTACGCCGACCGGCTCGACCGGCATCTCGATGTCCGCGGACGGGCCGATCCACTACCCGAAGAACAACCTCGCGTTGCAGGTCGTCCCGCTCCACACCCACCGTCTCGGCGTCCGGCCGCTCGTCGTGGGCGAGTCGACCGAACTGACGGTCGTGACCGAGGGCCGCGCGAACCTGCTCGTCGACGGCGGCCGGACCCACACCATCCTCTCGGGCGGCGACGTGGTCACCGTCACCGGCGCGTCCAACCCGGCCCACATCGTGCGGACGAGCTACGACGACCACTTCTTCACCGCCATCTCGAACAAGCTGGGCTGGTCGATCCGCGCCGGCGACGACCACGGCCCCCGCGAGGCGCTCGACCTCGGCGAGCCGGAGATGCCCCAGGACACGATCGAGCGCGCGCTCCAGATCGCGAAGGAGGCCGCCCGCAGCGCGGGCGAACCGCTGCGCGAACTCCACGGCCAGGTCGAGTCGGTCAGCTACAAGTCCGACAAGTCTGACATCGTCACCGAGGCCGACTACCAGGCCGACCACATCATCTCGACGGTCATCGAGAACGAGTTCCCCGACCACGGCATCCGCTCCGAGGAGTCCGAGCAGCGCGAGGGCAACGAGTACACCTGGCTCGTCGACCCGCTCGACGGCACCGGGAACTTCGCGCACGGCAACCCCAACTACTCGATCTCGATCGCGCTCCTCGAAGACGAGCAGCCGGTGATGGGCGTGGTGTTCGCCCCGGAGACGGGCGAGCTGTTCAGCGCGACGGCCGGCGGCGACGCCTACGAGAACGAGAACAAGCTCTCGACGACCGACCGCGACAGCCTCGACGAGAGCATGCTCCTCTCGGGGTACGACCCCGACGGCACCTTCCTCTCGCGGTTCTACCAGGAGGCCCGCGGCGTGCGGCGGCTCGGCTCGGCTGCGCTCAGCCTCTGTTATCTCGCCAGCGGCACCGCCGACGCCGTCTGGGAGTACGACACCTACCCCTGGGACGTGGCCGCCGGGCTCGTCGTCGCCCGCGCCGCCGGCGCGCGGATCACCGACTCCGCCGGGAACGACTACCGGCTCCGGCTCGATCAGGACGAGAAGCGCGCCGAACTGCTCGGCTCGAACGGGCCGCTCCACCCGGCGCTGCTCTCCCACCTGGAGGGCGAGGACAGCCTCCAGCGCTGACCGGCGCTCAGCCGTCTGCCCGCAGTCGCCGTTCGAGTTTCTTCACCCGCGTCGCGAGCGCGAGGAACGTCGCCAGGACCGTCAGCACGACCGCGCCGGCCGCGGCGATCTCGTGGGCGGGCGAGACGTGCTGGGGGACGCCCCCGACGATCGACTGGACGGGCAGCAGCGTGTGGTGGGGCGTGCCCACGATCGGGACGAAATAGTCCACGACGTCGTTGGCGCCGTACCAGAGGACGGCGACGAACACCGCGCCGACGGGGAAGTCGGCGTAGCGGTAGAGGACGAACCCCTCGACGGCCATCGCCAGGTGGCTCCAGAGCAGGAAGTTGTACATGGCGGGGTGGAGGTACGACCAGTGGTCGAAGAACACCAGCAGGACGAACGGCGTCCACACGCCCAGCTTGAGACAGCCGAAGAACGCGAGCGCGTTCAGCCACTCCTGCTCGTGGCCGAGCTTCCAGGCGGCGATGCTCAGGGCGATGAACAGCGTCGCGACGGGCGAGTCGGGGACGAACGGCCACATCACGACCGGTTCGACGGTGAACTGGAACCCGTAGTAGTAGAAGCCGAACGCGGTCCCCGCGAGGTTGATGGCGACGACGAGCCACGCCAGCGAGAGCCCGACGTCCTCGATCCAGGCGGGGAGCGGTGCGACGTACCACGGGAGGTCCTCGCGTTCCGGGACCTCGCCGCCGAGCGCGACCACGCGGGCCGCCGCGTCCCGGACGGCGCTGGACGGGCTTGCCATGTGCCGACCGCGGCCTCCACCACCAAAACATCCCCGTTGCGGCGCGGGCCCGCGGTCCGGACCGCGACGCAGTCACGGTATGCCACGGATTAAGTAGTTCCCTCCCATATTCGGGCCCATGACCGAGACCGAGACGGACCTCGAGGAGCTCCGGCGTGGCACGGAGCTCGTCAAACGAGGGTTCGCCAAGATGCAGAAGGGCGGCGTCATCATGGACGTCGTCTCCCGCGAGCAGGCGCGCATCGCCGAGGACGCGGGCGCCGTCGCCGTGATGGCCCTGGAGGCCGTCCCCGCAGACATCCGGAAGCGCGGCGGCGTCGCCCGGATGGCCGACCCCGGGGACGTCGCCGAGATCATCGACGAGGTCTCGATCCCCGTGATGGGGAAGGCCCGCATCGGCCACACCAAGGAGGCCGAGATCCTGGAAGCCGTCGGCGTGGACATGATCGACGAGTCCGAGGTCCTGACGCCGGCCGACGACGCCTTCCACATCGACAAGCGGGACTTCACCGCACCGTTCGTCTGCGGGGCCCGCGACCTCGGGGAGGCGCTCCGCCGCATCGACGAGGGCGCCGCCATGATCCGCACCAAGGGCGAGGCCGGCACCGGCGACGTGAACCAGGCGGTCCACCACCAGCGCACCATCAAGGGCGCGATCCGGCGGCTCGAAGGCATGACCCACGAAGAACGCGAGCAGTGGGCGCGCGAGCACGAGGCGCCCGCGGCTCTCGTCCACGAGACGGCCGGGATGGGCCGGCTCCCCGTGGTCAACTTCGCCGCCGGCGGCATCGCCACGCCCGCCGACGCCGCGCTGATGATGCACCACGAGTGCGACGGCATCTTCGTCGGCTCGGGCATCTTCGGCGCCGAGGACCCGGTGCAGATGGGCACCGCCATCGTCGAGGCCGTCAACAACTGGGACGACCCCGACACCCTCGCCGAGATCGCCACCGGCACCGGGAAGGGCATGAAGGGCGACGCGAACGTCGACCTCCCCGAAGACGAGAAACTCCAGGGCCGCGGCGTCTGAGCCGCGCCGTTCTCCCGGCAGCGACGCACCGAGCGGCCGGTGGTCTCTCCGATTTCGTATCGCTGCATGCGGTTTATCGCACCCGACTGCGAGCGGGGACTCAGTCGGCGACGGAGTCGAACGCGTCGTCGCGGATCCGGCCGGCGACGGCGCGCGCGTCCCACGAGTCGTCGGTGCGACCCGGGTACTTCCGCCGGAAGTAGCCGAGGACGTTCTCGACGTCGCGTTCGAGCAGTTCGTCGCTGTTCCCGTGGTCGGTCGGCACCGCCTGGGGCCAGTCGAAGACCACGACGCCCTCCTCGTTGACGAAGACGTTGTACTCGCTCATGTCGGCGTGGACGAACCCGTTCTGGTAGGCGGCCTGGACCTCGCGGAGCACGAGGTCGAGGACGGGCCGGACCTGGTCGTCCGCCAGGCGGGCGCGGTCGAGTTCCACGCCGTCGACGCGGTCCATCACGACCGCGTGGCGGTTGTGGTCGATCGGCCGCGGGACGCTGACGTCGGGATAGAGCGTCTCCAGGGCCTCGTACTCCCGCTCTGCGGCCTTCCGCGCCGTGTAGAACCAGGAGATGTGCTGCTTGTCGGCGGTGTAGGACCGCTCTTTCTGGACCTCGCGAAAGTTGGTGTACCCCTCGCGGTGGAACTTCAGGGCGAGGGGCTTGTACGAGCGGGCCTCGTAGACGTCGCTCTCCTTGCCGACGCCCAGGGGGGCGCCCACGCCGTCGATCGTGTCCCGCTCGGCGAAGGTGTGGAGCGCGAGCGCGTCGTACCCCTCGAACGTCAGCCGGAACCCCTCGTACTGGATGGTCTTCCGCTCGACGAGCCCCCGCTGTTCGCAGCGGTCGAGCCGGTAGCCGACGTCCTCGCCGGTCAGGCGGGAGAAGTCCGGGAGCTTCCGCCGGTCCACCCACCGGGAGAACCGCATCCCGTGCTCGAGCCCCGAGAGGAGGTAGAAGTCCTCCTGTTCGAGCTCGGCCATCTGGCCGGCGACGTTCTGGACCATACCGCCGGTTGCCGGTCAGCGGGTAAAAGCTCCCCGCGTCGTCGCGATAAACCGCATGGCGGGATACGAAATCTCCCGTGCGGCACCGATTCGACGGGTGGACGAGAAGCGATTTCCCCCGACGCGCGGTAGGTACCGTCGTGACCGACGTGGCCGATCCCGACGGGATACGCTGGCTCCTGAGCTTCGGCATCTTCGTCGTGGGCTGCGGGCTCTGCCTGTTGACGGGGCTCGCCTGGCGTCGCGAGCGCGACCGCAAGCTCCTCGTCGTGACGGTCGCGTACGCCCTGTTCGCGGTCCGCGGGCTGGCGGTCGTCGTCGCCCCGACCGTCGAGTTCTCCTTCGAGGCCAGCGAGGTCCACCCTTCGCTGCTGGTGCTCGCGGCGGAGGCCGTGACCCACCTCTCGCCGTTGCTGGTCCTGGCCGGCCTCGTGCTGTTCTTCGTCGCGTTCACGCGCTCGTAGGTTCCCATGGCCGACCCGCAATTCGACCTGGAATCCAGGCGCGAGATCTACCAGGCCATCGACCGCGCACCCGGCGTCCACTTCCGGGCGCTCCAGCGGCAGCTCGACTACGCGAAGGGCACCGTGCAGTACCACCTGCGGTGGCTGCGCTCACACGACCTCGTCGAGGCCGAACAGGACGGCGAGTTCACCCGGTACTACCCGGCCCACGAACTCGACGCCGCGGACAAGACGACACTCTCCGAACTCCGGCGGAGCTACTCCCGCGAGATCATCGCCCACCTCGCCGCCGACGGGCCGCTGACCACGACCGACCTCGCCGGGCGGGTCGAGAAGTCGCGGTCGACGGTCTCCTGGCACCTCTCCCGGCTCCACGACGCCGGCGTCGTCGAGAAGCGACGCGACGGCCGCCGCGTCGAGTACGCGCTGGTCGATCAGGAGCGCGTGCTGAAGCTGTACGCCACCTACGAGGAGAGCTTCACCGACCGCCTGCTCGACAACGTCCTCGACGTCTGGAACGCCTAGTCAGGCGACGACGCGCTTGACGCCAGCCCCGACGCCGACGAGGACCTTCACGACGAGCGCGAGCGCGACGACCAGCAGCGAGTCGATCACGAGCGCCTCGGTCAGCCCGACGACGTCGGTCCCGATCGCGACGGCGTGGACGACGCCGAGCGCGAACCCCACGTACGCGAGCCAGTGAACCAGCCCGGGGTTGTCGAACCGCCAGGGCGCGAGGAAACTGACGACCGCGATCACGATCGCCACGAGCGAGAGCACTCCCACGCCCACCCCGGCCAGGAAGAGCCAGCCGGGGTAGTTCGGGGCGGGCGCGAGCCCCGCGCCCAGCAGGAGCGCGTCGACCCCACCGGTCGCCGCGTGCATCCCGGCGACGATCAGCCCGAACATCGAGATCCGGGTGTGCCACCGGTTCGAGAAGCCGTGGAGCCACGCCGGGCGGCCGGTCCGCACGAACACGCCCGTGAGGACGGCGACCCAGAGCGCGGGCAGCGCGACGAGCGCGGTCCCGCGGTCGAGCAGCCAGATCCCCGTGACGAGTGCGCTCGCCACGTCAGGACGCCCCCGACCTGGTCACGACGACGACGCGCCGTCCCGACGACGAGCGCTCGCCGTGCTCTCTGGCCTCCTCGCGTCTCGTCTCACCCGTCGAACTCAGGCCGCGGGTCTGCTCGCACCGCTCCGCGATCCTGCGGTAGGCGGGGTCGCGCTGGGCCAGCGCCTCGGCCTTCTGGCAGGAGACGCTGTCGGGCCGCGGGTGCTGGGTGTTCGCGGTGCGGTAGGCCGCCACGGTGGAGACGAGCGAGACCGCGGCCACGATCACCACGAGCGCGACGAGCGGCCGGACGACGTCACGCGAGATGCGCATCGAACCCCTCCGTCTGGTGGAACACGCCGTCGTGGACGAGGAACGCCTCGGCGCCCGACCAGTCTGCGATCAGGTCGAGGGCGGCGTCCGGGTGGAGCGCGGCGCAGGTCGTCGCGAGCACGTCCGCCTCGGTGCAGTCCCGCCGGGCGACGACGGTCACGAGCGTGTTCTGTGCGCCGACCGCGTCGTCTCTCGGGCGGTAGATGTGGTCGACGCCGCCGCGTCGGCGCCGGTAACTGCCCGAGGTCGCGACCGACCAGTCCGTGTCGAGCACGCGCAGGGGGTCGCCGCCCCACGGGCTCTCGACGGCGACGCCGCCGCCGGTCGGCCCGGCGATGTCGCCGCCGCCGTTGACGTAGCCCCGGCGGCCGGGGCCGTCGAGCGCCGCGTACGCGCGGTCGACCAGGTACCCCTTCGCGATCCCGTTCAGGTCGAGCGGGCCGGACGCGGTGACGGTGTCGCCGTCGGCGGCGACCGTCACCTCGCCGTCCCCCGTCTCGGCCGGACGGTCGCCGCCCTCGCGGATGTACGCTTTGACGGCGCGCTCGGTCGCGCCGTGGCGGACGCTGAAGACGCCGCCCGTCCGGTCCTCGTACTCCTCGGCGCGCCGGACGAGCGTCGCCACGTGGCGGTTGGTCACCTCGCCGTCGCGGGCGAGCGCCGACACGTCGCTCTCCGGGTCGAAGGCGTTCAACTGCCCCTCGAGGTCGCGGGCGACTCGCACCGCCCTGTCGACGGCCGCGGCGGCGCGGACGCCCTCGGCGTGCACCTCGAACGTCGTGTCACAGCAGTCGAAGGTGCGGGTCGTCTCGCCGAGTCGCCCGTAGAGGCCGTCGATCGCGCTCACAGTCCCACCCCCAGTGCGGCCGCGAGGAACAGGCTCGTGAGGAAGCCGTAGAGCGCGTACCGGGCCATCGTCTCGCGCTCGACGGGGTAGCGCAGGCTACCGAGGCCCGACACGACCTCGCCGCTGGCCTGGACGACAGCGTTCGGCTCGGGGCGGTAGCTGTCGTACCGGCGCCGGTCGATGGCGCCGAGTTCCGACGGCTCGTGCGCGTCGTACAGGTGACGGCGGTACGCGCGCTCGCCCGCGACGCGCTCGCCACAGTAGGTACACGTTTCCGGGTCGGAACGCTGTGAGGCCACCATCGATCCTCTCTTGCACGCTCCAGGTCAAGGGGCTTCGCGTCCACTCCTCGAAACGTCGTCCACTCCTCGAATGGTCCGCCGTCGCGCCCCCGCCGCGGCGCGCGTCGGCCGGTTGGACCCCGTCACGTCCGGGAACGACTCATCACGCTCGCGCCCGTACGGGTCGCATGGACGTTCAGGTCCTGCTCTACGAGGGGTTCGACGAACTCGACGCCGTAGGCCCGTTCGAGGTGTTCGCGACCGCGGCGCGCGCCGTCGAGCAGACCGCGGGCCGGACGGCGACCGTGAGCACGCGGACGCTCTCGCCGGTCGACCGGGTGCGCGGGAGCCACGGGCTCCGGGTGGTTCCCGACGGCCGACTGGCCGAACCGGACCTGCTCGTCGTGCCGGGCGGCGGGTGGAACGACCGGGCCGAGGCGGGCGCGTGGGCCGAGGCCGAGCGCGGCGACGTGCCGCTCGCCGTCGCGGCCTGCCACCGGCGCGGCGCGACGGTCGCCGCGGTCTGCACCGGCACGATGTTGCTCGCCCGCGCGGGTCTGCTCGACGGTCGGCCGGCGGTCACCCACCGGGGCGCGGTGGCCGACCTCCGAGCGACGGACGCCGAGGTGGTCGAGGCCCGCGTGGTCGACGACGGGGACGTGGTGACCGCAGGGGGCGTGACGTCCGGCCTCGACCTCGCGCTCCACCTGGTCGCCCGGGAGTTCGGCGAGACCGTGGCCGACCGGGTCGCCGAGACCGTCGAGTACGAGCGCACTGGGGAGGTGTACCGGGCCTGATCGGCGGCCGAGCCACAGAACCTATGCTCGCCGGCTGGATAGCGGTGGTATGTTCACCCGGCGACGGGTCGCGCTCGGTGCGGGTCTGGCTCTCCTCGTCGCACTCGCGGTGCTGGTCTCCCCGGACGCCGTGTTCGCCCGGACGCGGTCGGTCGTCGCCAGTCCCTGGTTCCCGGCCCTCCTCGTCGCCCTCTACCTCTTCCGGCCGTTCGTCGGCTGGCCCGTCAGTCTGCTCTCGGCGCTGGTGGGGTACCGCTACGGGCTGGCCGTGGGCCTGCCGATCGCACTCGTCGGCGCGGTGTTCACGAGCCTCGTCCCGTTCGCCGCCGGGCGCTACGTCGCGCCCCGGGACGGGTTCCTCGGTCGGTTCGCGACCGGCAGCGAGCGCTACTTCTCCGAGGTCGGGCACCTCCGGGGGCTGATCGCGGTCCGGCTCGCCCCGACGCCGGCGGAGGCGACGTCGACGGCCGCGGGCGCGGCCGGCGTCTCGCTGTCCGCGTTCGTCGTCGGCACCGCGCTCGGCGAGTTGCCCTGGACGGTCGCCGCGGTGCTGGCCGGTCGGTCGCTGGCCCGGTTCGACCCGGGGTCGCTGTCGCCCGACCCGCGGCTGGTCGTCGCGGCCGTCGCCGTCGCGGCGCTGCTGCTCGCGGGCCCTGCCTACCGGCACCTCGTCACGGACTAGGAGCGTTGGGGGGTGTGTGCGCCCCCGACGGACAGGGAAGGAGCGTGTGTCCGTCCATCCTCCACCCGGGCGATTCGGGGTGTCGTTAATGGGTTTTGTGGTCTCGGCGACGCCGCGTCTGACGTGCGCGTGTCGTCCGGCTGCCCGCTTGCGATTTCCAGTTGAAACGAGTCGCACGGACGTCTGACGCGCGGCGGACGATCTCCCGCCGGTGGCGGCGGCGTTCGCGGCAGCGTCAGACGCGTGGCCGGACGCCGTGCGGCCACGAGTCGGGCGGTCAGTCTCGCTCGTCGGTCGCCTCGCTGGCGTCGTCGGCCGTCTCGTTGGCTGGTTCGCCGGTCGCTTCGTCGCTCTCGTTCCGGCGCTCGGCCCGGGTGTAGGCGTCGTAGATGGCGTAGAGCCAGACGAGCGGGTAGAGCACGAACCCGACGAGCAGGAGCGTCGACAGGAGGGCGACGAAGCTCGCGACGATGAACGCGATCCCGCGCTCGATCTCCCGGTTGTATATCTGCCCGAGGCCGGGGAGGAGCGCGGAGAGGACGGCCGCGACGAAGGGGTTGCCGCCGTCCAGGAGGTCCTGGACCGCGCTGTCGACCGACGACGTCGGCGGGGGCCGCTGGCGGACGCCGCACTCCGGGCAGATCTCGGCTGCGTCGCTGATGATCGCGCCGCAGTTGCGACAGAACGCCTCGTCGGGGCCGCGTTCGCGATCCGGCGCGTCGGCGGGGGTCGCCGTCATGGGTGGAGTGACGGCCGCGAGGACCAAAAGGGCTCGTCCGGGGCACGCGTGCCGCCGTGACACGCGTGCGCGCGCGATGGACTACGCTACGCCGGGTAGTTCCGGTCGAGGATGGCGACGTCGGTGTTCACGTCCTGGATGCGCTCGAAGGTGGGTGGCGAGATGAACCGCGAGGCCGCGGTCCGGTCCATGGAGGCGCCGATGATGACGAGGTCGTACTGGTCGGCGGTGGCGTCGAGGAAGTCCTCGATGTCCATGCGCGCCACCCGGGTCTCGACGTTGCCCTCGAACGTCTCGACGAGGTCCGCGAGCATCCGCTCTGCCCGCCGCCGCTGGTTCTCGCCGGTGATGCAGTGACAGACGCTGATCCGGCCGGTCTGTCCGACGAGGCGGAGCGCGAAGTCGATCATGCTGTGCGCGATGTTCCCGGCCCGCCGGACCGGCACCAGGACTCGCTTCCAGCGGAGGCGGCCGTCGGCCGAGCGGTGGACGAGCACGTCGGTCGGGCCGGCGAACAGTTCGCGGACGAACGGCGCTAGCGCGCCGTAGCGGGTCTCGTAGGGGGTGCAGATGAGGTCGCAGTTCGTCTCCCGGGCGGTCTGGATAGTCGCGGCGGCCGGGTCCTGGCCCGCCACGGCGACGACGACCTCGCAGGGGACGCCGACGCTCGTCTCGATGCGCCGGGCCTGGGTCTCCAGCGCCGAGGCGGCCGTCGAGGCCGCCAGGTCCTCCGCCCGGTCGGTGAGTGACGCGTCTCCGCCGTCCACGACGGGTCCGCGCACCGTCTCCACGCGGTCGGCCACGCGCTCGGCGCGGAGTTCGGCCTCGGTCGCCGTCACGTCCGTCCGGTCGACCACGTCGAGGAGGACGACCTTCCCGGCGTCGTGGGCGGCCGCCAGCCGCGCGGCCAGCATGGCGGTCGGCTCCGGGTTCTCGCCGCGCATGGGGACCAGCACGTGGTCGCCGCCCTTGGTGGACTGGTAGAGAAAGCGCGCCCGGCGCTCGTAGAAGTGGTCGCGCCAGACGACGAAGACGATCGCGACCAGCGACGTGTAGAGGAAGACGTTCAGCACGAACAGCGTGGGGAGCGAAAGTGCGGTGCCGAACAGCTCGATCGAGGACGACCCCTGCTCGATGACGTCCGTCGCGAGCACGAGCAGGGCGCTGGAGAAGGCGGTCGGCTCCTGGACGTCGAGCGCCCACGTGACCAGGCCGGTGAGGAAGATGCTGAAGGCGGCCGCGCCGGCGTGGACCTGGAACGCCGAGGGGTCCACGCGGTACCAGAACCGGGCGGAGAACTCCAGCGCGAGCCAGCCACAGACGGCCCCGGCCGTGATGCCGCCGACGAACCGCCGCGGAGAGGCGTACTTCTCCTCCGGGTGGGCGAACAGCGTGTACGTCCCCGACGCCAGGGGCGGGAACAGGAGGAACGGCAGGGCCTCGATCGCGTTCGAGAGCGCGGTCACCACCCCGATCACCAGCGGCAGGAGCAGGAGGACCGAGAGGTGGACCAGGTTCTGCGTGTTCTCGACCCAGGCGCGGAACTCGCGGATCTCCCGGCGACGGATCCGCTCGATCCGCCGCCGGTAGGCGCGATACCGTCCGACCAGGTCGTCGAACATGGGCCTGCGTAGCGAATCGGGCGAGAAAAGCGTTTCAGTTAGAGCGACGCCGCGGCGGTCAGCGCGATCTCGATGGCGCGCTCGACGTTGTCGCGTGCCTTCGGCGGCAGCTCCTCGGCCTCCGTCTCGCCTTTCTGGGTACCCTCGACGAGATTGCCGTCGACGGTGCAGATCGCGCCGGCGCGCAGCCCCCTGCGGCGCGCGAGCGTGAAGATGGCCGCCGCCTCCATCTCGACGGCGAGCAGGCCCGCCTGCTCCCAGTCGTCGACGTAGGGCCCCTCGGCGTAGAAGGCGTCGTCGGTCGCGACCGGTCCGACGTGGACGGCCTCGTCGTTGGCCTCCGCCGCGTCGACGAGCGCCGAGAGCACCGCGTAGTCCGGGACGGCAGGCACCGTCGCGGCCTCGTAGCGCCGGGTCGTCCCCTCGTCCTTGGCGGCGCCGGTCGCGACGACCATGTCGCCGATCTCGACGCCGCGCTGGAGCGCACCGGTCGTCCCGACGCGGACGAACGTCTCGACGCCCACGGCGGCCAGTTCCTCGACCGCGATCGCGGCCGACGGACTCCCGATGCCCGTCGAGCAGACGGTCAGCGGCCGGCCCCGGTACTCGGCGTTCACCACGCGGTACTCCCGGTTCTGCGACACCTCCTCGACGGACTCGCAGCGGTCCGCGATGCGCCCGACGCGCCCGGGATCGCCCGGCAGGAGCGCCACGTCCGTCACGTCGCCCGCCTCACAGAGGATGTGGGGCTGTTTCGCCATGGTGGCGAGACCGGCCCCGGGGCCAAAAGCGGGCCGGTCAGCGGCCGCCCTCGTCGCGCAGCGTCCGGACGGCCGCGGGGTCGAGTCGGACCTGTGCGCCCTCGTGGCGCGCGGCGACGGCGCCGCAGGCGTTCCCGGTCGCGAGCGCTCCTCGCAGGTCGGCGCCGTCGAGCCAGGCCGCGAGGAAGCCGGCCGCGAAGGCGTCCCCGGCGCCGGCCGTGTCGACGGGGTCGACGCCGTAGCCCGGGTGGTCGACGGTCGCCCCGTCCGCCCGGGCGCTCGCGCCCGCGCCGCCGTACTTGGTGACGACGACGGCGTCCGTCCCGGTCGGGACGGCGGCGGCCTCGTGCTCGTTGACGAACAGCAGGTCCGCGCGGTCGTACACCGCGCCGTAGTCCCGGTCCGCGGCCCGGCGCCCCGGGTCGAAGCTCACCGTCGCGCCCGCGTCGTCGGCGAGCGCGGCCAGCCGGCTCGCCGTCGCCGGTCGCTGACTGGTCAGGTGACAGTGGTCCGCGCGGGCGACGTAGTCGGGGTCGACGTCCGCCGGGCGGACGCGCTCGTTCGCGCCCCCGGTCCCCATGACGCAGACGTCGCCGTCGGCCGGGACGAGGAGGTACTTGACCGCCGTGTCGCCGGGCACGACGCGGACGCCGCCGAGGTCGACGCCCGCGTCGGCCAGCGAGCGGCGGGCGAACAGGCCGTGTTCGTCGTCGCCGACGCTCCCGATCAGTCCGGCGGGTTCGCCCAGCGCACAGAGCGCCACCGCGACGTTCGCCGCGCTCCCTCCCCCCGACTGGTGCCGTCGCTCGATGCGGGTCTCGACCTCGGGCGTCGGAACCCGGTCGACGAACAGCGTCACGTCCCAGTTGACGTGCCCGGCACAGACGACGCGCACGGCGCAGACGACGCGGTCGGCGGACAGAAATCTTCCGGCGCCTCCGCGGCCGCCCGTGCCACGCGGTGGCGCGGAGATACTTGCCGTAACTGGTGGTTATAGAAACGTGGGGATATATGAGTCTCAAACATGAGCGACGACGGGACGTGGGGCTTCGGCACCCGGTGCGTCCACGCCGGTCACAGCCCGGACCCCGAGACGGGCGCGCGGGCGCCGGCCATCCACCAGACCACGTCGTACGTGTTCGACGACGCCGAGACGGCCGCCGACCTCTACGCGCTGGAGGCCGAGGACTACATCTACTCTCGCATCAGCAACCCGACCACGGCGGCCCTGGAGCGACGGCTCGCCGACCTGGAGGGGGGGACGGGCGCGCTCGCGACGGCCGCCGGGATGGCCGCGCTCGACGCCGCCACGCTCGTGCTCGCCGCCGCGGGCGACAACGTCGTCTCCGCCTCGTCTATCTACGGCGGGACCCACGCCTACCTCTCGCACACGGCCGCGCGCCGCGGCGTCGAGGCCCGGTTCGTCGACACCCTCGACTACGACGCCTACGAGTCGGCCATCGACGAGGACACCGCCTACGTCCACTGCGAGACCATCGGCAACCCGGCGCTGGTGACGCCGGACCTGGAGCGGCTGGCGGACGTCGCCCACGACAACGGCGTCCCGCTGCTGGTCGACAACACGTTCGCGACGCCGGCGCTGTGCCGGCCGCTCGAACACGGCGCGGACCTGGTGTGGGAGTCGACCACCAAGTGGCTCCACGGCCACGGCACCACCGTGGGCGGGGTGCTGGTCGACGGTGGCTCGTTCCCCTGGGCCGAGCACGCCGAGAAGTACCCGGAGGTGGGCGCACCGAACCCGGCGTTCCACGGGACGACCTTCGCCGAGCGGTTCGGGGACCGCGGGTTCGAGATGGCCGCCCGGCACCGCGCGCTCCGCTCGCTCGGCGACCAGCAGTCTCCGTTCGACGCCTGGGCCACCCTCCAGGGCCTGGAGACGCTCTCGCTCCGGATGGAGCGCCACTGCGAGAACGCCCGGCGGGTCGCGGAGTTCCTGGCCGACCACCCCGACGTGTCCTGGGTGAACTACCCGGGACTGGCCGACCACGAGACCCACGCGGAGGCCACGGAGTACCTCGACGGCGGCTACGGCGGCATGGTCACCTTCGGCCTGGCGGGCGGCTACGAGGCCGGCCGGCGCCTCTGTGAGGAGACCGACCTCGCGCAGTTTCTCGCCAACATCGGCGACGCGAAGACGCTGGTCATCCACCCGGCCAGCACGACCCACGCCCAGTTGAGCGAGGCCGACCAGCGCGCCTCCGGGGTGTCGCCGGACCTCGTCCGCCTGTCGGTCGGGATCGAGGACGTCGACGACGTGATCGCGGACCTCGCGGGGGCGATCGCGTGACCGACGCCCCCACCGAGCGGGACGCCGTCTCGCTCGGCGAGTTCCGGTTCGAGTGCGGCGAAGCCGTCCCCGACCTCCGGCTGGCCTACGAGAGCTACGGGGAGTTCACCGGCGACAACGCGGTCCTCGTCTGCCACGCCCTCACCGGGAGCGCACACGTCGCGGGCGGCCGCCGCGACCAGGGCACCAGCGGACAGGCCCGCGCCTGGTGGGACGACATCGTCGGCCCCGGCAAAGCGATCGACACCACCGAGTACTACGTCGTCTGCGTGAACGTCCCCGGGTCCTGCTACGGCTCGTCCGGGCCGGCGGCGGCCCACCCCGAGACGGGCGAGCCCTACGGGACGGACTTCCCGGCCGTGACGGTTGCCGACTGGACCCGCGCCCAGCGCGCGTTGCTCGACCACCTCGGCGTCCCCCACCTGCACGCGGTCGTCGGCGGCTCCGTGGGCGGGATGAACGTCCTGGAGTGGGCCAAGCGCCACCCCGACCACGTCGACCGCGTCGTCCCGGTCGCGACCGCGGCGCGCCTCGACCCGCAGTGTCTCGCCCTGGAGGCCATCGCCCGGCGGGCCATCACCACCGACCCGAACTGGGACGGCGGCGACTACTACGGCGAGGACCACCCCGACCCGCGGCAGGGGCTGGCCATCGCCCGGCAGCTCGGGCACGTGATGTACCTCTCGAAGGACTCGATGGAACAGAAGTTCGGCCGCCGCGCCGCCGGGCGGGACGCCGGCCGCGACACCTTCCCGATGGACCCCGCGGCCGGGTTCTTCCCCTACCGCGACGTCGAGTCCTACCTCGACTACCAGGCCGAGAAGTTCGTCGACCGCTTCGACGCCAACTCCTACCTCTATCTCACGCGCGCGATGGACAACTACGACCTCGCGGCCGGCTACGAGGACGACGCCGAGGCGCTCGCGGCCTTCGAGGGCGAGGCGCTCGTCGTCTCGTTCACCGGCGACTGGCACTTCACCGTCGAACAGGCCGAGTCGCTCGCCGAGTCGCTCCGCGACGCCGGCTCCGCGAACCGGACCGCCCACCACGTCATCGAGTCCGACCACGGCCACGACGCCTTCCTCGTCGAGCCGGACAAGCTCGGGCCCCCCATCGCGGACTTCCTGGCCGACGGCGTCGCGGGCACGGCCGTCCACGACACCCGCGAGGACGACGACCGGGAGTTCGCCCCCGTCCACAACAGCCTCTTCTCGGACTGACCGTCTCAGCGCCCGACCAGCAGGAGCCCCAGGCCCGCGAGCACCGCCGCCAGGTAGGCCGGCCGGGCGAGCAGCGCCGCGACGGCGCCGGCCGGCGTCGCCAGCGCGGTCGGAGGCAGCGACAGCCACAGCACGCCGAGTGCGGCGGCGGCGGCGACGCCGCCGGCGGTCCGGAACGGGTGGTCGCTCGTCCAGCGGGCGAGACGACGGGGCACGGCCAGCCCCCGGTCGATGACGCGCATCGACGGCGGGGACGGCTGCGCGCGGCAAAAAACGGCGTCAGACGGTCGGCGCGCCCCGTGCAAAAATTGCCGCGTATCGTGGCTCGCGTCCCGGTGCTGCCCGGACCCCCACGTTCATGTCGGGCGAGGGTCCACCTGCACGTGAGCCATGACAGAGGACTCCGACCGCCACCTCGAGACGAACGCGCTCCACGCCGGCCAGGAGCCCGACCCCACGACCGGGTCGCGCGCACCGCCCATCTACCAGACCACCTCCTACGTGTTCGAGGACGCAGACCACGCTGCGCGCCTGTTCGCGCTCGAAGAACCGGGCAACATCTACACGCGGCTGATGAACCCGACGAACGCCACGCTCGAGGGGCGCATGGCGACCCTGGAGGGCGGCGTCGGCGCGCTCGCGACGGCCTCCGGGATGGCCGCGCTCAACCTCGCAACGTTCATGCTGGCGGGCGTCGGCGACAACGTCGTCTCCGCCTCCTCGCTGTACGGCGGCACCTACACCTACTTCTCGCACACTGCGCCCCGGCGCGGCGTCGAGGCCCGGTTCGTCGACACCCTCGACTACGACGCCTACGAGTCGGCCATCGACGAGGACACCGCCTACGTCCACTGCGAGACCATCGGCAACCCGGCGCTGGTGACGCCGGACCTGGAGCGGCTGGCGGACGTCGCCCACGACAACGGCGTCCCGCTGCTGGTCGACAACACGTTCGCGACGCCGGCGCTGTGCCGGCCGCTCGAACACGGCGCGGACCTGGTGTGGGAGTCGACCACCAAGTGGCTCCACGGCCACGGCACCACCGTGGGCGGGGTGCTGGTCGACGGTGGCTCGTTCCCCTGGGCCGAGCACGCCGAGAAGTACCCGGAGATCGCACAGGACAACCCCGCCTACCACGGCGTGAACTTCACCGAGCGCTTCGGCGAGGCCGCCTTCACCTACGCGGCGCTCGCGCGCGGCCTGCGCGACCTCGGGAACCAGCAGTCGCCGGTCGGGTCCTGGCTCACCGTCCAGGGCATCGAGAGCCTCCCGATGCGGATGGAGCGCCACTGCGAGAACGCCATGCAGGTCGCTGAGCACCTCGCGGACCACCCCGACGTGTCCTGGGTGAACTACCCGGGGCTGGCCGACCACGAGACCCACGCGGAGGCCACGGAGTACCTCGACGGCGGCTACGGCGGCATGATCACCTTCGGCCTGGCGGGCGGCTACGAGGCCGCGAAGGGGACCGTCGAGAACACGGAACTCGCCAGCCTGCTGGCGAACGTCGGCGACGCGAAGACGCTGGTCATCCACCCGGCCAGCACGACCCACCAGCAGCTCACCGAGGAGGAACAGATGGACGCCGGCGTCACGCCGGACATGGTCCGGCTCTCGGTCGGGCTCGAACACCCCGACGACATCGTCGCGGACCTCGATCAGGCGATCGAGCGGTCGACCTAGAGCAGCCCCTCCGCTTCGAGCAGGGCCGCGAGTTCGTCCATGGAGGTCACGACCTCGTCGCAGGCGGGCGCGACGGCCTCTTTCGGCCGGTAGCCGACCGCGAGCCCCGCCACCTCCAGCATCGGGAGGTCGTTCGCGCCGTCGCCGACGGCGACGGTTTCCGAGAGGTCGACGCCCAGGTCGGCGGCCAGGTCGGCCAGCGCCTCGTCTTTCGTCCCCTCGATCAGCGGGCCCTCGACCTCGCCGGTGAGTTCGCCGTCCGCGACGGGGAGCCGGTTCGCGACCAGCGTGTCGACGTCGACGCCCTCCCGGTCGAGGGCGGCCCGGACGCCCCGGTCGAACCCGCCGGTGAGGATGGCGACGTGGACGCCGGCCGCCCGGAGCGCCGCGACGACGTCGGCCGCGCCCGGCCGGAGTTCGACCGCGTCGAACGCGAGGTGGGCCTGCTCGTCCGGCAGGCCCGCCAGCAGCGCTGCGCGCTCGCGCAGGCTGGTTGCGTAGTCGATCTCGTCGTTCATCGCGCGCTCGGTGATCTCGGCCATGTCGTCCGCGACGCCGCACTGCTGTCCCAGCAGCACCGTCATCTCGGAGTCCGAGAGCGTCCCGTCGAAGTCGAAGGCGACCAGCATACGTCGACGTGCGCGCGCGGGGGTCTGAAAGGCGTCGATTCGCGGCGCGCGAACCGGCCTCTTTTTCCACGCGTGACCCGTTCGCCCGGGCGATGGCGAACCTCGACCTCTCCCGGGACGTGCCGCCCGTCGCCGCCGACGGCGTCTGGCTCACCTGCATCGAGTGCGGTCACGACCTCGCGCCCTTCGCGGACGTGGTCTACACCTGTCCCGACTGCGGCGGCCTCCTGGAGGCGCGCTACGAGACCTACCCCACGTGGGACGACTTCGACGGCGAGGGCGTCTGGCGGTACAGCGCCGGCCTCCCCTTCGCGGAGGGCGTCACGCTCCCCGAGGGCGGGACGCCGCTCCACTACGTCCCCCGGCTGGAGGAGTCCGTCGGCGTCCGCTCGCTCCGGATCAAACACGAGGGGATGAACCCCACGGGCTCGTTCAAGGACAGAGGGATGACTGTCGGCGTCCGGGTCGCCCAGGAACTCGGCGTCGGCCGCCTGGCCTGCGCCTCGACGGGCAACACCAGCGCGGCGCTGGCGGCCTACGGCGCGCGCGCCGACCTGGAGACGCTCGTCCTCCTGCCCGCCGGGAAGGTCGCCGCCGGGAAGGTCGCCCAGGCCAGCCTCCACGGCGCGCGCATCCTGGAAGTGGACGGCAACTTCGACGCCTGCCTCGACATCGTCCAGAACCTCGCCGACCGCGGCGAGGCCTACCTGCTGAACTCGCTGAATCCCTTCCGGCTGGAGGGCCAGAAGACCATCGGCCTGGAGATCCTCGAACGGTTCCACGCCGACGAGGGGCGGTACCCCGACCGGATCGTCCTCCCGGTCGGGAACGCGGGCAACACCGCGGCGCTCTACAAGTGCTTCCGGGAATTGGTCGAGAGCGGCGCGCTCGCCCCCGACGAGGTGCCCGCGCTGACCGGCGTCCAGGCGGAGGGCGCGGCGCCGATGGTCGAGGCCGTCGAGGAGGGGTGGGCGGACACCCGCCGCTGGGAGTCGGTCGAGACCATCGCCACCGCCATCCGCATCGGGAACCCGGTGAACGCGCCCAAGGCGCTGCCCGGGATCCGGGAGACGGGCGGCACGGCGGTCGCGGTGAGCGACGACGAGATCACCGACGCCCAGCGCGCGCTCGCGGGCGAGGGCGTGGGCGTCGAACCCGCCTCGGCCGCCTCGGTCGCGGGGCTCCGGAAGCTCCGGGACGCCGGCGTCGTCGGCGACGACGAGGACGTGGTCTGTCTGACGACCGGTCACCTGCTGAAAGACCCCGACGCGGCCGCTGCGGCCGGGAGCGACCCCGAACCGGTCCCCAACGACACCGACGCCGTCCTCGCGCACCTGGCGGACTAATTTTCACCCCGGGTGCCGTCTGGGGCCGTATGGATCGCGAGTCGCTCGCCCCCCGCATCGACCACACGGTCCTCGGCCCCGAGACGACGCCGGCAGACGTCGCACGCGTCTGTGAGGAGGCCGACCGGCACGGCATGAACGTCTGCGTCCCGCCGTGCTACGTCGCCGAGGCGCGCGCGGCCTTCGACGGGACGCTGGCCACGGTCGTCGGCTTCCCCCACGGCCAGCACGCGCCCGACGTGAAGTGCCGCGAGGCCGTCCGGGCCTGGGAGGACGGCGCCGACGAACTCGACGTCGTGACGAACGTCGGCCGGGTGCTCGCGGGCGACGACGCGGCGCTCGGACGGGAACTGGAGCGCGTCGTGGCGGCGACGCCGCTCCCCGTGAAGGCCATCGTCGAGGCCCCGCTGCTCGATGAGCCCGACCTGCGGCGGGTCTGTGCCCAGGCCGTGGACGCCGGGGCCGCCATGGGCAAGACGGCCACCGGGTTCGCCGGCGGCGCCACCGTCCCCGACGTCGAGGTGATGGCCGAGTACCTGCCGGTGAAGGCCAGCGGCGGCATCGGGACGTACGAGGAGACGGCGGCGCTGCTCGACGCGGGCGCCGAGCGCATCGGCGCGTCGAGCGGCGTCGCCATCCTCCGTGGCGCGCCCGAGTGACCGCGTTCGCCACAAGGTGCATGTACCCCGCGGTGGTAGGCAGGCCACCGAGCCAGACGATGAACGCCGTCACGGTACTGTACGCGGGGGATCCCGCAGACGCCGACGCCCTGCCCGACGACCTGTCAGTGGTCGCCACGCCGGACGTCGCGACCGCGGTCGAGCAGTTCGACGCCAGCGTCGACTGCGTGGTGAGCTGCTACGCGCTCTCCGACGGAACCGGGTTCGACCTCTTCGCGGCGGTCCGCGAGGTCGCGCCCGACGTCCCCTGCGTGCTCTGGACGGACCTCTCGACGGCGCTGCCGCCCGGTCCCGACCAGCCCATCGTCGACTTCGTCGACCGCGACGCCGATCCCGGGGTGCTCCGCGACGCCGTGACGACGGCCGTCGAGACCCGGTCGCACACCGCCTACCCGCTCCCGCCCGACGAGGACGATCGGCTCGACGCCGTCGAGCGCGTCCCGACCGACGCGCTCGTCGAGGACGGCACGTTCGACCGCCTCGCCGGGCTGGTGGCCGACCACGTCGGCGCGCCCGTCTCCTTCGTCGGCCTGCTCACGGCGCACGAACTGCGCTTTCTCGCCTGTCACGGCGCCGACTGGGCGCCGCTCGACCGGCAGGACGCGCTCTGCACCTACACCGTGCTCGACGGGCCGCTGACCGTCGCGGACGTCACCGAAGACCCCCGCTTCCGGTCGATCGACGCCCTCGCGGACCGCGACCTCCGCTCGTATCTCGGCGTCCCGCTCGTCGGGGACGGCCACGCGATCGGGACCGTCTGCGTCTGCGACCACCGCCCCCGGCAGTTCACCGACGACGCCTGCGCGGCGCTCCAGGCGTTCGCGGCCGAGGCGAGCGAGCGCCTCGAACTCCGGCGCCGGCTCCAGGCCCTGGCCGGCGACGACGCGGTGGACGAGGCCGGCGAGCTCTAGGGGCCGATCCGTCGCGTTTTTCCGCGCTCGCGCCAAGAGCCGGGTAGATGGCCCGCTACCACATCGAGACGTACGGCTGTACGTCCAACCGCGGCGAGAGCCGCGAGATCGAGCGGGCGCTCCGCGACGGCGGCCACCACCCGGTCGACTCGGTCGAGGCGGCCGACGTCGCCATCCTCAACACCTGCACGGTCGTCGAGAAGACAGAGCGCAACATGCTGCGGCGCGCGGAGGAACTGGCGGCCGAGACGGCCGACCTGGTCGTCACCGGGTGCATGGCGCTCGCCCAGGGCGAGCAGTTCCGGGAGGCGGGCGTCGACGCCGAGGTCCTCCACTGGGACGAGGTGCCCGAGTACGTCCGCAACGGCGAGTGCCCGACCGCGACGCCCGGGACAGACCCCGTCGTCGACGGCGTGGTCGGCATCCTGCCCATCGCTCGCGGCTGCATGAGCGACTGCTCGTACTGCATCACCAAGCGCGCCACGGGGAAGATCGACTCCCCGCCGGTCGACGCGAACGTCGAGAAGGCGCGCGCGCTGGTCCACGCCGGCGCGAAGGAACTCCGCGTGACCGGCCAGGACACCGGCGTCTACGGCTGGGACGACGGCGAGCGCAAGCTCCACACGCTGCTCGACCGCATCTGCACCGAGGTCGACGGCAACTTCCGCGTCCGCGTCGGGATGGCCAACCCCAAGGGCGTCCACGGCATCCGCGAGGAACTCGCCGCGGTGTTCGCCGCCCACGACGAACTCTACAACTTCCTGCACGTCCCCGTCCAGTCCGGGAGCGACGACGTGCTCGGGGACATGCGCCGCCAGCACCAGGTCCGGGAGTTCCGCGAGATCGTCGAGACGTTCGACGACGCGCTCGACCACTGGACGCTCTCGACCGATTTCATCGTCGGCTTCCCGACCGAGACCGACGCCGACTTCCAGCAGAGCATGGCGCTCCTCCGGGAGACCCGCCCCGAGAAGATCAACGTCACGCGCTTCTCGAAGCGCCCGGGGACCGACGCCGCGGCGATGAAGGGACTGGGCGGCCAGACCAAGAAGGACCGCTCGAAGGCGATGAGCGAACTCAAACGCGAGGTGGTCGGCGCCGCCTACGAGTCGATGGTCGGCACCGAGCAGTCCGTGCTCCTCGTCGAGGAGGGGACCGGCGACTCGGTGGTCGGCTACGACGAGGCCTACCGGCAGGTCGTCGTCCGCGACGCCGCGGCGCGTGGCGTGGCGGTGGGCGACGTCGTCCCAGTCGAGGTGACGAGCCACAACACCATGTACGCCTTCGGCGACCCGCTGTAGCCGCCGATACTTTGAGGCTCCGCGCCGAGCGTCGGGTATGACCCCGCCAGCGCCCGACCACCGACTCGACGCCAGCGACCCGCACGTCCACCGGGACTGGGACCCCGACCGGGATCCGGTGCTGACGGTCGACCCGGGTGACGTCGTCGCGTTCGAGTGCCGCGACGCGACCGACGGCCACCTCTCGCCGGACTCGACCGTCGAGGACGTCCTGACGCTCGACTTCCAGGGCCACCCGCTGACCGGACCGGTCGCCGTCGCGGGCGCCACGCCCGGCGACGCGCTCCTCGTCGACGTCCTCGCGGTCGACCACCACGGCGTCGGCTACACCTACTTCTACCCGGGCGCCGAGGGGAAGGGCCTCCTCCCCGACGAGTTCCCGGCGGCTGGCCTGCACGTCTGGGACCTCGGGGACGGCGTCGGCCGGTTCGTGAACGGCATCGAAGTCCCGCTGGCGCCGTTCCCGGGCAACCTCGGCGCCCCGCCGGCCGAGCCCGGGCCGCACAGCACCACCCCGCCACGGCGGGTCGGGGGGAACCTCGACGTGCGCCACCTCACGGCCGGCGCGACGCTGCGCCTCCCCGTCGAGGTCGAGGGCGCGCTGTTCTCGGTCGGCGACGGCCACGCCGCACAGGGCGACGGCGAGGTCTGCGTCACGGGCGTCGAGACTCCCACGACCGTCACCGCCCGATTCCGGCTCGACCGGGACGGCGCCCCCGACCGCCCGGAGTTCGAGACGACCGGTCCCTACGCCCCCGCCGCCAGCGACGGGCCGGCCTACGGGACCACGGGCGTCGCGCCCGACCTCATGGACGCGACCGCCGACGCGGTGCGGGGGATGATCGACCACCTCCACGCCGAGCGCGGCCTCTCGCGTGCGGAGGCCTACGTCCTCTGCTCGGCGGCGGTCGACCTGAAGCTCAGCGAGGTGGTGAACGCACCCAACTGGGTGGTCTCGGCGTACGTCCCGGAGTCGATCTTCCCCGACTGATCAGGGCGAGCGCTCCTCGCGCTCGGGGCGGCCGGCCAGCCGGTCGACCTCGGCGTCCTCCTTCCACTCGCCGAGCTCTCGGGGATCGACGTGGACGAACACGTCGTCGACCGCCGGGAGCTCCCGTATGGACTCGACGACGGCCGTCTCGATGTCGTGGGCCTCGATGAGCGTCCGGTCGCCCTCGACCTCGATGTGGAGCGAGACGTCGATCTCCGGGCCGACGTAGTGGGCGACGACGTCGTGTGCGCCCCTGACCTCGGGGTGGGCCAGCGCGCGCTGGACGATGTCGGCCCGGAGGCCCTCGGGCGGCGCGCGCCCGACGAGGTAGTTCACGTTGTCGCGGACGATCTCGACGCCGGTGTAGAGGATGCCGAACGCGACCGCACCGGCGGCGAGCGGGTCGAGGAGCGGGTAGCCGGCCGACGCCCCCACGACCCCGACGAGTGCGGCCGCCACGGTCAGGATGTCCGTCCGGTTGTCGAGCGCGATGGCCCGGATCGCGGGCGAGGCGTGGTCGGTCGCGGCCGCCAGGCAGTAGCGATACAGGCCGTACTTGAGGACGCCCGCGCCGGCGAGCACCGCGACGGCCGCCGGACTGCGCACGATCGTCTCCCCGCCCCCGAGAGCGGCGGTCGCGGCCTGCCAGAGGACGGCGCCGCCGGCCGCGAACACGCCGAGCGCGACGAACAGCGAGACGAACGGCTCGATCCGCTCGTGGCCGTGCGGGTGCTCGAAGTCGGGCGGCTGGGTGGTGAGATAGAGCCCGCCGAGCACGACCGTGGAGTAGAGCGCGTCCGCGAGACTGTTGACCGCCTCGGAGCCGACCGCGAGGCTCCCGCTCCAGAGCCACACGCCGCCCTTGGCCGCCGCCAGGACGACGTTGGCCGCGAGCACGATCGCGCCGACCCGGCGCAGGGCGGCCTGGCGGTCCATCACGCGCTCTAGATCGACGCCGGGTAAAGTCGCTTAGGGCTCGAAGGCCAGTTTCACTGCGCCCGCGTCGCAGACCGTCGCGCCCGGCTGGGCCTGGAACGCCTCGTGGAGGTGGTCGTAGGTGTCCTCGATTGCCTCCACGATGACCTTCGTCTCGGCGATGACTGGCATGAAGTTCGTGTCCCCGCTCCACCGCGGGACGACGTGGGTGTGCAGGTGCTCGTCGATCGACCCGCCGGCCGCCGTCCCCCCGAGGTTCAGCCCCGCGTTGTACCCCTGCGGCGAGAGCGCCTCGTCGAGGGCGGTCAGCGTCCGCTGTTTCAGCCGCGCGTGGTCGAGCAGCGTCGCGTCGTCGAGCGCCCCGTAGTCGCCGGTGTGGGTGTGCGGGATCACCATGACGTGACCGGGGTTGTAGGGGTAGTTGTTGAGCAGGACGAACGCCCGCTCGCTGCGCGCGACGATCCGATTTGCCCGGTCGTCGGACTGCTCGGCGAGCGTACAGAACACGCACCCCTCGACGCCCTCGTTCTTGTCGTCGCGCTCGACCCACTCGATGCGCCAGGGCGCGAACACCTGATCCATGCCCCGTCTCCGGCCGCCCGCCGGATATACTGTCTGGAGTCGAGCGCCCCTCGATCAACTACTAAAACGTTTCGGCCGTTCACGCCCGTTACACCGCGATAACGCGTCGAGCGATGCCCGTGAACGTTCTCCCGTCGTCTCGTCGCGTATTCGGAGCGAATACCGCCGCCGTCCTGCGATGAACGGTCCACAACCCGGCCCAACAGAATACGGTCTTTATGCTCCGACCGGCGGAACGATGAGACGAGATGGCGGCGAAAGATCCGGTATCGGCAGACGTCGAAGAGGAGTGTGTCCAGTGCGGGCGCGAGACGCCACACACGGTGGCCATCCAGATCCTGACGGAGAACGCCGAGTCGGAGAACGCGGCGTTCTCCCGCGAGCCCTACCGCGTGAGCACGTGCCTCGTCTGCGGCGACGAGTCGACGATCCGGATGAACAACGCCTGATTCTGTCGATCGGCCCGCGGCGACCGGGCGTGCGAACTGCCGGTAGTGAGCCGGCTCTACCGGCTCCGCGTCGTGACCTCGCAGCCGTCCTCGGTCACGATGATGGTGTGTTCCTTCTGCGAGACCAGACAGCCGTCGTCCTCTTTCAGGACGGGGTAGCCGTGGAGGACGTTCTGGCGCTTGAGGCGCCGGACGGCCATCTCGGCGCGGTCGGTGTCGAGCCACCGGACGGCGAACGGGAGCGTCTTGAACTCCTCTCTGATCTGGTCGAGCGCCGCCCGGGCCTGCCGGTTGCGCACCGAGCGGTCGTGTTCGAGCGCGTAGATCTCCTCGCTCGACCCCTCCTGGACCTTCCCGGAGCCGTCGGTGGCGAACGGCTCGATGGCGAGCACCTGCCCGGTTTCGAGGGTGGTTCCCTGCGAGACCGCACGGTTCGGGATGTTCGGGGGGACGTGTTGCTCCCAGTGCCCCAGGCCGTGGCCCGTGAGGTTCACGACGGGGTTGAAGCCGTACCCCTCGATGACGCTCTCGACCTCTGCCCCGATCTCGCCGGTCTCGACGCCGGGTTCGACCACGTCGAGGGCCGCCTCCAGCGCCTCCTCGCTGGCCTCCCGGAGTTCGGCGTGTCCCGAGAGGTCGACCGTGATCGCCGTGTCGGCCAGCCAGCCGTCCACGTGGACCCCGACGTCGAGGTTGACCATGTCCTCGCCGAACGTGTCCTCCTCGTCGATCGAGGGAGTGGCGTGCGCGGCCTCCTCGTTCACGCTGATGTTGACCGGGAACGCCGGTTCGCCGCCCAGTTCTCGGATGCGCGACTCGGCCCACTCCGCGAGGTCGAGGTGGCTGCCGCCCACTTCGACGCGCTCGGCTGCCTCGTCGCGCACCTGCGCCAGTATCTCGCCCGCTTCCCGGCACTGCTCGTACTGCTCTGCGCTGAGGTCGACGTCGGCCATACCGTCCGTTCGGCCAATCCGAGCAAAGGGCTTGCGCTCCCGGGCGTCCGCTCGCCCGGCCCGTGGCGCCCCTCCAGGTCGCGCCGCGGGGCTCGCGGGTCGGCTCCCAGCTCGCCCGGTCTGTGGCGCTCGCGCCACGGGCGCGCCGAGACGGTTTTAGGCGTCGAGCGTCAACCTGCCTCCGATGATTGACGCCGTGGACCCGGACGCACTCGACGTGACCATCGTGGACGGCTACGTCGACGAACCGGCGCACTTCGGCGTCCCGCCCTACGTCTCGACCTACCCGCGGTACGTCGCGGGCGCGCTCGTCGACGCGGGCGTCCCGCGCGAGCGGATCACCTACCACACCATCGACGCGCTGCGCGACGAGCGGCGCCGCTGGCTCGACGTCGAGACCGCCGACCTCCTCGTCTACGTCGGCGGCATGACCGTGCCCGGGAAGTACGTCGGCGGGACGCCAGCCGAACCCGAGGAGGTCCGCCGCCTGGCCTGGGCCGCCGAGGGGACGACGCTGATGGGCGGCCCCGTCCGGTTCGGCGTCGGCGAGGAGAACGCCGGCGCCCAGGACATGTCGCGGGACGACCTCGACTACGACTTCGTGGCCAAGGGCGACGTCGAGGCCGCCGTCTACGACCTCGTCCACGGTGGGATGGAGGGGTTCGGCGACCGCGTCCGCGACACCGACGAGGTCGGCCGGTGGGCGCGGAAGGGGGCGTTCGTCGTCGAGCAACACCCGAACCACCCGGACTACCTCATCTGCGAGCTGGAGACCTCGCGGGGCTGTGCCTACCGCTGCTCGTTCTGCACGGAGCCGCTGTACGGCAACCCCACCTTCCGGCCGGCCGGGTCGGTCGTCGACGAGGTGGCTGCGCTCGGGGACCACGGCGTCCGCAACTTCCGCCTGGGCCGCCAGGCCGACATCCTCGCGTTCGGCGGGGACGGCGAGCGTCCCAACCCGGACGCGCTCCGCGACCTCTACGGCGGCATCCGCGAGGCCGTCCCCGACCTGGAGACGCTCCACCTCGACAACGTCAACCCCGTCACGGTCGTGACGTGGCCCGACCTGGCCCGCGAGGGACTCGAGATCATCGCCGAGCACAACACGCCCGGCGACACGGCGGCGTTCGGGCTCGAGTCGGCCGATCCCGTCGTCCAAGAGCAAAACGACCTCCAGGTGACCGCAGACCAGTGCTTCGAGGCCGTCCGCATCGTCAACGAGGCCGCCGGCTGGCGCCCGGGCGAGGCTCCCGGCGCCGCGCCGACCTACGGCGACGAGGCGGCGCGCCGCCTCCCCAAACTCCTGCCCGGGATCAACCTCCTCCACGGCCTCAAGGGCGAGCGCGAGGAGACCTACGACCTGAACCGGCAGTTCCTGGAGCGCGTCTACGACGCCGGGCTCCTGCTCCGGCGGGTGAACGTCCGCCAGGTGATGGCGTTCGAGGGCACGGAGATGTCGGAGACGGGCGCGAGCATCGCCGTCGAGCACAAGCGCCTGTTCAAGCGCTACAAGCGCCGGATCCGCGAGGAGATCGACCAGCCCATGCTCCGGCGGGTCGCGCCCCCCGGGACGGTGCTCCCCGACGTCCACCTGGAGTACCACCAGGACGGGAAGACCTTCGGGCGGCAACTGGGGACCTACCCGCTGCTGGTGGCGGTGCCGGGCGAGCGCCCGCTCGGCGAGACGATCGACGTCGCCGTCACCGACCACGGCTACCGCTCGGTGACCGGCGTCCCCCACCCGCTGGACCTGAACGCCGCCTCGCTCGACGAACTGACGGCGATCCCCGGGATCGGCCGCCAGCGCGCGGGCGACATCGTCGTGAACCGCCCGCACGACTCGCTGGCGGACGCGACGGCCGACGACGTCGACCTCGACTCGTTCGTCGCCGTCCGCGAGCCCGGCGACGCAGACTGAGGCAGAAGGTTCATACCTGCGAACGGTGTCCGTCCGGGTAGAATGGGCGTCGAGGTGAGCGTGGTGCTCCCGGCGTACAACGAGGAGGCGACGATCGAGCGGACGGTG
>JBDGSV010000038.1:57877-61060 GCA_042217375.1 Haloarculaceae archaeon | reverse complement strand
CTCGACGGCGTAGGACTTCGGCGCGCTCTCGCCGAACAGCAGGACGAGCGCGGTGATTCCGAACGTGGCGGCCGCGACGGCCACGCCCTGGGAGACGTAGAGGGCGAGCAGCCCCGTGGCGATCGACGAGAGCGCGATGTTCACGAGGTTGTTCCCCACCAGGATGGTGACCAGGAGCCGGTGGGGGTCGGACTTGAGGCGCTGGAGCGTCTCCGCGCCCGGCCGCTCGGCCTCGACGAGCGAGTCGACCCGGTGGGCCGCGAGCGAGAACAGCGCGATCTCGGAGGAGGAGAAGAACGCCGACAGCACGAGCAACACGACGATGACGACCGCGCCGACGGTGGCGACGACCCCGTTGCTCACGGTGGTTCCCAGGACCTCGATCTGGACGGGGAGCGCGCTTATCGCTGTTGAGGCGCCGAAATCCATCGACGCCCCACATTCGCAGTCGGCAGGATTAAGAGTTGTCATGCAAACCGTCCGCGTCGCGCGGTCGGTGCCGCGGCGCCCGCGCTTGCACGGTCCGGACACGTTGGCGAAGCGCTTAGGCCGCCGTCGGCCCAACGGACCGACGAGCCATGAGCGACGCACCCGACATGACGCTCTACCGACTCCAGGCGTGCCCGTTCTGCGAGCGCGTCGTCCGCACCCTGGACGACCTCGACCTCGACTACCGCTCGCGGTTCGTCGAGGCTCGCCACTCCCGGCGGAACGCCGTCAAGCGCGTCTCCGGATCGCGGACGGTCCCGGTGCTCGTCGACGAGACCACGGGCGTCACCATGTCCGAGAGCGCCAACATCGTCGAGTACCTCGAAGCCACCTACGGGGGTGCCGACTGATGGTCATGGGACTGCCCTTCGACGTGGTCGGCCTCCCCGAGGCCGACCACGTCGAGGCCGGCGAGCAGGTCCCCGACTTCGAGCGCCCGCTCGTCAACGACGAGTACTGGGAGGACGCTGCCCTCTCCGACCTCCAGGCGGACGCGCCGGTCGTCCTCATGTTCCACCCGATGGACGGCGACTTCCCCGCGACCTACATGTGGAAGCAGGTCCGGAACCGCGAGTGGGGCGCGGACGCCCGGGTCGTCGGCCTCTCGATCTCCTCGCCCTACGAGCACGAGCGCTTCATCGAGGAGTGGCACCTGGCGGGCTACGAACTGTTCTCGGATCCCGCGAACGGCGTCGCCGAGCGCTACGGCCTCGTCCACGACCTCGACGGGATGGCCGGCGTCGAGGAGGCCCGGCCCGCGGTCTACGTCCTCGACGAGGAGCGCGTCGCCCAGTACGTCTGGGTCGCCGAGACGTGGCCGGACTTCCCCGACTACGACGCGATCGAGGACGCGATCGAGGACCTCTCGTAGGCCGATGGTGACCGAGGCCGACCTCGACCGTGCCGCCGCCGCCGTCGCCGACGGCGACCTCGTCGTCTACCCCACCGAGACCGTCTACGGACTCGGCGCCGACGCGCTCGACCCGGCCGCCGTCGAACGGGTCTTCGAGACCAAGGGCCGCTCCCGGGACGACCCCGTCTCGCTCGGCGTGGCCGACGTCGAGACCGCACGCGCCTACACCCAGCCGACGGAGCGCGAACTCGCGTTCATGCGGGCGTTCCTCCCTGGTCCCGTCACCGTCGTGGTCGAGCGCGGTCCCGCGGTGCCCGACGCCCTGACCGCCGGCCGGGACCGGGTCGGCGTTCGCATCCCCGACCACGACCTCGCGCTCGCGCTCCTCGACCGGACGGGACCGCTGACCGCGACCAGCGCGAACCGGAGCGGCCACGGGAGCGTCCGCCGGATCGCCGACCTCGACGCCGCCGTCCGCGAGGCGGCCGCCGTCGTCCTCGACGGCGGGGAGACGCCCGGGACCGAGAGCACCGTCGTCGACGTCGCCGCCGGCGAGATTCACCGCCGCGGCGCGCGCGCCGACGACGTCGCCGCCTGGCTAGCGGAGCAGCGAGGCGAGTGACCGCGTCTCGGCGCCACACTGCGAGCGATACTCGCAGGCGCCACACTTCGCCTCGCTCCCGGCGCGGGCCGGCGGCCCGTCCATCGTCTCGGCAGTTCTGAGTACGCGCCGGTAGCGCGCCTTCCGGCGCGTCGTCAGGGAGACCGATCTGACGATCCCGTGTGCCGGGTACTCGACGAACGCCCGCTCGACCGACTGCTGTCGCTCCCAGGCCAGCGCCTTCGCCGCCGCCACCGCCCGCACCGACTGGGGCGCCCACACGCCCTGCTCGGGCGGGTCGCCCGCGGACACGATCGACGGCGCCAGCGGCTCCTCCAGCACCTTGTGGGCGATCCCGCGGGCGTCTTTCCCCTCCAGAAAGACGTCCCGGGCGGGCGGGTCGGCGATCGCGTCCCAGCAGTCGAGGCGCGCGGCCGCCCGCCCCAGTCGCGAGCGGACCTGCGTCGGCGTGGCCGCGATTGGCGCGTCCCGGAGCGCGGCCGTCGACTCGCGGAGCGACGGGTACCGGAAGGCGAGCTCGCGGCGTTCCAGCACCTCCGGCGGCGGTTCGTGCCCGCCGTCGCGCCGCCGGTAGTAGAGCTTCCGGGGGCAGTACGCCGCGGTCGCCAGGTCGGTGAACGCGTGCACGCCACGGGCTGGTCCCGGTCTCCTACTTGAAGGCTCGCCCGACGCCCGCGCCGCGCCGCAGTGCGTTCGCGCTGCGCCCGCACCGCGCCCGTTCCGCAAGCCCATTGGCGGTCCCCGCCGTAGCCCGGCACATGGGATACGCGTGTCCGGTCTGCGAGACGCCACAGATGGACGCCGCACACCTCGCGAACCACCTGGCGTTCACGGCGTTGCTGGGCAACGAGGCACACGAGGCGTGGCTCGACGACCACGTCCCGGCGTGGGAGTCGCTCGACGAGGCCGCCCTCGCAGAGCGCGTCTCGGCCCACGCCAAGGAGGCCGGCTTCCCGCAGGTGTTCGAGGACACGACCGGCGACTCCGAGCACGACGACGCGCCCGAGGAGCGGTCGGGCGCGCTCTTCGAGGAGCACGCACACGCGGGGCACGACCACGATCACGACCACGACCACGCCGCACCCCCGGACGACGCGTCGCTCGACCCCGAGACCGAGCAGGTGCTCGCGGAGGCGCGGGAACTGACCCGGCAGATGTACGACGAGGCCGGCGAAGCAGACGACGGCGACGAGGCCGACGACGGCGACGAGGCCGACGA
>JBDGSV010000038.1:25898-57777 GCA_042217375.1 Haloarculaceae archaeon | reverse complement strand
GACGACGGCGACGAGGCCGACGACGGCGACGAGGCCGACGAGGAGTGACGCGGCGCGCTGGCCCGGCGTGACGGAAGTTCGGCAGCCTCAACTATCCCGCCGCCCGTACGCTCGCACATGCGTACCGAGGGGATTCTCACGCCAGAGACGGCGGCGGCGGCGCGCGAGTGGCACGAGGCGCTCGGGCCGGCCGCCCAGACCGTGGTGCGGGAGACCGCGCGGGCGATGTCGTTCGACCGCGAGGAGTACGGCGAGCGCGTGACCGGCGACGTGGTCGCCACCGCGCGCGAGGCGCTGTTCGCCTCGCTGCTGGAGGTCACCGTCGGGACCCGCGAGGAGTACGAGACCTGGCGCGACGACTACGACGGCGAGGTGGTCGAGGTCGGGAGCGAGAGCGTCTCGAACGTGGTCTGGCACGCCGCGCCCTTCCTCGACCGCGCGGTGGCGGCCACCTACGAGAGCGAACCGGACGCCGCCGTGGGCACGCTCCGTCGCCAGGCGTACGGGCGCCTCTACCGCGAGTTGCTGTGAGACCCGTCACCCGCAACGTCGTCGTCGCCATCCTGGTCGTGCTCGTGGGCCTGCTCGCGCTCGGCGCGCTCCCGTCGTACCTGCGGTCGGGCCAGCCCTACCACGTCGAGGCGACGGCCGTCGACGGCGGCCACGCGGCGGTGAACGTCTCCTCGCTCTCCGCGCGGCGCTACCCCTACGTCACGGGCGCCGTCGCCGCCGCCGGGAACGGCACCGGTCGCTCGAAGCCCTACTGGCGCGGGCCGACCGGATTCAAGGACGCGTTCACCCACTCGCCGTTCGACGAGCTGCACGCGCTCGCCCAGCAGCACCCCGAGACCGCCGACGGCGACGCGGTCTACGTCCGGACCAACACCACCACCTACCGGACCGCCATCGTCAGGGAGGCGGCCCGATGACCGACGACGACTGGCCGGTGCTGGACTCGCGCGCCGAGTACGAGACCGGCTGGTACACCGGCGGCTACGACCGGGTCCGGCAGCCGGACGGCTCGGAGAAGAACTACTACTGGGCGGACCTGCCGCCGGCCGTCGTGCTCGTCGCGCCCCTCGACGGCGACCTCCTGATGGTCGAGCAGTACCGGCCGCCCGTCCGCGAGCGGTTCCTCGAACTCCCCGCCGGCATCGTCGAGGACGGCGAGTCCTTCGAGGAGGCCGGCGCCCGCGAACTGGAGGAGGAGGTGGGCTACGCCCCCGCCGAGACCGAACTGATCGAGACCTGCTGGTGCTCGACCGGCGTGCTCCGCCACGAGCGGGGCTTCGTCTACGCGACCGACCTCGAACCGGGGCAGCGGAAGCTCGACGGCGACGAGTTCCTCGACGTCGTCCGGGTCCCGGTCGAGGAGGCGCTGGCGCGCGTCCGCGCCGACCCCTCGAACGACGCCACGCTGGAGGGCGTCCTGCTCGCGCGCGCCGACGGCTACCTCTGACCGCGGCCCCGGCCGGTCGACAGAGTGGGGTTTATGCTGCCGGGTCGCCGACCCGTCCACCATGGACGGCGAGATCTCCGCGGCCGACCTCCACGACCTCCTGGCAGAGGGGTCGGTCCGCGTCGTCGACATCCGCCAGCCCGCGAGCTACCGGCGGGGTCACGTCCCCGGGAGCGAGAACATCCCGATGGGCGACCTCCCGGGTCGCATCGAGGAACTCTCCGGCGCGGACCGCGTCGTGACGGTCTGCCCGCACGGGCAGGCCAGCGTCCAGGCCGCGCGGCTGATCGCGTCCTACGAGGGATTCTCCGGCCGGGTCGAGAGCCTCGAACCCGGTATCGAGGGGTGGAGCCGGCAGTACGACCTGGAGACCGAAGCCGACCGGGACGACGGGCCCGAAGCGCCGTTCTGAGCGACGGCTGCCTCGAAGGGGCCCCCGCTGTGGTCGTGAGAGAAGAGGAGACGAGAGTCAGGCCACGTTGAAGCCCTTGTCGCGGAGGAAGTCCTCGACGCGTCCCGTGTGGTTGCCCTGGAGTTCGATGGAGCCGTCTTCGACGGTCCCGCCGCAGGCGAACTTCGACTTGAGGTCCGAGGACAGCGAGTCGAGGTCGACGTCTTTGGGGTCGAACCCTTCGATGACCGTTACTTCCTTTCCGTATCGGCGCTCGTCGATGTGGATCGTTATCTCCTGGGACTCTCTGGCGACGTCTTCACAGACGCAGAGTTCCTCGGGCAATCCACACGTCGAGCAGACTTCCGACATTACACACGCGCGTACACGGTACGGATATTAAATATTGTCGGGAGTTTTCGGCTCAACGACCGAATCGCTCGCGCATCGGCCGCTCGCGACGGAGCTCGGCGAGCGCGTCCATCGCCTCCGCGGCGTCGCGCTCGTCGGCGTCGCCACCGTAGACGGCCCGCTCGTAGAGCGTTCCCAGCCGCCGTGCCGGCTCGTCCGCCTCGATCGACGCGAGGTACTGGCGGACGGTCTCGCCGGGCGCCCGCTCCCGGGTGCGCCGGGCCAGGAGGTACTCGGCGCGCTCGTAGGCTCCGGCGACGCGGGCCGGCGGCGGTCCGTCCGGCGGGCGCCGGAGCCAGAGTTCGCGGTAGACGCGGCCGGCGACGCCGCTGCGGTGCAGCCCCGCGACGACCCCGAGCGCGACGATCAGCCCGAGTCCGGTCTCCTCGCGCGTGGGGAGCGAGGGCCCGCCCGCGTCGCGGGTCGGGACTGCGGGCCCGAAGGGATCGCTGACGTTCGCGGTGATGGTCCCGCGCGTGGGCGTCGGCGTCGGCGACGACTGCTGGTCGGCCGTCGACGCCGGGGTGGCGGTCGGCTCCGTCTCGCTGGTGTCGACGTTCGCCTCGTCGCTGGCGCGCGCGTCCTGGAGCCGGGCCTGCTCGACCTGCTGGCGCGGGCCGGCCGGCGTCGGGTCGAACCGGACCCAGCCCTCGCCGGGGAAGTAGACCTCCACCCAGGCGTGGGAGTTGAGCCCGCGGACGACCCAGCGGTTCGCGTCGACCTGCTGGCCGGTGGTGTAGCCGGTGACGAACCGCGCCGGGATGCCCTGCGTGCGGAGCATGACCACCATCGTCGTCGCGTAGTAGGTGCAGTAGCCGGCGTCCATCTCGAACAGGAAGGCGTCGGCGACGTCGCCGGTGGGGCGCTCGACGTCGAGCGAGTAGCGACGGTTGTTCGCCAGCCACTGCTCGACTACCCGCGCGGTGTCGTACGGGGTCTCCGCGTTCGCGGTGATCCGCGCGGTGCGCTCGGCCACGCGGTCGGGCGTGCTCTCTGGCACCTGGAGGTAGCGCTCGCGGACGTAGTCGGGGTAGTCCGTCCCCGCGGCCCGGAGGCGCTCGGGGCGCTCGACCAGCACCCGGCTCTCGACGCTGTACTGGTCGCCGCTCGACAGCGTGGACGCCGGCACGAAGCTCCCGTGATCGGTCACGCGCGCGGCCGCCGCGCCGTTCGTGGTCGTGACCTCGACCGGCCGCCAGGCCGCCGGCATCGTCTGCACGTCGGACTCGACCCGGAAGGTCTGGTCGACCCGACGGGTCTCGCCCGGCGGCGCCCGGAGTCGCCGGCCCTCGTAGGCCCGGGTGCCGCCGGTGCGGAGCCACTCGCCCCCGGCGTACCGGTCGTAGCTCGCCACCTTCCAGTAACTCGGCGCGTCGCTCTGGACGGTGAAGCGCACTTCGGGGCTGAGGCTGATCGCGCCCTGGATGCGGACGCGGTCGTCGACAGAGGTGAGACTCTGCTCGACCGTGTCGGACCCGCCCCCGCTCCCCGGCGCGAGCGTGCGCTGGGCGCCCGTGGGGACGACCCCGATGGTGAGCGTCGCCACCACCATCGCCGCGAGCAGGACGCCGACCGCCTCGGCGCCCGCGAGGCCGCCCACCCGCCGGTCGAGTTCGCCGAACCCCACGACGCCGGCCGCCCCGACCACGCCGAACAGCGTCGTCGTCGTGCTCGCGTCGCCGGTCAGGACGAACAGGCCGAGGAACGCGCCCCCCACGATCACGCTGCCGACGTACCGGCGGCGGACGAACAGGTACCACGTCAGGAACACCGGGGCGGGCGCGACGGCCAGCGCCCACTGGCCGGCGTTGGTGATCCGCAGCACCGAGAGCCCGCTCAGCAGCGCCAGCGCGTCCCGGAGGAGGAGGTCAGCCGACTGGAGCGCCGCGATCCCGTCCGGGAGCGACAGGAAGTACCAGGTCCCGCCGCCGACCAGGATGACGAGCGCGAACACCAGCGCGACCGCCGGCCTGACCAGCCGACCGAGGAGCGTGCTCGCGAGGAGCGCGACCAGCACGACCGCGACCAGCGCCTGCGGGTCGCCCACCACGTCGGTCACGTGGTAGAGGACGCTCAGCGAGGCGCCGAGCACGAACGCGACCGAGAGCGTGGCCAGCGCGCGCCCGGCCCACCCGTCCGGGACGGCCAGGCGGTCGCGGACGGCGCCGATCACGCCTCTCCCTCCGTGACCAGCGCCTCGTAGGGACGGGTCCCGCCCGCCGACCGGACGTGGACGCCGTCGCCGTCGACCGAGACGAGGACGTCGGCGGCCTCGCGGGCGGCGGACGAGAGCCGGCCGCTCCCGGCCCGGGCGAGCAGTTCGAGCACGTCGCGGCGGTGCCGGCTGCCGGTCCCCGCGCTGACGGTGCCGTCGCGGACCACGACGCCGACCGCCACGCCCGACTCGAGCAGCCTCGTCGCGAGGCTCGCGGCGGCCGTCGCCATGGCGTCCACGGCCGCGTCGCTGGCGACGCTCGTCTCGGCCGCCACGGTGATCGCGCGGCTCCCGTCGTCGGTGTACTCCGCGACGACGAGTTCGTCCGGACGCTTCGCGCTGGTCGTCCAGTGGATGTCCCGTAGCGGGTCGCCGGGACGGTACTCCCGGATGCGGTCGAACGCCCCGCGCTCGACGCCGTCGGCCTCGCCCTCGACCCCGACGGCGCGCGCGAGCGACTCGACCTCCGGGTAGACGAGGACCGTCGTCTCCAGCGGGTGGCCGAACGTCCGCTCGAACAGGCCGAGCGAGTCGGTCGCCCGGACGCTCGCCGGCCCGAGCGTGTGCTCGCCGCGGCGGGCCAGTCGCACCTCGTAGCTGTGGACCGCGTCGCCGGCCACCTCGACGGTCTGGCCGTCGTCGACGGCGAGCCCGGGGCTGGCGCGGTCCTCGATCCGGCAGGGCACGCTCGTCTCGACCGCGAGGTCGACCGTCCGGGTCTCGCCGGGGAACCCCGACTCCGGCTGGCTGCGGTCGAGCGCCGGCGGATCGGCCCGGTGGAGCTGGTAGGCGCTCGCGCCGAGCGCGACGAGGCTCGGGATGGCGACGGCGTCGAGGGCGCGCGCACCGAACACCAGCCCGAACGCCAGCGCGAGCAGGACGACCAGCGCGAGGCCGTACCCGCGGCGGGTCGGTCTCATATTTCGACGGTTTCGAGCGCCGCGGCGACGATCTCGGTCCCCGTCCGGTCGCCCCCCGACTGGATGCGGTGGGCCAGCGTCGGGATCGCCTCGGTCTGGACGTCGTCGGGGACGACGTAGTCGCGCTCGTCGAGGAGCGCGCGGCCCTGTGCGGCGCGCAGCAGGGCGATCGAGCCGCGCGGACTCACGCCGAGTTCGGCGTGCTCGCGCGTGTAGGTCGCCAGCCGGGTCGCGTACTCGCGGACGGGGGTCTCGACGGCGACGCTCGCCGCCACCTGGCGGGCCGTGACGAGGTCCTCGACGCTGGCCACGGGATCGAGCGACTCGATGGGGTGGCCCCCGACGACGCGTCCGAGCACCTCGACCTCCTCGGCCTCCTCGGGATAGCCGAGGTCGAGTTTCTTCACGAACCGGTCCAGCTCGGCGGTCGGGAGGTCGTACGTCCGGTCGTGCTCGACGGAGTTCTGCGTCGCGATGACGACGTACGGCTCCTCGATCGGGTGCGTCTCGCCGTCGACCGTCACCTGGGACTCCTCCATGGCCTCCAGGAGCGCAGACTGGGTCTTCGGCGGCGCGCGGTTGATTTCGTCCCCGAGCACGACGTTCGCGAAGACCGGCCCGGGCCGGAACTCGAACTCGCCGGTCGCCTGGTTGTAGACGTTGACGCCCGTCACGTCGGAGGGGAGCAGGTCGGGCGTGAACTGGATGCGCTTGAACGAGCAGTCGAACGACTGCGCCACGGCGCGCGCCAGCATGGTCTTGCCGACGCCCGGCACGTCCTCGACGAGGACGTGCCCTCGCCCCAGCACGCCGGTCATCAGGTGCTCGACGACGTCGTGGTGGCCGACGATGACCCGCTCGACGTTCTCGACGACGCGACCGACCATCCCCCCGACCTCGGCGACTCCGGCGTCGACGTCCGCACCGGCCTCTGTGATGTCTGCGTCTGTCATGTCTCGTGTGGAGGACTCGACGGCCCCAGACGGCTCGAGCCCGGCATTCGTGGCCTACACTCGGTCTCGATGCGTGTAACTCTGTTGGGTGTGTGCGGTCTCCCCACGCGGACTACCAGGTCTTGCACGACTCGCAGACCAGCCCGCCGTCGCCCCGCCACCGCCGCTCGACGCGCGCGCCGCAGGCCGCACACGGCGCGCCGTCGGGCGACCAGTCGAACGTCGAGCGGCCGGCGTCTGCGCCGTCTCGCTGGAACGAGTCCTCGCCGTCTCGCCCGGACGAGTCCGTGCGTCCGGGTGCGTCGTCGTCCGGCTGCTCGTCGGCGGTCGTCCCGTCGAGGAAGTCGTCGAGCGACGCGTCCCGGTCCATGTCACTGCCGTGCGGGTCCGTCGGCTTAGCGGTGGCGGTGCCGGCCGCCAACGGATTGAAACGGCTCGCTCCACTAGCACGGACGGATGTCCAGCCCACTCGACGATCGGGAGTGTCCCGTCTGCGGCCAGCAGTACGAGGAGCGCATCGTCGTCGAGCGGGGGGATCGGTGGGCCGACCTGTTCCCCGGGACGCCCCTCGACTTCTTCCAGCGGTACCGGCGACGGTGTGCGGCCCAGGTCGACGTCGAGCGCGAGACCCAGCGGTCCGACGCCGAGCGGGTCGTCTACTTCCACGGCGGGCGCGAGCGAGCCGTCCCGTGAGCCAACGGACACACACAAGTACTCCCCCTGCGCAGACGCTGGCATGGCGAGTTTCTTCGGCCAGCTGATCGGCAGCGTGTTCGACCTCGTCGCCACGTTCGGGACGGTGGCGACACACGACCCCATCTCGGCGCTCCTGATGCTCGTGAGCGCGGTGCTGTTCGTGTTCGCGGTCGGCGTCTTCGGCGTCCTGACGATCGGGGCGATCCTCTCGCTGTTCAGGCCCGAATCGCTCGATCGAGCGACTCGCCAGCCAGAGTGACGGCGCGGTCGAGATCCGGTCCGAGCGGCGCGCCGGCGACCACGCTGTCCGCGTAGTCGAGCACCGACGCGACGCCCTCGGCGACCTCCGCCGGCGTCCCGGCGATGCAGAAGGCGTCGAGCATCGGCTCCGTCACGTGGTCGAACGCCGCCTGGAACTCGCCGGCCGAGATGGCCTCGCCGATGGCGCTCGCCCGGTCGGCGTCGAGGTCGTGCCGGTCGAGGACCGGCGGCGCCGCGCCGCTGGCGATGAACGCGACCGGCGGGCGGGCGGCTTCGCGCGCGGCCTCGGTCGTGGGGGCCACGCTCACGCTGGCGTAGACGGCGAAGTCGAACGCGCCCCGCTCGTCGGGTCGCTCTCGCAGCCCCTCCTCGATCCGGTCGGCCGCCCACGCGGCGTCGTCGGGGTGTGAGCCGTTGAACAGGACGCCGTCGGCGTGCTTGGCCGCCATCCCGAGCATCTGCGGCCCCTGGGCGCCGACGTAGACCGGAATCTCGCCCGCCTCGTAGTTCAGGCCGGCGTCGTGGGCCCGGAAGGCCCCGTCGTGGTCGACGCGCTCGCCCGCCCAGAGGTCGCGCGCGACGGTGAACGACTCGAGCACCCGCCGGAGCGGCCGCTCCGGGTCGTACCCGAGGTTCCGGAGCGTCGAGGCGTCGCCCGCCCCGACGCCGAAGACCGCGCGCCCGTCGCTGACCTCGTCGAGCGTCGCCAGCCGCGAGGCCAGCGTCGCCGGGTGCGTCTCGAAGGGGTTGGCGACGCCCGGCCCCAGCCGCACCGTCTCGGTCGCCATCGCCACCCGGTCCAGCGTGAGGAACGGGTCGCGGTTGTTGTAGTGACAGCTCGCGAACACCGTGTCGAAGCCGCTCGCCTCCGCGGCCCGCCCCAGGTCTGCGATCCGGTCGACGGGGTGCTCGGGCGTGAGTTCGATCCCCTTCATCCCTCGAACTCCCACTCCCGGAGCGCCTGCCGCACGACGTCGTCGGCCTCGGCCCGGAAGAGGTCGTCGTCGCCGGCGTGGTCGCCGAACGACCAGTCACGAACGACGGCGACGGGGGTGCCGCCGTCGCCTTCGCCGGTCACGAGGTTGGCCGCGCCGGCGAGTTCGTCGACCACCGACTGGACGGTGACGTCGAGTTCGCGGCCCTCGCGGTCGTGCTCGCCGCGCCAGTCGCGGTTGGCCGGCATGCCGGCCCACCCGACCGCGACGCCGCGCTGGCCGTAGCGGAACGGCCGTCCCGAGGTGTCGGTCACCACGACGGGCACGTCCAGCGCCTCGTGCAGTCGGCGCGCGCTGGCGGTCGGGTCCGCTGGGAGCAAGAGCAGGTCGCCGCCCGGGACGTTCGAGCGGTCGATGCCCGCGTTGACCGTGACGTGGCCGAACCGGGTCACGACGAGCAGGAACGGCGCCTCCACGAGCAGTTCCTCGCTCTCCTCGATGACCGCCTGGGCGAACCGGGGGTCTTTGGTCTCGCCCGCGACGCGCTCGAGGCGTGCCGCGACCTCGCGGGCGCGCTCGCCCGCCTCGAACTCGTCGAGATCGGCCGTTCGCCCCTCGGCCTTCGAGACGACGGTGCTCGCCACGCAGAGCACGTCCTCCGCCCGGAGGTCGACGCGCTCCTCGACGAGTGCGGCGAGGTCGTCGCCCGCCCGGATCTCTGGGAGATCGGGCACGGTGAACAGTTCCATACCCGGGGTGGGGGTGGCACGCCTAAAAAGCGCCGCGTTCTCCCCGATCACGCCGTCCCGGTGATTGATTGTCACGGAGGCCCCACGACACACATGGACGAGGTCGCTGTCGTCACCTGTTTTCTCCGGAACCGCGGGGCGGTGCTCCTGGTCCGGCGCAGCGAGGACGTCGGCTCCTACCGGGGACGATGGGGCGCGGTCGCCGGCCACGCCGAGGGCGACCCGGACGCCGCGGCGCGCGAGGAGATCCGCGAGGAGACCGGCCTGCTCGACGCGGTCGAACTGGTCCGGGCGGGCGAGCCGTTTGCCGTCGAGGATCCCGACCTCTCGCACGACGGGAGCGACGGCACGCGCTGGGTCGTCCACCCCTACCTCTTCGACTGCGCGTCGCGGACCGTGTCGACCAACTACGAGGCGGTCGAGCACGAGTGGGTCCCGCCGACCGAGATCCTCCGCCGCCGGACCGTCCCGGACCTCTGGGAGTCCTACCGGCGCGTCCGGCCGACCGCCCAGACGGTCCGCGAGGACCGCGACCACGGCGCGGCGTACCTGTCGCTGCGCGCGCTGGAGGCGTTGCGGGACCACGCGGCCGAGCGCAGCGAGGACGCGATCGGAGCGAGCGGTGAGGGACGATCCGGGAGCCGCGCGGCCGAGCGAAGCGAGGGCGGCGACGACTGGGCCGCGCTCGCGTCGCTCGCGTGCGACCTGCTCGCCGCCCGGCCGAGCATGGCGGTCGTCCGGAACCGCGTGAACCGCGCGATGGCGGCCGCCAGCGACGCGCGCTCGCCGGCCGCAGTCGAGCGAGCCGCCAGCGACGGCGTCGAGCGCGCGTTCGCGGCCGACGAGCGCGCGGCCGCCGCGGTTGCCGACCGGCTCTCCGGGACGGTCCTGACTCTCTCCCGGTCGGGCACCGTCCGCGCGGCGCTCGCTGCGGCCGACCTCGACGAGGTGCTCGTCGCCGAGTCCCGGCCCGGCGGCGAGGGCGTCGGCGTCGCGGAGGCACTGGCAGCCGAGACCGACACGACGCTCCTCCCGGACGCGGCGGTGGCACACGCGCTCGCGGCGTGCGAGGTGGACGCCGTCCTCGTTGGTGCCGACACGGTGCTCTCCGACGGGCGTCTGGTCAACAAGGTCGGTACGCGGGCGGCGGCGCTCGCGGCCGCACACGAGGACGTACCGGCGTACGCCGTGGCTGCCCGGGACAAGGTCGGCGTCGACGCCGGTGCCGACCTCGAACCGCTCGACCGGGCGGCGGTGTACGGCGGCGACGCTCCGCTCGACGTCCTGGCGCCGACGTTCGACGTGACGCCGACCGACCTGGTGGAGCTGGTCACCGAGGCCGGCGTGCTCTCGGCCGACGACGTGGCCGCGGTGGTCGACGAGCACCGCGCGCTGGCCGGGTGGCAGGACTGACGCGATCGGCGGTCGCAGCCGTGCGCCCGGGCTGGAGGATTGAAGTCCCCGCGGGACGCGGGTAGTAGCGATGTCCGACGACTTCCAGATCGACCTGACTCTCTCGCCCGACCGTCACGACACGCTCGCGGGACTCACAGACGTAGCCCAGGAGGCCGAACAGCTGGGTTTCGACTACGTGGGCTTCGGCGAAACGACCGGCTGGGACAGCGTCGCGATCCTGACGGCACTCGCAGAGCGCACCGAGACGATCGGCATCGCGGACGACGTGATCGGTCCTTACTCGCGCTCGCCGGGACAGATTGCACAGGCCGCCGCGTCGGTGCAGTCGCTCGCGGACGGCCGGCTGCGCCTTGGCCTCGGGACGAGTTCGCCCGCGCTCGTCGAGGGGTGGCACGGACTCGACTTCGAGCAGCCGCTGCGCCGGCTCCGCGAGGCCATCGAGATCGTCGACATGGCGACTGCCGGAGAGGAGGTGACCTACGACGGCGAGATATTCACGCCAGAGGGATTCACGCTCGACGTCCCGACGCCGGTCGAGGTCCCGATCGACGTGGCCGCGCTCGGCCCGAAGGGCGTCGAACTCGCGGGCCGGTTCGCCGACGGCTGGGTCCCGCAGCTGTTCACGCCGTCGGGCCTGGACCAGCGCCTCGACGACCTCCGGCGCGGGGCCGAGCTTGCCGACCGCGATCCCGACACGCTCCGGACGTCGATCCTCCTCCGGACGTGCGCCCTCGAGGACGGCGAACGCGCCAGGCAACTCGGCCGGCAGCACGTCGCGTTCATGGTCTCCGTCTACGGACCGTTCTATCGCCAGTCCATCGCCGCACAGGGCTACGAGGACATGGTCGACGACATCCGGGACCACTGGATGGACGGCGATCGAGAGGGCGCCATCGCGGCCGTCGACGACGAGGTCCTGGACGGGCTCGTCGCCTGCGGCACGCCGGACGAGGTCAACGCCATCATCGACGACTTCGCGGCCGTCGAGGGCTGCGACGCCGTCCGCGTCGGCTGGGTCGGACCGGCCGACGACGAGGCCATCCAGTCGACCATGGAGGCCGTCGCCCCCGCCAACCGCTGACGCGGCGCCGACCGGCCCTGCGGCCGCACCGTTCGTCCCGCCGGGACGCGACCGGACGCGGCTTCGAGACGCTTTTCACCGGTCCGGCTCGACGTGCTGGTGGTGGCGATGAGGAGAGTTACCCCCACTGAGCCCCTTGTGATGACGGATTCACCCCGAGCCACCACCTTCTCGCGTCGCTGATCGGTCGTCCCGCGACCGCACAGCCACCCGCCAGCTGCCCGCTCGCCGGTTCGCGTCGGGGCAGCTTTGCCGGACCGGTCCGGCGCTGTCGGGCCGTGGATGCGAACAGGCGGTCCGTGGAACGCGCGGAGCGGTGGACCGCTGGCTCGCGGGCGGTGACCCGCTCGCGTGCCCGAGGCGGTCGAACGCCTCGAACCTCCCGCCGTGGCCGACTCCGCGCCGACGCTCAGGTCACGGCCGGGGGTGGTCCCGGCATCGCACTTGAACGTCCGCCCGGGGCTCAGAAGAACTTGAACAGGTCGTCCCGCTTCGCCTCGTGGAGGTGATGGCGGACGGCCTCGGTGAGCGGCTCGACGGTGCCGCGCTTGGCCGATATCGGGGCGATCGTCTCCTGCCACTGCTGCCAGGGCGGGTGGATGCCGAGGCGCTCGCAGAGGTCGTCCAGCCGGGCGTCGCGGTCCTCGACCTTGTCCATCTTGTTGACGGCGACGACCGGCGGGACGCCCACCTCCCGGAGAAAGTGGAACATCTCGACGTCGTGTGGTATCTCGTCCGGGCCCGAGTGCCGGTCGATGATGTCGACTGCGGCCTTGCCGTCGACGACGAGCACGCCGACGAGAATCTGGTCGGCGTACCGCTCGACGTACTGGACGATGTCGGTCTTGATCTGCTCGCGTCGTTCGTCGGGGACGCCCTTCATGAAGCCGAAGCCGGGGAGGTCGGTGAGCACGAAGTCCTCGGGCGCCCAGTCGTAGTGGTTGGGCTGGCGCGTGACGCCGGGGCGCTGGCCGGTGTCGAACGTGTGGCCGGTCAGTTCGCGCATCAGCGTCGACTTCCCCACGTTCGACCGGCCGACGAGCACGACCTCGCTCTCCCGGTCCGGTCGACTGTCGAACATACCGCCGGTAGCCGGTCGGCCCGGATAACCCTCACGGGACGGCGGCCGGGGTGCGGCCGCCGTCGGGCGCGGACCGGTCGGACGCGACCGCAACGCCGAATCCCGCAGATATATCGGGCCACCATTCGAGACACGCCTGTGCGACTCGTCCAGGTCACGATCCCCACCGGGAAGCGCCAGGCCGTCCTCGGCGTCCTCGACGAGCGGGGGATCGACTACGTGCTCACCGACGAGACGAGCGGCCGGGAGTACACCGGCGTCGCCTACTTCCCGCTCCCGACGGAGGCGGTCGAGCCGGTGCTGTCCGACCTCCGCGAGCACGGGCTCGGCGACGAGGCCTACACCGTGGTCATCGACGCGGAGACGGTCGTCTCGCGCCGGTTCGAGCAACTCGAGGACGAGTACCAGACCGACGAGGGAGAGGGGTCGAGAGAGACCCGGATCGCGCAGCAGGAACTCCGTGCCCGGGCCGAGGAACTCGCGCCCACGTTCTCGACGTACGTCGTCCTGACGGTCATCAGCACCGTGGTGGCCACGGCGGGGCTGTTGCTCGACTCGCCGGCGACCGTCGTCGGCTCGATGGTCATCGCGCCGCTGGTCGGCCCGGCGATGGCGTCCAGCGTGGCCACCGTCATCAACGATCGCGACCTGTTCACCGAGGGCGCGAAGCTCCAGCTGCTCGGGCTCCCGCTGGCAGTCCTCAGCAGCACGGTCTTCGCGCTCCTCGCCAGGACGCTCCACCTGGTTCCGCCCGGCATCGACATCACGGCAGTCGGCGAGATCAGCGAGCGCGTGGCGCCGGGGCTGCTCACGCTCGTCGTCGCGCTCGGCGCCGGGATCGCGGGCGCGGTCAGCCTGTCGGCGGGCGTCTCGACCGCCATCGTCGGCGTGATGATCGCCGTCGCGCTCATTCCGCCGGCCGCCGTCGTCGGCATCGGGCTCGCGTGGGGGATGCCGCTCGTCAGCCTCGGCGCCGGCATCCTGACGCTCGTCAACGGGCTGTCGATCAACCTCATGGCGATCGCGACGCTCTGGTACCGCAACTACCTCCCGCGGAACGTCCGGCTCCGGGACGCCGCGCGGAGCGTCACCGTCAAGCGCGTGTTCGTGCTCGTGGCCGCCATCTGTCTCCTCTCGCTGTTCCTCGTCGGGGTCACCTACGACTCCTTCCAGAAGGGCCGCCAGCGCCAGGCTATCGACCGGGAGGCCGCCGACGTCGCCGCCGACCACGCGGCGCTCACGCTGCTCGACACCGAGGTCACCTACCCCGAGGGGTCCTTCTTCACGCCGCCCGCGCGGGTGGTCGTGACCGCCGGCCTGCCGCCCGGCGCCACGCCACCGTCGATCAGCGACGACCTCAAGTCGCGCATCGACCGGCAGACCGGCGGCGACGTCACGGTCGTGGTCAGGTACGTCACCGTCGAGCAGTCCGGTCCGTCCCGGGCGATCCACCGGACGGCTCACGGCCCGTCGGCGCGGGCGCCGCCCGGTCCCGTGCCGCGTCCGACTCCAGGCCCGACCTGAGTCAAATCGGCGTTTGATGCTCCGTGGCCCCCTTATCACTCCCGTTCGAGGCGTCGTTTGTATGCGACCCAAGACCGTGCTGGCGACGATCGCACTCGCCGGCCTGCTCCTGACGGCCGGCTGTACGACCTCGCTGACGCCCGGCAACGCCGCGGCGGTGCCCTCGAACGGGGTAGCGGCCGACGGCGCCAGCGGCAACACCGTCCAGGTGGCGGCGACCGGAGAGGTCCAGGCCACGCCGGACCGCGCCGTGGTGCGCGTCGCCGCCACCGCGCGCGCCGACGACGTCGAGACCGTGCGCCAGCGCCTCGCGGAGAACGCCACGCAGTTGCGGAAGGCACTGGCCGACGCGGGCGTCGACGCGAGCCAGATCCAGACGGTGCGCTACGACATCGGCCAGAACTACCGCCACGAGAAGCAGGCCTCGGCCCCCGAGTACGAGGGCCAGCACGTCTTCCGGATCACGCTCGACGACCCGGACCAGGCCGGACCGATCGTCGTCGCGGCCGTCGAGAACGGCGCCTCCAGCGTCGAGGACGTCCGGTTCACGCTCTCGACGGAGAAGCGCAACCGCCTCCGCGAGGAGGCCGTCTCGAACGCCGTCGAGACCGCCCACGGCCGGGCCGAGGCGGCCGCCAGTAGCGCCGACCTCACCGTCGGCGAGGCCCGGGTCGTCCGGACCACCGAACTCCGTGCCGAACCCTACCAGGTCCAGAACGCCATGGCGCTCACGTCGGCCAGCGGCAGCGGCGCCTCGCCCGGGTTCGCCGGCGGGTCGGTGACCGTCACCGCCCGCGTGCTCGTCACCTACGACGCCCAGCCGTCGTGACCGCGAGCGCGGCGCTGATACGTCAAACCGGGGCTTGATGCTACGCTGCGTTCTTCTCGTCGCGTCGCGTCCCGGTCGGTATGACACGTTTGCGATACCTGTCAGTCGCGCTCGCGACGCTCGTCCTGCTCGCGGGCTGTGCCGCCGTCCAGTCGCCCGTCCCGGGCGGCGACGCCGCTCCCGCCGCGCTCGACGGGTCGGCTGCGACCGCCGGCCCGACCGTCCAGGTGTCGGCGTCCGGGAGCGTCGACGCCGATCCCGACCTCGCGGTCGTGTACCTCGCCGTCGAACACACGGCGCCCACGGCCGACGCGGCGCGCGAGCGGGTCGCGACCGACGCCGAGCGGATGCGCGCGGCGCTCCGGTCGGCCGGCGTCCCCGACGCGAACGTCTCCACCACCGCCTTCGCCGTCGCCGTCGTCTACGACTACACCGACGCCGGCCGCGAGGTCGACGGCTACCGCGCCGTCCACTCGTTCCGCGTCGAGACCGCCCCGGCCGACGCAGGCGCAATCGTCGACGCGGCGGTCGGGGCGGGCGCGACCCGCGTCGACGGCGTCCAGTTCATCCTCTCCGAGGAGCGGCGGCGCGCGCTCCGGGCCGAGGCGCTCCGGGAGGCCGTGGCGAACGCCGAGAGCGACGCGACCGCGCTGACCGACGCCGCGGGCGTCTCGCTGGGCGACGTCGCGTCGCTCTCGACGACCGACGTGGGCGTCTCGCCCCCCGGCCCGGTCTACCGCGGGGACCAGGGCGCCAGCGGCGGCTCGACCACGCTCGAACCCGGCCCCGTCACCGTGACCGCGCAGGTGCACGTCACCTACGAGATCGCCTGACGGTCCGGAGTCGGTCGCCGCCGTCGCGGTGCGGGAGCGAACGGGAACGGGTGCTCTCGCTCACCGGTCGGTCGGACGCGTACGGTTTCCCGTCCGTCAGTTCCGCGTCGACCGCCCGACTGCCGGCGGTCGGAGCGGGAAACAGCTACGTCTCAGCCCTCGAAGGGGAGTTCCGGTTCGTAGCCGATCGCCTCGACGACCGCGCGGAGCGCGTCCTCGACGCCCTCGTCCTCGGTGACGCTCATGTAGGCGTCGGCGTCGACGTCGGTCGAGCGGTCGCTCTTGTTGCAGACGGTGAGCACGGGCGCGTCGAACCGCGCGGCCACGTCGTCGCGGAGGTCGAGCTGGTCGGCGAGCGGGTAGCCACACTCCTCGCTGGCGTCGACGAGCACCAGCACGGCGTCCGCGAGGTGGGTGAGCGCCGAGACGGCCTGCTGTTCGATGTCGTTGCGCTCCTCGGGTGGCCGGTCGAGCAGCCCGGGGGTGTCGACCAGCTGGTAGCGGACGCGGTCGCGCTCGAAGTGGCCGACCTGGATGCCGGTCGTCGTAAAGGGGTAGGCGGCCACCTCGTTGCGAGCGTTGGTCACGCCGTTCACGAACGACGACTTCCCGACGTTCGGGTAGCCGGCGACGACGACGGTGGGCTCGTCCGGCCGGATGTCCGGGAGGACCCGGAGCGCGTCGCGGGCCTCGCCGACCGCCAGCAGGTCGGTTGCCACCTCGTCGACCACGTCGGCGATGCGCGCGAACGCCTGCTTGCGGAGCTTGCGAGCCGTCTCGCTGTCGACGTTCCGGAGGCGGCGCTGGTACTCCGAGCGGATGCTGTCGGTCTGGCGGCTCGCCCACATCACCTCCGAGAGGTGCTGGCGGAGGTCGTCGACCCCGCCCAGCCCCTCGTCGGCGAGGACGGCGTCGGCCAGTTCGTAGTGGAAGCGGTCGACCGTCTCGAAGTCCGGCCACGCCGTCACGACGTTCTCCAGGTTGTCCGAGACGATGTTGGCGGCCGTGCGGAGCATCGACTCCTGGGCCTCGTGGCCCGACTTGGCCCTCCCGGCGCGCGCCGCCCGGGAGAAGGCCTTGTCCACCAGTTCCTCGGCCCGGGGGGTGGTCGGGAGGTCCTCGTAGATCATCTGATTGCCCTCGCTTGGCGGTCGTGACTGAAAAAGCGTCCGTTCTGGCTCACCGCGGCCGCCGAGGGAACTGCTTATGCCTGCGGGTCACAGAGAGACGCCCATGATTGGGGCACCGGCCGACCGGCCCGCACACCGGCGGTGGTTCCGGTGAGCGTGAGCTATCCGATCGGCTCGGACCACCAGCTCGCGCGCCTCCTCCAGATCGGCGTCGTGCTCGAAGAGGTGGTCGAGGCCCGCTCGACCAAGCACCACCGGGCGATGGCCGACGAGGAACTCGATCCGGCGATCGTCGCGCTCCTCGAACACGCCGCCGAGGAGTCCGCCGAGCACCGTGAGCGCCTGGAAGAACTCATCGACCAGCTCGACGCCGACAGCGTCCCCTTCGAGGAGGTCGCGGACCTGGTCGAGGCCCGGTACGGCCAGTCCAAACCCGAGGACTTCGACGGCGTCCTCTACGACCAGCTCTGCAACGAGGAGACGGCGTACAAGTTCTACGACGACCTCCTCTCCGCCATCGAGTCCTCCGAAGTCCAGTTCGGCGTCGACCGCGAGACGCTCGTCGAGACGCTGGAGGAGATCCGGGCCGAGGAGGCAGCGGGCGTCGAGGACGTGACCGAACTGATGGAGCGAGCATGAACACGCAGGACCAGTACCTCAAGGCCATCTATCTCGTCCAGCAGGTCGAGGACGGCCCCGCATCGACCGGCAGGATCGCAGACTCGCTGGACGTGAGTCCCGCCAGCGCGAACGAGATGATCGGCAAGCTCGAGAGCCGCGGCCTCGCCGACCACGAGAAGTACAAGGGCGTCTCGCTCACCGAGGAGGGCATCCGCCGGGCCCGCGAGGCGCTCCAGACCTACTGCATCCTCGAACGGTTCCTGCTCGAGGTCCTCGAGGTCGAGGAGTTTCGCGAGGAAGCCCGCGCGCTCGAGGCCGTCATCGACGAGACCGTGGCCGAGCGGCTCGACACCATCATCGACCGCGAGAGCCGGTGTCCCGACTGTTTCGACGTGGAGGCCGACGTCTGCGAGCTCATCGAGGCGGAGCTTCCCGGCGTCGCGGACTGACCGGGGGGACAGCCCTTTCTCGCCGGACTGCGTACCGCCCGCATGGCCGATACGCCTCGCGAGGAGTTCGCGGACGTCTTCTGGGCGCGGCACTCGAACCCCTGGAGCGGCTGGAGTCGGCTGCTCCTCACGCCCGGGCTCCTCTACGCCGTCTACCGGCGGAACTGGCGGTTCCTCGCCCTGGTCGTCGCCTTCGCCGTCGTCAATCCGGTGCTGTTCCCGCCGCCCGACGACCGGGACGCCTGGATGACACGGGTCGTCCTGGCCGAGCGCTGGTGGACCGAGACCGGGCACGGGACGCTGGGCTCGTCCTACCCGAACGTCTGCAACTCGCTGAACCTCCCGGTGTTCGCCTACGCGCTCCTCGCGGCCTGGCGCCGGCAGCCGGCGCGCGCGGCGCTCGCCGGGACGCTCTCGACGGCGCTGAAACTCTGGTTCGTCGCCGCCCTCGTCCGCCGCCACGAGCGACAGACTGCGGTGCCGTGACGCTCCCCTCGTGCGGTCACGGTCGCTCCCGGCGGCCGGAACGGACAAGCTTTATCGGTTCCTGTGACAGCAGTTCACACGACATGGACCGACCGAGGAGTCGACCGGGAGGCGACAGATGACAGACAGCGAGTACTTCGAGCGGCTGTTCGACCGGGAGGCCCTCTCGGCCTTCCTGGCGGAGCGGCTCGGTCCGGGCGAGCTCACCATCGAGTACCACCAGGCGGGCCACTCCAACGAGACGCTGTTCGTCGACTGGGGAGACCACGAACTCGTCATGCGGCGGCCGCCCGCCGGCGCCACGGCCGACTCGGCCCACGACGTGCTCCGGGAGTACCGGGTGATGTCCGCCCTCCAGGAGACGGACATCCCCGTCCCGCGGACGGTGGCGGGTTGCGACGACCACGCCGTCGTCGGGTCGGACTTCTACCTGATGGAGCGCCTGGACGGCGACGTCATCCGGGACGAGGAGCCCGAGCGGTTCGCGACTCCCGAGCACCGGCGCACGCTCTCCGAGGAGTTCATCGACACGGTGGCGAAGATCCACACCCTCGACCCGGCGTCGGTCGGCCTCGACGACCTGGGCCACCCGGAGGGGTACACCGAGCGCCAGGTCGAGCGCTGGACCGACCAGCTGGAGTGGGCCTTCGAGGTCACCGAGGACGACCGCCCCATCCCCGAGTTGCGGGACGTGGCCGACTGGCTCGCCGACAACGTCCCCGAGGAGTACGCCCACACGCTCGTCCACGGCGACGTCAAGCTGGACAACGTGATGTTCGGGCCCGGCACGCCGCCGGAACTCGTCGGCGTCTTCGACTGGGAGATGTGCACCCGGGGCGACCCGTCGATGGACCTCGGCTGGATGCTCATCTCCTGGACCGACCCGAAGGACCCGGACTGGGACGACCCGCTGAGCAACCGCATCGAGGCCCGTGAGGGGTACCTGTCCCGGCGCGAGTTGCTCGACCGCTACGAGGAGATGACGGGGCTAACCTTCGACAACGAGCGGTTCTACCGGGCGTTCGGGGTGTTCAAGTCGGCCGGCGCCTGCGAGATGATGTACCGGCGCTACCTCGAAGGCAACTCCGACAACCCGGCCTACCCGCTGATGGAGGAGCGCGTCCCCGCCATGGCAGAGCGCGCGGTGCGCATCATCGAGGGCGAGGAACCGCTCTGATGACGGGGCGTGCGGACGCGCCGACCGCGCGGGACGCCGCGACGACCGCCCACGTCGCCGGCGTCGCGACGCTTCCGAACGGCACCCACGACGCGCCCGAGCGCGACATGGCGACGGCGGTCCTGCGGGAGGCGGTCGCAGACGCCGGCCTCCCGCTCGGCGACCTCGACGGCCTCTACATGCCCAAGCCCCGGCCGTGGACGCCGCAGGGGTTCTTCTCGACGCTGCTGGCTCACGGCCTCGGGCTCGACCTCCGGGAGTCGGTCGAGGTCTACACCGGCGGGACGTCGAGCGGGCACGCCTTCCAGGCGGCGGTCCGGGACGTCCGGGCGGGCCACGTCGACGCCGCCGCCGTGCTCGCGGTCGAGCGCAACTCCACCATCGAGACCGACCGCTACCTGGAGTACATCCTCTCGATCTTCGACCGGGAGTTCCAGTCGCCCGCCGGGCCGACCATCCCGGGCGTCTACGCCATGAGCCTCCAGCGCTACCTCCACGACCACGACGTCGACCGCGAGGACGTGGCCAGCGTGGTCGCCAAGAACCGCCGCAACGCCGCCGAGAACCCGGACGCGCTGTTCCGGGAGCCGGTGACCGTCGAGGAGGTGCTCGATTCCCGCGCGGTCGCCGACCCCCTGCGGCTGTACGAGTGCCCCGCGCCCTGCGACGGCGGCGCGGCCCTGGTCGTGACTGGCGCGGACCTCGCCGACGCGAGCGACGCCCCCGTCCGCGTCGCCGGCACGGGCTACCGTCACCCGCCGAGCCACCTGCTCGGCGTCCGCGGCGGGTCGCTGGCGCGCTTCCCGGCGGTCGGGGCGGCCGCCGAGGCCGCGCTCGCCGACGCCGGCCGCACGACCGCGGACCTCGATGTCCTCGAACCCTACGCGCCCTTCCCGCACGTGGAGGCCGTCATCACCGAGGAACTGGGCTTCTTCGAGCGCGGCGACGGGGCGGCCGCCTGCGCCCGGGGCGAGACGGCCGTCGACGGCGCCGTCCCGGTGAGCCCCTCCGGCGGGTGCGTCGGGCGCGGCCACCCCGCGATGGTGACGCCGCTGCTCAACTACGCCGCCGCCGTCGCGCAGGTGCGCGGCGAGGCCCCGCTCCAGGTCGAGGACGCAGACGCCGTCCTCACGACGACCGAGCACGGCCACGTCGACGGCGTCACCGCCACCGTGTTCGGAGGTGGTGCCTGATGGTCGAGGCGCACACCCACCCGTTCTGGGAGGCGCTGGCCGACGGGACCGTGCTCCTCCAGCGGTGCACGGACTGCGAGGAGGCGTACTTCCCGCCGGGCCCGGTCTGTCCGCGCTGCCAGTCGGCCGCGGTCGAGTGGATCGAGAGCGCCGCGGCCGGCGACCTGTACGCGTTCACCCGCCAGCACCGGACGGCGCCGGGCGTGCCCTCGCCGGTCGTGCTCGGCGTCGTCGAACTCGACGAGGGGCCGCGGCTGCTGGCCCGGGTGGCAGCCGACTACGAGGCCCTGTCGCTCGGCGACCGGGTCGCGATCGAGGCCTGCGACTACGAGGGCGCGGTCGACCGCGGCCGCCTCGACGGCGAGCCGTTCTTCCGGGCGGTCCCCCGGTCGGAGTGATTCCCGGTCAGTCGAGCCAGTCGACGGCCCCGTCGAGGTCGAAGGGGAGCGTCCCCCGCCGGTAGCCCTCGACGTGGCCGTCGGGGCGGGCGCGGAAGACGACGGCCGGGTCGTGGGTGACCGACGGCTGCTCGCCCCGGATGGCGTTCCACTCGTCGTCGCGGAAGCTGGTGGCGTCGACGAACAGGACGGCGTTCGGGTGGGCGCGGAGCTGGTCCCGCGTCTTGGCGGCGACGGTCGCGCGAACCGCGGCCGTCGGCGTGCTCGCGTTCCGCTGGGCGGGCGGCTGCGGGCGGGTGACTTCGAGCAGCCGGTCGCGGACACGGAAGTCGAGGGCGTGCCCGCTGTCGAGTTCGACCTCCGGTTCGAACGCCAGGCCGGCGTCCGCGAGGAGCTTCGCGACCGTGAACTCGCTCATCGTCGCGCTCATCCGGACGGGGTCGACGGCGTCGCTGGTCCCGAGCTTGGCCGCCATGGTGTACCGGTGGTCGTCGAGGACGCCCGTGCTGAGGACCGACTCGTAGAACTCCAGGGCCTCGGCGCGGGAGGCGTCGGGGAACCCGGCGGCGTGATCGCGGAAGAACGTCCGGGTGCTCTCGCGGCCGTCCTTCGAGAGGAAGACCGGGAGGAAGAACCAGGTGAGGTGGTCGTACTCGGCGAGCCAGGAGTCGTGCTCGCGCACCTCCGCGAGCAGTTCGCGCTGGGCCCACCGGGCGATCGGGTAGGGCACCTCCTCGAACGTGTACTTGTCCGTGCGCCAGAGCACCTCCGGCGTCTCGGTGTTGCCCATCCAGTAGGCCTCGGCGTCGTTCCAGACGAACAGCGCCAGGTCCCCGTTGTCCATGACGAGCCGGCAGGCCTCGTACTCCCCGGGCGGGCGGTACCACGGCCGGACGCACTCGGCGCCGAACTTCTCGTCGAGCGGCGACAGGAGCTGGCGGCGGACGCGCGCCTCGTTCCAGGATTCTGCGGAGCGGCGAAAGCGAAGGGGACCGGCCACACCCGTGCTACGCGGCCGATCGACTTACCGGTTGCGCTCGCCGCCGCGGCCGAACCGCCGGCCGGCAGCCGCTCCCGCCGTCCGTCCGTTACATTGATATTGACCAGTTCGCAAGTGATGAGTGAACGTACCATGTCAATGGGTGCCTATGATGAGGAGGAACACGAGCGACGTGAGAAGAAGACCAGCAGCGTCGACGTGAACTTCGACGACGAGCGGAGCGATTACGAGGGGAGGCTGACCTTCGACTCGGGTGGTAGCGCGGACGAACTCCTGGACCAGTTCCGGCAGATCAAGTCCGAGTAGTCCAGAGGATTGCGGCCGCAGCGCCGGCGACGACGACGACGGCGAGGACGTGCCCGACCAGGACTGCGACGAGGACGGGTCGATCGCGAACGAACGGGAGGAACGCGAGTTGGACCAGTCCGAAGCCGACGGTCTCGACGTCGGCCCGGACGAGCGCGCGGGCGGTCCGGGGGTCGACCGACTGCGTGAGCGAGCGCCACAGCGCGACCACGCTCGTCCACCAGCCGGTGCCGATGCGGTAGCAGACGTCCCAGAGGACGAGCAGGAGCAGGTAGGTGGCGAGCACCGGCGGGTCGGGACCGAGCAGCGCCTCGACGAGCGGCGTCGACGCCCGCGGTGGCTCGAACACGAACAGGTAGGTCACCAGCGCGACGTACGCGAGGACGGCGAGCACCGTCTCGACGTTCGATCCGAAGAGGAGGCGCCGGTAGCTCTCCGAGACCGGGAGCGTGCGGATCTGGCGGGCGATGCGGAGCATCTCGACGCTCCCGACGGTGGCGACGAGGACCGCGACCGTCCCTGCCAGGCCGGCCGCGGGGCGGTCGTAGTAGAGCGCGACGGCGAGCGTCGCGACCTCGAAGGCGCCGAACTGGACGGCGAGCGCGACTCGCCGCGGCACGTCGACGCCGGGGAGCGCGCCGACGAGGCTCTCGTAAGTCCAGGTCTCGCCGTAGTCGGGGTCGGTCATGCCAGCGCCCGCCTGACCGCCTCGTCGAACGGCGTCCGCTCGACCGGGACCAGCGACTCGATCCGGTGGTCGGTGACGACCACCGGGTTCTTCAGCCCGAGGATGAGCGGGTGGGCCACGGACTTCGGCACGTCGGTCACGAGGTCGATCCAGTAGGCAGAGAGCCGGGGCGAGAGCACCGGCACCGAGACGACGAGCGGCTCGGTGCCGTGGAGGACCCGCGCCGTGCGCCGGACGACCTCCTCGTAGGTGAGCACGTCCGGGCCGCCGATCTCGTAGGTCTCGCCCGCGGTCTCCGGCACGTCGAGGACGCCGACGAGGTAGGCGATCACGTCGTCGATGGCGATGGGCTGACACCGGGTCCGGACCCAGCGCGGGGTCACCATCACGGGCAGGCGGGCGGCGATCTGGCGGACCATCTCGAAGCTCGAACTCCCGGCGCCGACGACGATGGCCGCCCGCAGCGTCGTGAGGTCGTAGTCGCCCTGCGCGAGCACGTACTCGACCTCGCGCCGGGAGCGGAGGTGGTGCGAGAGGTGGTCGCGCTCCTCGCCGAGACCGCCGAGGTAGATCACGCGCTCGACGCCCCGGGCCGACGCCGCGGCGGCGAAGTTGTGCGCCGCCCGGCGGTCGCGCTCGGCGAAGTCCTCGCCCGCCTGCATCGAGTGGACGAGGTAGTAGGCCGCGTCCACGCCGGTGAGCGCGTCCTCGAACGTGCCCGGTTCGAGGAGGTCGCCCACCGCGACCCGCACGTCGGGCGGCGGGTCGTACCGGGCGGCGTCTCGCACCAGCGCCGTCACGTCGTGACCCGCCTCGACGAGTGCGGGGACGAGTCGCCGTCCGACGAAGCCAGTGGCGCCCGTCACCAGTACGCGCATAGTCGTGACAGACGACGCGTCGGCCCTTAATCCCACCCGGGCGTCCCCGGCGCGCCGCGGTCGTCCTCGACCCCGCGGGCGACCGACGGCTCCGGCGCGGGCGTCCCGGGGGCGCCGGCCCGGTCGCGCCACTCGGCGATCGCTCCGTCCACCCACGCCTCGGCGTCGAGGGCTCGCGCGCGCGCCGTCGCGTACTTCTCGGCGTCGACCGCGGCCGAGCCGGGCCGAGAGGCGGCCGCTGCGGCCAGGAACGTCGCCCGGTCGGCCGGGCGGGGCTCGTCGGCGAGCAGGCGCCGGATCCTGCCGTCGAGTTCGTCGGGATCCGGGTGGACGAACACCTTCGCACCGAGCGCGGACCGGTCGAGCCGCGGCGGCCGACCCGCCGGTGCGTCGTCGAGCAGGCGCTCGCCGCCTCCGGCGCGCTCGACCCGCTCGCACTCCGTCTCGACGTCGAGCGCCAGGTTCCGCCCGGGGTAGCTCGCACACTCCTCGGGGTAGCGGTCCGTCCCGTGGATGCGACACTGAAGCGTCACCGGGTCGAGGAACGTGCAGGTCTGGAGCCACGTCGACGGCCGGCCGAACGGCGCGACCGGCTTCGGCACCTTCCGGAGTCCGACGAAGAAGACGGGCCGCCCCGAGAGCGCCGCGAGCGGCACCCCGTCGACCGTCGCGCCGTCCGCGGGATCCGGCGCGCGCCAGAGCCGGGGCGCCAGCGCGCCGGCGAGCCCCGCCCGGAGGAACGTCCGGACCTCGTCGCCGGTCAGCGGCACGAGGTTGTACACCGCGTCGAGCGGCTCGTAGGGCCCCCGGCGCTCGTGGTCGTGGTCGACGTCCGGGGGCGCGACCGGACGCCAGTCGATGCAGCAGCCGGCACAGCCCTCGCAGTTCACCTCCATGCTGTGACGGACGGTAACGCGACTCAAAAGCGTTGGCTCGCCCGCGCGGCGGCCGCGCCCGCGCCGAGAAAAATTTTAGTGGGATCCAGTCCAAGTCCAGTACGAGGGGTGAATCAGGATGACGACCAGTGGCGACACCGTGCTCCGAACCGTGCTGGACCGACTCTCGGCGCTCTCGCGGTACGACCTCCTGCTCGCAGTCGTCCCGATCGCGTTCCTGTGTTCGCTCGCGGTCGGGCAGCTGCTGTCGCTCCCGCCCCGGCATGCGCTGGCCAGCGGCGCGGTCGTGGGCGCGCTGGCGCTGGTCGACGGCCTGTTCCTCAACCCGCCGCGGGACCGCGGCGTCTGATACTTGAACGTGGCGCCCCTGGTCGGGCTATGGCCACGGAGTCCTGCGACGGCTGCGGGCGGTCGGTGCGGATCGCCGGCGGTCTCGCGAACCTCTGGACGTTCGGCGGCGACGAGACCGGAGGGCTGACGCTCGAGTTCGACGACGGATCTGAGCACTTCCTCTGTTACGACTGCATCGAGCGACTGCCGTCTGACCCGACCGCGGCCGACGTGGCGGCCCTCGGCGAGTGACGGTCGTTACTCACTGTCACACCTGCACAACCGTTAATACGTCGTTCCGTATACCGGGGACGTACGCGCCCGGACACCCGGGCGCACTCCGCATGACGACCGGCACTCGCTCCCCGACGCTCGCCGCACCCGCGAGCGGCGCAGCCGCCGGGGCGCCCCCCGTGGCGCCCCGGGCGGCCGGGTCGGGGGCAGGTCGGACGCCGGTCGTCGCCCGCCCTCGGCCCGACGCGACAGCGTAACCGTCCCACGTGGCCGCGAGGCCGGGGGGACGCGGGCCGGAGTGCGGTGCCGTGCTCTGTCTCTCCCCGACGTGGCGACGGCTGTCGGTCGGCCGGCCCGCTCCCGCGGGCGGTCCCCCACTGCGTCGGCGGTGGCGCGCGTTCGACTCGCGCCGGGAGCGTATGGCCGTCAACCAGCCAGCGACCGAGGCGACGGTCGAGTTGCGACTCCGCGTCCCCCGCGGCGCCGCCGGCGGCCTGGTCGTCGGCGGCGAGGACGTCCTGACGGGCGTCGACGGCGTCGTGCGCGCCGCCGTCGAGAGCGTGGCGAACGTGCGTCCCGCCCCGGCAGACATCTACGTCGACGCGACTGCGACGCTGACGCTCCGGGCGGCCGACGACCGGGCGGCGGTCGAGCGACGCGTCGCGGCGGGGTTCGGCGTCGAGTCGGTCGCGACCGTCGAGTTGCGTGCCACCGATTCCCGTGAATGCGGGTGACACGCCGTCTCTCGGGGCGGTTTTGCGGGCGCGATACACGCCACTTATCTGCGCCCGCGTCCAGCACTCGCCCATGCGAGGACTCACCAGCGGGTACCTCTCGGAGCGCAACGCGCGACAGGCTCCCGACCGCGAAGCGGTCGTGATGCAGGGTCCCGACGGCCGGCGCGAGACAGTCACGTTCGCCGAGTTCGACGACCGCGTGAACCGCGTGGCCAACGGCCTCCGCGACCGCGGCATCGACGAGGGCGACAAGGTCGCCGTCTTCACGCAGAACAGCGTCGAGACCGTCGAGTCCTACTTCGGCGCGATGAAGCTCGGCGCGCTGCCGGTCCCGATCAACCACCGGTTCAAGGCCGACGAGGTCCGCTACGTGCTCGAAGACTCCGGCGCCGAGGTGCTCGTGTTCGACGCCGACGCCGCCGACATCGTGGACGCGATCCACGACAGCGAGTCGACGCCCGACCAGTACCTCTACACCGACGCGGACGACCCGGCCTACGCCGACAGCTACCAGGCGTTCCGCGAGTCGTCGCCGGCCGATCCCGTCGACATCGTCCCGGACCGCCTCGACGAGGCCATGCTGATGTACACCTCGGGGACCACCGGCAGGCCCAAGGGGTGCATCCTCACCCACGACAACATCGTCCAGAACTCGCAGAACACGGTCTACGAGGCCGACTTCGGCCGCGGCGAGGACGAGCGGTTCCTGGTCGTGACGCCGCTGTTCCACGTGGCCGCCTTCGCGCTGTTCCACAACACCTTCTACATCGGCGGGACGACGCTCCTGCTCGACGAGTTCCTCCCCGGCCGGATCATGGAGATTCTCGAGGAGGAGTCCGTGACCGGGTCGTTCTTCGTGCCGACGATGAGCCGCGCGCTGCTGGACCTCCCGGACTTCGACTCCTACGACCTCTCGTCGTTCCAGCACTACATGACCGGCGCGGCGCCCTCCGGCGAGGAACTCAAGCGCGACATCATCGAGTCCTTCGACGTGGACCTCTACGACGCGTTCGGCCAGACCGAGATGTCGCCCGTGACGACGATGCTCCTCCCCGAGGACGCCCTGGAGCACCCCGACTCGGTGGGGCGGCCCGTGATCAACGTCGAACTGAAGATTCTGGACCCCGAGACCGGCGAGGAGGTCGCGCAGGGCGACCCCGGTCGGGCCTGCTACAAGAGCCCGACGCGATTCAAGGGCTACTACAACATGCCCGAGAAGACCGAGTCGGTCATCGACGAGGACGGCTGGTTCCACTCGGGCGACCTCGTGCGGCGCGACGAGGACGGCTTCGTCTACTTCGTCGGGCGCTCGGACGACATGATCATCTCGGGCGGAGAGAACATCTATCCCGCGGAGATCGAGGAGGTGCTCCACGAGCACGAGGCGATCGACGAGGCCGCCGTCGTCGGCGTCCCCGACGAGACCTGGGGCCAGCGGGTGAAGGCCGCGGTCGTCCTCCACGACGGCTACGACCTGACCGCCGAGGAGGTCCAGGACTACGTCGACTCCCGGCTCGCCGACTACAAGAAGCCCCGCGAGGTGCTGTTCCTCGACGAACTCCCGCGCAACCCCTCGGGGAAGATCCTCCGGAATCAGCTGGAAGCCCTCGACGACTGAGACGGTCGGTACCCGTCCTGGCCGCCCGACCGCTCACACCGCGACGTGTTCTTTCAGGATCTCGGAGTCGGGGTCGAGGTCCTCCGTGTCGGACTCGTAGACGTTCCGCCCGTTGGCGATCACGTACACCCGATCTGCGACGTCGAGCGCCATCTTGACGTTCTGCTCGACCAGGACGATCGTGAGTTCGTCTTTGAGGCTGACGATGGCGTCGCGGACGTCCTCGACGATGAGCGGGGCCAGCCCCTCGGTCGGCTCGTCGAGCAGGAGCAGGTCGGTCCCGCCCAGCATGCCGCGCCCGATGGCGAGCATCTGCTGTTCGCCGCCGCTCATCGTGCCGGCCTTCGCGTTGCGGAGGTCCTCGAGCTTGGGGAACAGTTCGTAGACGTCCTGGATGGTGCGGTCGCCGCCGCGGCCCGCGGGGACGGCGAGGTTCTCCTCGACGGTGAGCTGGGTCCACACCTGCCGGTCCTCGGGGACGTAGCCGATCCCGCGCTGGATGATCTCGTAGGTCTCCAGTCCGGTGAGCTCTTCCCCGTCGTACCGGACGACGCCCGACCGCGGCGGCGCGATGCCGACGATGCTCCGGAGCGTGGTGGTCTTCCCGGCGCCGTTCCGGCCGAGGAGCGTGACGACCTCGCCCTGGTCGACGTCGATCGAGAGGTCGTGGAGGGCCTGGCTCTGCCCGTAGAACGTGTCGATCTCCTCGACTTCGAGCAGCGACATCAGGCCACACCTCCCAGGTAGGCCTCCTGGACGTCCTCGTTCGACTGGATGGCCGAGGGGTCGCCCTCTGCGATGACCTGTCCGTTCGCCAGTACCACGACGGTGTCGGAGATGTTCATCACGATGTCCATGTTGTGTTCGACGAGGAGGATCGTGTAGTCCTCCGCGAGGTCGTTGATGAGATCGAGCGCCTCGTCGATCTCCCCCTGGCTCATGCCGGCGGTCGGCTCGTCGAGCAGGAGCATCTCGGGCTCGATGGCGAGCACGAGCCCGATCTCCAGGGACCGCTTGTCCCCGTGCGAGAGCGTGTCCGCGGGCTGGTCGCGCAGGTCGTGGAGCCCGACGTACTCCAGGATCTCGAGCGCCTCCTCGCGGTAGGCGGGTTTGCTGTCGATGTGTCGGTAGAAGTTCCAGCCGCCCTCGTATCTGGCCTGGACCGCGACGCGGACGTTGTCCAGCACGGACAGGCCCGCGAAGACGTTCGTGATCTGGAAGGAGCGCCCGAGCCCGCGGCGCGCGATGGCCTCGGGTTCCAGCCCGGTGATGTCGTCGTCCTGGAAGAGAACCTGTCCGCTCGTCGGCTCCAGCGCGCCGGAGAGCATGTTGAAGCACGTCGTCTTCCCGGCCCCGTTCGGTCCGATGAGAGAGGTGATCTCGCCCTCTGTGATCGAGAGGTCGACCCCATCGACCGCTCGTACCCCACCGAACGATTTCGTGAGTGCCTCCGTCCGGAGAATAGCGTCAGTCATGTCCGTCCTGCTTCCCCCTACTTGCGGACCACCATATAACGTTTGGGTAGGGTCTGTCACCCACAACTCGGTGATAGAGAGGCTCTCCCAGGGTCTGCCGACAAATTGCTGATGCTTTCAACATGTATTATTATTTACCGAACCACAAAGAAAACCGCCGTCGGGCGGATTCTGTTCGGACGATGGAGCAAGATTTAACGGGGGAGGGGGGAACTGTAGGGTGAATGAGCTTCATTACCACGATACTCGGCATCGCGCTCAACGGGCTGGCGCTCGGGATGCTGCTGCTGCTCGTCGCGTCCGGGCTGTCGCTCATCTTCGGACTGATGGGTGTCGTGAACTTCGCCCACGGCTCGCTGTACATGATCGGGGCGTACGTCGGGCTGGCGCTGTTCGACCGGACCGGCGCGTTCGTCCTGGCTCTCATCGCCGCGCCATTCGTCGTGGCGGGGATCGGGGCCTTGATGGAGTACACGACGTTGCGTCGGCTCTACGGACGCGATCCCCTCTACCAGATCCTGCTCACGTTCGGGGTCGCCCTCGTCCTCGACGAGCTGGTCAAGGTGGTCTGGGGGCCGAACGCGCACAACTTCGACGCACCGGCCTGGCTGGCGGGCACGTTCCACCTCGCCGGGTCGAACTTCCCCCGGTACCGGATGTTCGTCATCGTCCTCGGCGTCGTGGTGGCGATCGCGGTCTACCTGTTCCTGTCCCGGACCCGCTACGGGCTGGTGGTCCGCGCGGGAACGAACAACCGGACGATGGTCGAGGCGAGCGGCATCAACGTCCGGCAGGCGTTCACCATCATGTTCGCGGTCGGGGCCGGGATGGCCGCGGTCGGCGGGGTGGCGGCCGGGCCGATGCTCAGCGTCTTCCCCGGGATGAGCTTCCAGATGGTCATCCAGGCGTTCGTCGTCGTCGTCATCGGCGGTCTCGGGAGCTTCCGGGGGTCGATCCTCGGCGCGCTGCTGGCCGGCTTCGCCCAGGCGTTCGGGAACTTCTACGTCCCCTCGCTCTCCTCGATCATCATCTTCGCGGTGATGGTCGTGGTGCTGCTGGTGCGGCCCGGTGGACTGCTCGGCGATCCGGAGGTAGGTGAGCACTGATGGCCGTCGGTTTCCGCGAGCGACTGGCAGAGGGAGGGTCCATGTTCCGGGTCGGCACCTGGATCGTGGCTCTCGTCGTCCTCCTCGCCGTCCCCTTCGTCCTCCCGACGTTCCAGACCGGGCTGGTCATCGAACTGATGCTGCTCGTGATCTTCGCCGCGAGCTACGACCTACTCATCGGGTACTCCGGGGTCGTCTCGTTCGGTCACGCGCTCCCCTACGGCACCGCCGCCTACCTGATGGGCATGGTCATCGCGGGGCGACCGCTCCCCGGCATCCCCACGGAGTCGCTCGGCTTCCCCGCCGCGGTGGTCATCGCGCTCGTCGGCGTCGTGGTGGTCTCCGTCGTCACCGGGTACCTGGCCTTCCAGCTCTCGGGGGTCTACTTCGCGATGCTGACGCTCGCGTTCTCGATGGTCGGCTACTACGTCGTCTTCGAGACGACGACGTACACCGGCGGTGACAACGGCCTGCTCATCACCCGTCCGGAGGTGTTCGGCCTGGCGCTGGGCGACCAGGTGACGTTCTACTACGTCGTCTTCGTGGTGGTCGTCCTCTGCTATGCGGCGATGCGCCGGCTCACGACCTCGCCGTTCGGGCAGGTGCTCATGAGCATCCGCGAGAACGAGGAGCGGGCGCGCTTCCTCGGGTACGACACCTTCCGCTACAAGCTGTTCGCGTTCGCCATCGCCGGCTTCTTCGCCGGCGTCGCCGGGATGCTCCAGGGGCTCTACCTCAACATCATCACCCCGAGCCTCATGTACTGGCAGACGGGTGGCGACGCGCTCCTCGTCACGCTCATCGGCGGGATGGGGACGCTCTGGGGCACCATCGTCGGCGCGATGTTCCTCATGGGCGCCCGCGAGTTCCTGACCGGCTTCACCGAGAACTGGCCGATCGTCCTCGGGATCGTCTACGTCCTGTTCGTGCTGTTCGTCCCGTCCGGGATCGCCGGCATCGTCACCGGCGACCAGAACCGCACGGTCTGGGACGTCATCCGCGACCTCCGGAACTGAGACGGCGCCGTCGTCACGTTTCGTCGCCGTTCTCGCCGTCGCCCGCCGAGTCGCGTTTCCGAGAGTCTGACCTGAAACCCGTTCTTCGGCCCGCTATCGCCCGACCACGCCTCGCGTTCGCGCGGTCGCGTTCGCCCGGACCCCTCGACCATCTGACGTCACTCTCCCGTTCGCCTCCGCCGGATCGTGGTATGCAAACACTTATCCCCTGGCAACTGGTCTTCGTGGCACGGTCTTACACACCATGACTACCGACAGAGGCGGTTCGCGGCGGACGTTCTTGAAGTACGTTGGCAGTGGGGCTGCCATGGCCGGGCTCGCCGGCTGTACGAGCAACGGTGGCAACGGGGGCGGAAACGGTGGCGGCAACGGCGGCGGCAACGGCGG
>JBDGSV010000038.1:0-25798 GCA_042217375.1 Haloarculaceae archaeon | reverse complement strand
GGCGGCAACGGCGGCGGCAACGGCGGTAGCGGCACCACGACGGGCGACACCGGTGGCGGCAGCGGGCCGGTCGCGCTGAAGATCGGTGGCCTGTTCCCCACCAGCGGTCCCTACTCCTCGATCGGCGTCGACCAGCGCGACGGGATGAAGGCCGCGCTCCAGCACATCTCCGACTCCGACCTGGCGGTCGACATCCAGTCGACGACCAAGGACTCCCAGCTCGACCCGCAGACGGCGTTGCGGCGGGCGAAGGAGCTGGTCGAGCAGGAGAACGTCGACGTACTGACCGGGCTGGGGAGTTCCTCGGCGGCCGCGGCGGTCTCGAAGTACGCCAACCAGCAGGGCGTCCCCCTGATGATCACGGTGGCGACCGACGAGGCGCTCACGGCGAAGAACTGTAACCGGTACGTCTTCCGGTCGAACACCCACACCTACCAGAACATGAAACCGCTGGCGGAGTGGTCGATGAAGAACCTGGGGACGAAGTTCGCCACGATGGGCGCGGACTACTCCTGGGGGCACGCCAGCGTCGACGCGTTCGTCGAGGTGGCCACGGAGAACGGCGGCGAGGTCGTCGAGCAGGTCTGGCCGAAGCTGGGCGCGACCGACTACAGCTCGCAGATCCAGAAGGTCGCCGACACCGACGCCGACTTCCTGGTGGTGCGGTGTTCGGGAGCGGACGCGATCAACTCCGCCAAGCAGATCGCCTCCTTCGGGCTGAAAGACCAGATGGATCTGATCACGAACCAGACGGTCAACGCCCTCCAGGGCGCGGGCGACGCCATGATCGGCAACTACGGTGGCTTCCCGTACTTCTTCACGCTGGACAACCCGAAGAACAAGGCGTTCGTGAAGACCTACCGTGACGTGGGCGACGGGTCCTACCCGAGCACGTACTCGTGTACGTCGTACGTGGGCGTCCAGATGCTGGCGCGGGCGGCCGTCGACGCCGGCTCGACCAACGGCGACGACCTCGTGAGTTCGCTGGAGGGCATCGAGTTCGACGGCCCCAAGGGCACGATGAAGATCCGGGAGTGCGACCACCAGTCGACGAACGCCTCCTGGACCAGCAAGGTGGTCAAGAGCGACGAGTACGACTTCCCGATCCCCGAAGTCATCTCGAAGCACGAGCCGGGCAGCAACGACCGGCCCTGCGACGAGACCGGCTGTAACATGGGCTAGTTCCGCCCGCCGCCTCCGTTTTCCCCGCCGACTCGCAATCGTCGTCTTTTTGTCCACCCGACCGGCAGGTAGGACCGCCGTCTGCGAATTTCGGCGTTCGACGGGCTCTCTCCCTCTTAAACGCTGCTTTCGGTGCTCGAACCACCCCCGCGCAGCCGGTCGATTTCGATCTGAAGTCCGGCCGGATTTCCAAATGCTTATCAATTCGCCCCCGAACTCCCGGTACGGTATTTCACATCATGAGATCCGATAGAGGCGGTTCGCGACGGACGTTCCTGAAGTATCTCGGGGGAAGTGCAGCAGTAGCCGGACTCGCCGGCTGTACGAACAGCGGTGGCAACGGGGGCGGCAACGGCGGTGGCAACGGCGGTGACACCGGCGACACCGGCGGCGGCAGCAGCTCCCCGTCGCTGAAGATCGGTGGCCTGTTCCCCACCAGCGGTCCCTACTCCTCGCTCGGCGTCGACCAGCGCGACGCGATGAAGACCGCGATCAAGCACATCGCGGACTCCGACCTGGAAGTCAACGTCGACACGGTCGTCAAGGACTCCCAGCTCGACCCGCAGACGGCGCTGCGACGCGCGAAGGAGCTGGTCGAGCAGGAGAACGTCGACGTGCTGACCGGGCTGGGGAGTTCCTCGGCGGCCGCGGCGGTCTCGAAGTACACCAACCAGCAGGGCGTCCCCCTGATGATCACGGTGGCGACCGACGAGGCGCTCACGGCGAAGAACTGTAACCGGTACGTCTTCCGGTCGAACACCCACACCTACCAGAACATGAAACCGCTGGCGGAGTGGTCGATGAAGAACCTGGGGACGAAGTTCGCCACGATGGGCGCGGACTACTCCTGGGGGCACGCCAGCGTCGACGCGTTCGTCGAGGTGGCCACGGAGAACGGCGGCGAGGTCGTCGAGCAGGTCTGGCCGAAGCTGGGCGCGACCGACTACAGCTCGCAGATCCAGAAGGTCGCCGACACCGACGCCGACTTCCTGGTGGTGCGGTGTTCGGGAGCGGACGCGATCAACTCCGCCAAGCAGATCGCCTCCTTCGGGCTGAAAGACCAGATGGATCTGATCACGAACCAGACGGTCAACGCCCTCCAGGGCGCGGGCGACGCCATGATCGGCAACTACGGTGGCTTCCCGTACTTCTTCACGCTGGACAACCCGAAGAACAAGGCGTTCGTGAAGACCTACCGTGACGTGGGCGACGGGTCCTACCCGAGCACGTACTCGTGTACGTCGTACGTGGGCGTCCAGATGCTGGCGCGGGCGGCCGTCGACGCCGGCTCGACCAACGGCGACGACCTCGTGAGTTCGCTGGAGGGCATCGAGTTCGACGGCCCCAAGGGCACGATGAAGATCCGGGAGTGCGACCACCAGTCGACGAACGCGCTCTGGACCAGCAAGATGGTCAAGAGCGACGAGTACGACTTCCCGGTCCCCGAGATCATCAAGAAGCACGAGCCGGGCAGCAACGACCGGCCCTGCGAAGAGACCGGCTGCAACCTGTAGCCGCGGTCACTCGTTCTCGACCCGCCCGGTCCACGCCGGGCGTTCGATCGTCGTCGTCCCGATGTCGGTGAACCGGACGGTCCCGGTCACCTGTACCCGCCCGGCGTCCGCACCGCGGTCGATGGTGTAGGTCAGCCGGTACCGGTGGACGACGCCGGTCGCATCGACGCGCGCGACCAGCGACGCGTTCCGGACGGCGGTCGGGTTCGGCGTCGTCATCCCGGTGCTCTGCACCCGGTAGTAGGTCGTCCCGTTCTCGACGGTCCGGCCGACGACCTGCGTGTCGACCGCACGGAACACCCGTTCGATCCCGCCGCTCCGCGACCGGTCGACCGGGAGCGCGACCCCGGGCGCGAGCGGGTCGCCGTCGCTTCCGCGGAGCACCCGGTACGTCGTGTTCGCCCCGACGACCTGCCGTTCGAGGACGCGCTCGCCGGTCGACCAGCGGTCGACGTGGCGGTCGGGTCGGCCCGGCTCGACGTCGGTCCGGCGGTAGTCGTACCGGTCGCCGCGCCCGTACCTGATCGCCGTGACGGTCCGGGAACGGAGCCGCCCCCCGGCGGTCCGCTCGGTGTAGGTGGCGTGGTACGTGACCGGCGTCCCGGCCAGCGCCGCGGCGTGCGCCGCGGCGAGCGCGTCCGGGTCGGTGACGCCCGCGTCGGTCATCCCGGGGGCGAGCGTCTGCGGCGGCCGGTCGGTGGGCGACATCGTCGGCACCGGGACGGGCGTGAGCGTGGGCGTCTCGCCGCCCCGTCCCGCGATGCCCTGGCACCCCGCCAGGACCACGAGGACCACCAGGACGGACCGGACCCGAAGGGCCGCCATCCTCTCGCCGGAGGGGCCACGGACGCATAAACGACGGGGCTCGCGACCCATCCGGAAATCTATGTACGAGGCGCGAGTCGGTGACTGCATGGAGTTCACTCGCGAGGACGCCGACTTCGAGAGCGAGGGAACGCGCTGTGCGGCGTGGCTGTACCGGCCCGAGGCCGCCGATCCGCCGGTCGTGGTGATGGCCCACGGGTTCGGTGCGACCCGGCGGATGGGTCTGCCGGACTACGCGGAGCGGTTCGCAGCGCGCGGCCTCGCCGTCCTGCTGTTCGACTACCGCGGCTTCGGCGACAGCGACGGCCGGCACCGGAACGTCGTCGACCCGTCGCGCCACGTCGCCGACTGGCAGGCGGCCGTCGAGCACGCCCGCTCGCTCGACGGCGTGGACGGCGACCGGGTCGGCGTGTGGGGGACGTCCTTCTCCGGCGGCCACGCGCTCGTGACTGCGGCCCGCGAGGACGTCGACGCCTACGTCGGCCAGGTGCCCTACTACGGCGACGCGCCGACGCCGCTCGACCTGGCCCGCCAGCGCGGTCCCGGCTACGTCGCCCGCTCGGTCGCGGCCGCGCTCCGCGACCTGCTTCGGGCCCGGACGTTCCGGTCGCCGTCCTACGTCCCGATCACCGGCGAGCCCGGCACCGAGGACCTGGCACCGCTGGACGCGCCGGGCGCCTACGAGGGCTTCCGCTCGCTCGTCCCCGACGACATCCCCGAGTCGGAGTGGAACCGCTGTGCGGCGCGCATCCTCCTGCTGGTGGGCGCCTACGAGCCCCGCCAGGAGGCCGACGAGGTGGACTGCCCGGCGTTCGTCTTCGAGGCCGCCCGGGACCAGCTCGTCTCGACGGCCGCCATCGACGAGGTGGTCGAGACGCTCCACGACGTCGAGCGTCTGCGCCGGGACTGCGGGCACTTCGACCCCTACCAGGGCGACCTGTTCGAGACGGTCGTCGAGCGCGAGGCCGACTTCCTGGCCCGGACGCTCCTGGCCGACTGACCGGGCCGCTTTAGAGGCGCGGCCGAGCAGGCCCGGGCATGGGCGGCCATCCGGACGTCGCGGGCGGGACGAGCGCGGTCCCGTTCGTCCTGCTGGGCGACCTCAGCACGGTCGCGGGGCTGTCGAACCTGCTGCTGGTCGCGTTCGCGCTCGTCAACGCCGCCCTCCTCCGGCTCCGGTACCGCGACCCGGCTCGTCCCGGGTTCCGCGCGCCGCTGAACGTCAGCCGGCTGTCGCTGACGGCGCTCGGCGGCCTCGTCTCGTTGGTCGCGCTCGCCGGCTTCTCCCTCGCCCGGGCGGCCGGCGCCCTGTGACCGTCACTCCAGCCCCGTCTGGAGGCTACCCATGAGCCGGCCGACGAACAGGCCCAGCCGCGGCGAGACGGCGTCGTCGCCGCGCGGTTCCGCGGGGAGCGCCGCCAGCGCCTCGACGAACGACCGGTCGAACTCCAGTGCGGCTATCGCGTCCACCACGTCCACGGTCACCCCCTCGTCGTCGGTGTCGAAGTCGGGCCGCGACCGGTGCCACTCGGAGTACTCGATGGTCCAGGCCGGGCCGCCGACGAGCGCCAGCACCGCCCCGACGCGCCCGACCAGCAGGTCGCCGTCCGGCGTCTGCACGTAGACGCGCCCGCCATCGACGTCGGTTCCGTACCGCATGGCTGTCTGGCCCCCGCCGGGTACGGCCCGTCGACACAAAACAGTTCGCGTCGCACCGCAACGGCGCCCACGGGCCCCGAACATCGTCGGGACGGGTTACTTCCCGACCGCATGCGGACGGTCTCGCATGGACGGGCCGACCCAGACCCGCGTGGCCGACCACCCGCGGGCAGCAGTCGACCGGGAGTGGGAGGTGTTCGTTCGCGAGACAGACCGCGATCCGCTCCGGCACGTCGGGAGCGTCACCGCGCCGGACGAGGACCGCGCCCACGAGCGCGCGACGGCGCTGTTCGACGGGGCCGCGGGGCTCTGGCTCTGCCCCGCCGACGCGGTGGTCCGGTACGCGAGCCACGACCTCGTGACCGGGGAGGGCGGCCGATGATCTCCGTCAGCCGCCTGCTCTGTGGCCTGGACGCCGAGAGCGACGGGCTCCGGTACGACGCGGCCGACCAGTCCTCGAAGCCACAGATCACCGCGGACCGCCAGCGGCGTCCCGTCGTCGTCTGGAACGTCACCAAGCAGTGCAACCTCCACTGCGAGCACTGCTACGCCGCAGCCGACACCGTGACTGCGCCCGGCGAACTCACGACCCGGGAGGGCAAGCGGCTGCTCGACGACCTCGCGTCGTACGGCGTGCCGGTGGTGCTGTTCTCGGGCGGCGAGCCGCTGGTCCGCGAGGACCTGGTCGACCTGGTCGCCTACGCCGCCGACCAGGGGCTCAGACCGGTGCTCTCGACGAACGGCACCCTGCTCACGCCCGACCGGGTCGAGGCGCTCGCCGACGCCGGCCTCCGGTACGCCGGCGTCTCGGTCGACGGCCGCCGGGAGCGCAACGACGCCTTCCGCGGACGCGAGGGCGCCTTTGACGACGCCGTCCGGGGCATCGAGACCTGCCTCGACGCCGGACTCAAGACCGGCCTCCGGTACACGATCACGGCCCACAACGCCCCGGACCTGGAGGACGTGGTCGCGCTGCTCTCGGAGGTGGGCGTCGATCGGTTCTGTTTCTATCACCTCGACTACGGCGGGCGGGGGGCGGACATCCAGTCGGCCGACCTCTCGCCTGCCGAGACCCGCGCGGCCGTGCGCCGGGTCTGTGACCTCACCCGCGCGTACCACGACGAGGGCGAGGAGATCGAGACGCTCCTGGTCGGCAACTACGCCGACGCCGCCTACCTCGTCGAGTACGCCCGCGACCACCTCGGATCGGAGCGGGCCGCGCGGGTTGCCCGCTACCTCCGGCGCAACGGCGGCGACCCGACCGGCGAGCGCGTCGCAGACGTCGACTACCAGGGGAACGTCCACCTCACGCAGTTCTGGCAGGGATACAGCCTGGGCAACGTCCGCGACCGGCCCTTCTCGGCCATCTGGGAGGACGAGTCCAATCCGCTCCTCCGGCGCCTGCGCGAGCGCGAGGCGCACCTCTCCGGACGGTGCGCGACGTGTCGGTACCGGGATGTCTGTCGCGGCGGGTCGCGACTCCGCGCGCTCGCGGACGCGGGCGACCCGTTCGCTCCCGATCCCAAGTGTTACCTCACGGACGCAGAACGGACGGGACCGCTGCCGGCCGGGACAGCGCCGGACCGGGCCTGACGCAGCCGGCCGACCCCGCGGGGTCGACCTCGGTGCGGTCCGACCGGACCGACGGCAGCGCGCGCCGAGCGTATCTTTCTGCGAAGAGAGAGTCCCGGCGGTTACTCGACGACGACGCCCTTCATGCCCAGCGAGGAGTGGGGCTGGCAGTGGTACTTGTACGTGCCCGCCGACCCGAAGGTGTGCTCGAACGTGTGGCCGGCCGAGTCGGCCATCTCGCTCTCGAAGTCCCCGTCCTCCGCGACAACGTTGTGGGTGCCGCCCTCCCCGGTCCACTTCCAGACGACCGTCGTCCCGGTCGACACCGAGACCGCGGGCGGGTCGAACGCGAACGCGCCGCCGTTGCCCTGGGCGCCGACCGACACCGTCACCTGGTCGCTGCCGGTCTCGTCGACCACGCCGTCGTAGTTGCTCACGCCCTCCATCCAGCCGTCGAACTCGCGGGCCGATCCGCCGTCGTCGCCGCTCCCGCCGCCGCTCCCGTCGGTGCTGCCACCGTCGGTGCTGCCACCGTCGGTGCTGCCACCGTCACCGCTCCCGCCACCGCCACTCCCGCCGTCCGTCGCGGGCGTGTCCGACTGCTCGCCGCCGGTACAGCCGGCCAGGGCGCTCCCCGCGAGCACCGCTGCCGTCGTTCCCAACACGGTCCGTCGGTCCATCGGCATCTCCTCCAGCATACAGGCTGTCCTTCCCCCCCGACCGGGCAATCGGTTGTCCCGAACATATTCGGTCCGGTACCGACTCAGGAGAGCGTCTCGGGGAGGGAGCCGTCGTAGCCGTCGGGCACGTGGGCACAGAGGGGGTCGCTCGCCAGCGGGTCGCCGGTGGCGGCGTAGGCCCGGGATCGGCTCCCGCCGCAGACGGCCCGGTACGAGCAGGCGCCACACTTCCCCGTGAGCGCGTCGGGGTCGCGGAGCGAGCGGAACAGCGGGGCGTCGCGGTAGACCTCGACGAGCGACGACTCGCGGACGTTCCCCGCCGAGGCCGGCAGGAAGCCCGAGGGGTAGATCTCGCCGACGTGGCTCACGAACGCGAAGCCGTCGCCCGCGGTGATGCCCGTCCGACGGCCGATGTCGTCGGGCGCGGGGCTCCCGGTCCCGTCGTCGCCCGCGCGCTGGAGCGCGACGCGACGGTAGTGAGGTGCCTCGGTGGTCTTGACGCCGAAGGGTGCGTCGTCTGCGACGTCGCGGAGCCAGCCCATGACGCGCTCGGCGCGGTCGGGCGAGATCGGATCGAGCACCCGGCCGCGGCCCACCGGCACGAGGAAGAACACCGACCACAGCACCGCGCCCAGGTCGGCGACGAGGTCGCGGACGGCCGGCAGTTCGTCGACCGTCCGGGCGCAGACGGTGGTGTTGACCTGGAGCGGGACCCCGGCTGCCCGGGCGTGGCGGGCCGCGCGGAGGGTCTGCTCGAAGCTCCCCGCCTCGCCCCGGAAGGCGTCGTGAGCCTCGGGCGACCCGCCGTCGAGGCTGAGCGCCATCCGCCGGAGGCCGGCGTCGGCGAGCGCCTCGACGCGCCCGGCGGTCAGCGACGACGTCCCGCTCGGGGTGAGCGTCATCCTGAGCCCGCGGGCCGTCCCGTGGGCCACCAGGTCGGTCACGTCCTCGCGGGCCAGCGGGTCGCCGCCCGAGAGGACCACGAGCTGGCCCTCGCCGAAGCGGCGGGCCTCGTCGAGCAGCCGCTTGCCCTCCCGGGTCGTGAGTTCGTCGGGGTGGCGGCCGGGACGGGCGTCGGCCCGACAGTGCTCGCAGGCGAGGTCGCAGGCCTGGGTCACCTCCCAGACGAGGACGAACGGTCGGCGGTCGGTGTCGATCGACGTCGGATTCATGTGCTGTCGCGGCGGCTCGCGCCACCGGTCGATGCGTCGGCCGCCGCCCCCGTGTACCGGGCCCCGAACACGTTCGCGGCGCGTCCGGCGGTCATCCGGCGGGCGCGTCGTCGGCTGCCAGGTGTGCGTGGATGAACCACGTCAGGACGCTGGACTCGGCCCGGTGGAGCAGGTCGCTGCCGGTCGCCGGGGCGATGCCGAGCGACTCGGACACCTCGGTGAGCGTCGCCCGCCGGGGCGTGTCGTAGTACCCCTGCCCGGCGGCCGCCAGGAGGACCTCCTGCTGTCGATCGGTCAGGAGGTGGTCGGCGGGGTCGGAGTGCTCGTCGCGCACGTAGTCGATGTCGAACTCGACGCCGGCCTCCTCGAGCTGCGTTCCGAGCGCAGACAGTCGGTCGGCCGACGTCGTCACCTCCCAGGTGGCGACGCCGTCGGTGACTTCGAACGGCGTCTGGAGCGGGATGCCCGCCGCCTGTGCCGGGAGCAGGAGCGACGGGTCCGTCGTCTCGACCTGGACCACCGTCGTCTCGTCTCGCTTCCACAGCAGGTCGAACGCGGTGACGTCGTCCCGTCCCTCGATGGAGGCGATGACCGGGACCGGGTCCCGGGCACGAATCTCTACGAGGACGACGCCGCTCCCCTCGCCCGACAGGACGGCGACGACGGAGAACGACGCGTCCGGGTAGGCCACCGAGACGTCGTGGGCCCACGTCTCCTCCGGAATCGTGAGCTGTAACCTGGCTCTGGGCACTGTTCGACGCTCCGACCGGACGTTCGCGCGCCGGCCACCTCCCTCTGGTTCCTAACATGTTCGCACGTGGCTGACCTGTGAGCGAGAACCGCTTTCCGCGTCTCGCGCCTCGATTCGCGTATGCAGCGTCGATCGATGCGGTTCACCCCGTTCCACCTCGCCGGCGTGCTGTTCCTGCTCGCCGGCCTCGCGCTGGCCATCTACCACGGCCTCGAACAGTTCTACCTCGCGCCCCGCGTCGGGGCGCTGAGCAGTTCGTGGGTGTCCTGGAGCCACATCCACTACGTCACCGTCGGCGGGTTCACCCAGCTCCTGTTCGGGATGCTCCCGCAGCTCGTGGCCCGGAAGCTCGGCCGCCCGCGTCCCTCGACGTGGTTCACGTGGGGGAGCTTCCTCGGACTGAACGGCGGGTTCCTCCTGCTGTGGTACGGCCGCGGCTGGGGGCACGTGTGGGCGTTCGACGCCGGGCTCTCCGTGATCTGGCTTCTCGTGGCAGGCCTGCTGGTGGTGCTGCTCCGGACGGCGCTGTCGAGCGAGCGTGGCTGGGACGCGACGATCGGGCTGTATCTCGTGTCGGTGTTCGTGTTCCTGTGGGGGATCACCTACGCCTACGGGCTCTTCGCGCACGTCTGGTCGGTGCCGGGCGGGTGGCTCGGTCTCCGCGAGGCCCACGTCCACGCCAACGCGTGGGGGTTCCTGGGGCTCGCCGCCGTCGCCACTCTCTACGACCTGTTCCCGCGCGTGCTCGACGTCGATCTCTACAGCGAGCGCCTGGAGAACTACTCGGCGTGGTTCTTCGTCGCCGGCATCTTCCCGCTCGTCACCGGTCCCTGGCTCGGCATGGGCCGGACCGTCACCGCCACCGGACTCGTCCTGTACGCCGCGGGGTTCGTCCTCTACCTCTACGACCTGATCCGGACGTACCTGGCCGCCGACCAGCGACCCGGCGTCGCGTCCTCGCTGCTGGCGGCCCAGTTCTGGATGCTGGGACCGGCGGGCTTCGCGCCGGTCGTCCTGTTCGGCGTCGAGTGGGTCCGACCGGCGTTCGTCGAGGACGCGGCGCTCCACTTCTTCTTCGTGGGGTGGGCACTCCCCGTCGCGCTGGCGGGCCTGGTGCTGTACTTCCGAAACCTGCCCTGCCTCCGCGAGGGACGGCTCGGCCTCGCCGGGCGCGTCGATCCGGCGGACCTCCTCCCCGCCGGGAGCGTCCCGTCCGTGGTTCCGGCGTGGCTGATCTGGCTGTGGAACGCCGCCGTGCTCGTGGTGGGCGTCGGGTTCCTCTATCAGGACCGGGCGTGGTCGCTGGGGCTCCTCGGCCCCGGGTACGTCGTCCTGGCCCTCCTGTGGCTCTACCTGTTGATCCAGGCGGTCCGCCTGCGGCGGTCGCTGCGAGTTCGGGCGCGGGCCGCCGAGTCGGGCGCCTGACGCCGGTCCCCCGGCGCCGTCCCGTCGTCGCTGCCGATAGGTTCCCTCTCGAAGCCGGCAATATCAACCACGAGCACGCGTCCAGCATCTGTGGAACAGTCGACGCGCGCTCGTTCGCAGGTCCCCTTCTGGTACGGAATCGTCGCCGGCCTCTCACCCGCCGAGAAGGGACAAAGAGGCGTTTGAGGGTAGCACACCGTTTAGGTGTCGGCGCCCGTCGTCACGTCCATGAAGACCCTCCAATCCACAGTCCGCTGGCAGTTTGCGCCCGTCTCGCGGCTCCGCGACGTCGGCGTCGCGCTCGTCGAGGGGGCGGCATTCTGGGCCGCCGTCCTGCTCCCGTTCTGCGCGCTCGCGCTCCTCGTCGCCCGGTCGGTCTCGCCGGCCGTCGTCTCGGCCGCCCCGCCGTGGTCGCTCCTGGGTGGGGTGCTGGCGGCGAACGTGGTCGCGCTCCTGGTCGGCCACCGCCACCGCCGGACGCACGCCGACTGACGCCGTCTCGCCGGGACCGAACGCGGTCCGATCCGGTCGGCCGCCTGCGCCCGCCGCGCCCGACGGCGCCCGGCCATCTGAGGACAGTAGTATTGCACAAAATTTGAAATTCCGTTCGCACCAGGCGAGTGTATACGTTATGTGTATGTTTCGAAGATACATCTGTATCCGACGGATAACTGAGCACTGTCGCGTGTCGAAACCTTATAATAGGCTACGCGGGATAGAGTCGCCCGATCAGTAGAAATGTGCGAACTTGGAAAGACTGTGGGCGGCGAGTCGTCGTCCCGGGCCGTCGACGTGGCGCCCGCGCGGGGTGGGCGAGACTGATGGCGCTGGAACTGTTCGGGGTCGCCGCGACGACGTTCCTCCCGTTCGTCGCGTTCGGGCTCGTGATCGGACTACTGTTCGGGTTCTTCGGCATGGGGGGGTCGTTCCTCGTGACGCCGGCGCTGCTGGTGATGGGCTATCCCGCGGAGGTCGCGGTCGGGAGCGGCCTGGCGTTCGTCTTCGGTACGTCGGTCATCGCGGCGCTCCGCCACCGCGACCACGGCCAGGTGGACTTCAAGCTCGGCGCGCTGTTCGTCGTCGGGATGACGGCCGGCATCGAGGTGGGGAAGTCGTCGGTCTACGCACTCAAGGCGGTGGGCCTGGCCGACCTCGTCGTGAGCGTCGCGTACGTCGTCCTGCTGTCCGGCGTGGGACTGTTCATGCTCTACGACTCGCGGACGCCCGCGAGCGACGAGGGGTCGCGGCTCGTCGACCGCCTCCAGGCGTTCGACCTGCCGCCGACGGTCGAGATCAAGGGCGGCGCCGAGGTGTCGGTCTGGCTGACGCTCGCCATCGCCGCGGTGATCGGCGTCCTCGCGGGCTTCTTGGGCGTCGGCGGCGGATTCCTGCTGATGCCCGCCATGATGTACGGACTCGGGGTGCCCGCGGCGGTCGCGGTCGGCACCGACGTGTTCCAGATCACCGTCTCCGGCGCCGTCGGGTCGTTCTTCTACGCCCAGAAGGGCGCGGTCGACCTGACCGTCGTCGCGCCGCTGCTGGCCGGGAGCGCGCTCGGCGCGCGCGTCGGCGCCGCCGCGACCAAGATCGTCGACAGCGACGACATCACCGGCTACTTCAGCGCGATGCTGCTGGCGGGCGCGGCCGCGGTCGCGAGCAAGAACCTCGCCGCGGCGTTCGCCATCCCCCAGCTCCGGACCGTCAGCAAGGTCCTCATCTTCGGGGCGGCGGTCACCGTCGCCGCGGCCATCGTCTACCGGAGCATCGTCACGCTCCGGGAGGACCCGGGCGCGATCTCGACCGGCACCTGATCGGGGCGCCTACCGGCCCTCGAACTCGGGTTCGCGGTCGTCGAGGAACGCCCGGACGCCCTCGCGGTAGTCCGCGGTGCCGAACATGGCGGCCTGGACCGAGGCCTCGTTGTCGAGCGCGGCGTCGAGCGGGGCGTCCAGCCCGTCGCGGACGAGCCGCTTGACGTGCCGCGCCGCGACCGGGGGGCCGCCGGCCAGGCGCTCGATCACGTCGTCCGCGCGCTCGTCGAACTCGTCGGCCGGGTAGAGCCGGCTGAACAGCCCCATCTCGTGGGCGGTCTCGGCGTCGACGACCCGTCCCGTGAGCGCGAGGTCGAGCGCGTGCTTCTCGCCGACCACCCGGGGCAGGAGGTAGGAGACGCCGGCGTCGAGGCTCAGCCCGAACCGGATGTGCGGGAAGCCGATGCGGGCGCGCTCGCTCGCCAGCGTGAGGTCGCAGGCCACCGCGAGCGCGGCGCCGTCGGCGGTCGCCGGCCCGTCGACCTTCGCCACCGTCGGCAGCGGGAACTCGACCACGCGCTCGATGGCCCGCTGCTCGTGCTCGCGGACCTCGTCGATCTCCTCGCTGGCCGGCGGGCGGTCGTCGAGCGCGTCGCCCATCCCCTCGACGTCGCCCCCGGAGGAGAAGGCGTGGCCCGCGCCCGTGAACACGAGACAGCGGGCGTCGCTGTCCTCGACCGTCGCGAGGCAGTCGAGGATCGCCGCGTACCGCTCCCGGGAGAGCGGGTTCAGCCGCTCGGGGTCGTCGATCGTGATCGTCGCCACGCTGTCCTCGAACGAGAGGTCGATCGCGTCGGACATGCGCCCTCGTTGCAGGGGGTGTACGTTAACAGTTGGTGCCGTCGGCAGTCAGATCTGGTCGAGTTCGCGCGTCTGTGACAGCCACCGGGCCAGGAGCGGGTGGCCGTAGTAGACGACGACGCCAGCGTCGGCGTCGAAGTCGACGACGCCGAGCGCGTCGAGCCGCGGCAGGTGACGGTGGCGGAGCGCGATCGACAGGTGGCGGCGCGACCGGTCCCGTCCCACCGTCTCGCCCTCCCACGCCAGGATCTGGTCGCGGAGCCGATCGACTGCGACCTCGCCGGCGGCGTCCTGGAGCGCGTAGAGCAGCAGGCGCCGGCGCTTGTCCGCGAGGATGGAGAAGACGTCGTTGAGCGAGAGTTCGTTCTCCGGGCCCCGGCGCCACTGGGGAACGGTCTCGCTCGGCGGGTCGTAGTGTCGCATCGTCTCGGTGGCTGAGCTATCCGGTCCACTGTGATGTATGTTTCTCCCGTTTCGAGCCGTCCGTCCGACGGCGTCGACCGCAACGCACATGCGGCCGGCCGTCGACGCGCCGCAAATGCGACTCACCGCCGTCCGGCGCGCCCAGATCGATCCCTTCGACCCCGACCGTCCGCCCGCGGCGTACGACCTCACCGAGCGCGGCCGGGTGCAGGCGCGACTCCTCGGCGCCCGACTCGCCCGCGAGAACCCGCCCGACGCCGTCTACACCGGCGACTCCGATCGCCACCGGGACACCGCCGCGGTCGTCGCCGGAACCGTCGAGGCGATCACCGGCGACCGGCCGCCCGTCGAGACCGACGCCGGCCTCGACGACGTCGCGTGGACGATGGACGCGCTCCTGACCTGTCACGAGGACGGACTCCCTCAGGTGGAGTGGTCGCGCCGGTGGGCCGCCGGCGACCTCCCGATCGAGGAGGACGTGACGGCGGTCCGCGACCGGGTGTGCGCCCTCGCGGACCGCCTCGCCGACGACCGCGACCCGGACGCGTCGCTCCTGGTCGTCACGTCGGCCGTCCCGATCCAGGTGCTCGCGTCCGCGGCGCTCGGGATCGACCTCGCGACCGCCCGGCTCCCCGTCGCCAACGCCGCCCGCTTCGCCTTCGACTGGGCGGCCGACCGGCGCACCGTCGAGGCGCTCAACGACGCCGCACACCTCCCCGGCGCGCTCGCGACGCGGGACGGGTTCGTCGACCGGGACTGATCGCCCGGTCGCCGTCCCGCGGCCCGTCAGCCGAGCGAGACGTCGAGGTAGAGCATCACGATCGCCCCGGCGATCGTCCCGAGGGTGGCGATGCGCTCGTGGCCCCGGACGTGGGTCTCGGGGACGATCTCGTCGCTGATGACGAACAGCATGGCGCCGGCGGCGAACCCCATGGCGTAGGGCAGCAGTGCCGATATCTCCTGGACGGCGTACGCGCCGAGCACGGCCAGCGGGATCTCGACGAGGCCCGATCGGACGCCCGCGAACGCGGTGTAGAAGCGCCGGTCCAGGCCGGCGTTGATCGCGGCCACCGACACCGCCAGCCCCTCGGGGATGTTCTGGATGCCGATGGCGAGCATGAGCGGGATCGCAGTCGAGACGTCGCCGCTCCCGAACCCGACGCCGACGGCCAGCCCCTCGGGCATGTTGTGGAGCGTGATCGCCAGGACGAACAGCACGACCCCGGAGAGGCGGTCCTCGTCCAGCGCGATCCCGTCGTCCGGGTTCGCCGCGTCCGACCGCCGTCGCCCGGTGACGAGGTAGTGCGCGTGCGGGACGAGCACGTCCGAGCGGTCGAGAAACAGCGCTCCGACCGCGATTCCGACCAGCACCGGCACCGGGTCGCCGGCCGCGTACGTCTGGATGCCGGGGACGATGAGACTCGTGAAACTCGCCGCGAGCATCACGCCCGCCGCGAAGCCGAGCGCGCCGTCCATCGCCCGCTCGGACGGGTCTCGCCAGACGAAGACCAGCAGGGCGCCCACGAGGTTGAGCGCCGCGATGACGATTCCGCCAACCAGGCCCTGGACGACGGGATTCGAGCCGACCCACCGGACGAACTGCTGGTCTAGCACGGCGCACACCTCGGCGCTCGGAGGGACATCGACGTACCGCCTGTCTGCCGGGTCGCTATTGAAGGTTGAGCCGGTCGGTGCGTCCGGCGCGGTCCGTCTCGCGGCTCGCGTCGACCAGCGCGTCGCCCGCCAGCCGCGGGAGCACCGTCCGGCTGTTGACGTTCATCGCGTACTCGCGGACGTCGCGGCGGCGAAGCTCGTGTCCGTCCAGGTAGTCGCTGCTCTTGGCGGTCGCCAGCTGCCGGCGGAACAGGTCGAGTTCCGTCTCGGCGACGGGGACGCCGTCGACGTACCGGCTGACGAGCGTCGCGCCGACGTGGTCCTCGACGGCGATCTCACCGCCCGACCCCGCGCTCACGAGGTGCGTGGGCCGGTCCCGCTCGCGGAGGTGGGCGCCCAGCGCCGCCGCGTTCATCGGCGACCCGACGTAGACGGTGACGTCGTCGCCGCTGCGCGCCCGGAGCGCGGCCACGGCCCGGCCGCCGTTCGAGGAGGTCATGCTGACCGGCCGCCCCGCGACGTCGAGGCGCTGGACGTAGCTGGGCGAGTTGAAGAAGTCGTACCCCGGCGTCGGCTCGTCCTCGTCCGTGCTCGCCCCGCCGATCACCGCGCGGGGGTTCGCCGCCCGGTAGGCGAACTCCTCGCCGCGCGCGTCGGTGACGTGGACGTGCGCGGCGCCGTTCGCCAGCAGTTCGATCACGGTGTTCGAGAAGTGCAGCGTGTCGACGACGACGTAGTCCCCTGGGTCCGGCCGTTCGGGGATGTCCTCGCACCGTTCGATCAGCCGGTCGTCGAGTCGGTTCGCCCCCGGTTCACGGCCGTCTGTGTCCCCTGGCACTACTCGCCCGTCCGGGCCCAGGACGCAAAAACGCACGCAAGTATCCCCTCCCTACTCGCTCGCTCCGCTCGCTCGTTGAGGAAGGGGCCTTAGCGCCTCAATTCAGGTAATAGCTCCGTTGTGTGCTATATAGCCCTCCCGACCGCGGTCGTGGCGAGCACTTACCTGGCGGGCCGTTGTCCGGTGTGCATGATCACCGACCAGCCCCGCATCGGGATCACCTGCGCCCCCGGCCACGAGGTGTTCGGCCCGGTCGCGGACCGGCTCCGCGCCCGCGGCTACGCGGTGACGTTCTTCGATCCCGAGGCCGACCTCGCGCCGGCCGACCTCGACGATCTGGCTCTGTTCGTCAACAAGAAGATCCGGTGGCAGACCCTCGACGCGCTGGCCTACGCCTACCGAGCCGGCGTCCCCGCGTGGAACGGTTACCTCGCGACCGCGGTGTTCGTCAACCGGCTCTCGCAGCTCCAGGCGCTCGCTGCCGTCGGCTTCGCGGTGCCCGACGTCACGCCCACTCCGCCCGACGGTGACTACGTCGCCAAGGGCTTTTTCGACCTCCTCGGCGAGCCCACGCTGAACGGCACCGGTCACCTCTACCAACCGCTGCTGGACTTCGACGGCGTCGATCACAAGTACTACGCCGTGGACGACGGCCGGACGGTTCACACGGTCGTCACCTGTACCGAGTCGAAGCTCCTCGGCGAGCGGCGCTTCCTCGGCCGCGGGACCGTCGACCCGACGGTCGAGCGACGCGTCCGGCGGCTGCTCCGGTTCGCGGACGCGCGGGCGCTCGGCGTGGACGTCGTGGAGGTCGACGGGACGCCACACGCCGTGGACGTCAACCCCGCGACGAGCTTCCGCCGGACCGGACTGGAGGACGAACTCGCCGACTCGATCGCCGACGCCGCCCGGTGGTGAGGGCGCGGGCCGGCCGACCGGCCTCCACTCCCCGGTGGCGTCCGTCCCCGTACGGAGCTGTCTATAGCACAACTAGCAAGGGCTTTTCGCGAGCCGGGGAAGTCGACGCCGATGCCCGTCGCCGACAGCGCGCAGTTCGAAGCGCGCATCGTCTCGCAGACAGAGACGTACCTCGACCAGGTCGAGGCCTGCGTCACCGAGGTTCCGCGGCTGCTCGAGGCGTACGCTGACCGGGGCCCGTACCGCCAGACGGCAGACCGGATCGCCGAGGCCGAGAGCGACTGCGACCGCACCCAGCGTGAGATCGGGGGACTGATCGCCAACGCCGACGCGACAGATCTCGGCATCCGGCTCACGCGACTCCACCTCAACTCCGGACCGACGATCGAACTGTACCAGCTCCTCGACGAGATCGCCAACGCGGCCGAACGGTTCGCCGAGGAGCTGGTCGCGATCGGCCCCCAGCGTTCGCTGGCCTGTCTCGACCGACTCCGCGAGATGGCCGAGTGTGCGGCCCGGACCGTCCCGCACCTCCGGCGCGCAGTCGCAGAGTTCGTCCGCGTCCTCTGTGATCCCGGCCGGACGGGCAGCGTCGTCGAGGAGGTCACCCGCATCCGGGCCGCCGAGAGCGACTGCGACCGGACGCGAAACGACCTGCTCGCGGCCGCGTTCGACGGCGCGACCACCGAGCCGCTGGTCTACCGCGAATTCGCCCTCCTCCTCGACGGCCTCGTCGACACCATGGAGGACGTCACCGACCAGCTGCTCCTGATCACCGGCAACCAGTCCTGGATCGCCATCGAACCCGAGCGCGACCGCCCGGCGTAGCGACCGCTACGCAGTCTCGACGCCCCGGAACTCGAACCGCACGCCGCCGTCCGACCCGTCGGTCACGTCGACCGTCCAGTCGTGGCTCTGTGCGATTCGCTGGACGATCGCCAGCCCGAAGCCGGTCCCGCGCTCGGCCGTCGAGTAGCCCGCTTCGAAGACGGACTCGCGCTCCTCGGCGGGGATGCCGACGCCGTCGTCCTCGACGTAGAAGCCGTCGTCGAGGTCGCCGAGCCGGATCGCGACGGCCCCGGAACCGGCGGCCGGGTCGGCCGTCGCGGGCTGGCCGTCGCGGGCGCCGTGCGCCACGCTGTCGTCGGCCGTTGGCCGACTGCTCGTCGAACTGTGTTCGACGCTGTCGTCGGGCTTCGCCCGACTGCCCGTGGAGCCGTGCTCCACGCTGTTCCGAAACAGGTTCGTCAGGAGCCGCCGGAGGCGGTCCTCGTCGGCCACGACCGTCGCGTCCGTCTCGACCGCGAGCGTGGCCTCGGGGGCCCCGACGCCCTGGAAGCACTCCCGTCCGAGACGCGCCAGGTCGACCGGCCGGCGGTCGGCGGGCGCGGTGCCCTCTCGCGCTAGGGTCAGCACGTCGTCGACCAGCCGTTCCATGCGGCCGACGGTCCGCTGGCACTGCTCGACGTACTCCGGGTCGCCCGTCTCGGCCGCCAGCGAGAGGTTCCCGTCCAGGACGTTCAGGGGATTCCTGATCTCGTGGGTGACGACGCTGGCGAACTCCGCCAGGCGCTCGTTCTGGCGCTCCAGCTGTCGTGACTGTGCGAGCCGATCCAGCGCGCTCTCGGCGTGACTGAGCAGCAGTTCGGCCAGCTCGCGGTCCGACGCCTCGAAGGCGTCGGGTTCGGCGGCCACCGCCTGGAAGACGCCGTGGTCGCCGATCGGGATGCAGATCGTCGACCGCCCCGGCGCGGCGTCCGCGAGGTCGTCGACCACCCGCGACTCGCCCGTCCGGAACGTCGCGGTCGCCAGGTCGCTCGCGACTGCCACCGGCTCGTCCGGATCGCCGGCGCTGGCGACCGCCTTCTCGACGAGGCTGCCGCCCTCCTCGACGAGGACGGCGCTGTAGTCGAACGCGAGGACGTCCTGGCTGGCGGCGACGGTGCGTTCACAGACCTCCTCGACCGACCCGCTCGCGTCGAGGTCGACCGCCACGTCGTGGAGCGCCGTGAGTTTCCGTTCGTGCCGCTGCCGGTCGGTGACGTCGCGGACCGTCCCGACCGTCCCGCGAAACTCGCCGTCCGGCGCCGGGCGGAGCGTCTGTCGCACGGCACAGGGGATCTGTCTCCCGTCGGCGGTGTAGACCGTCTCCTCGTACTTCCCGACCGACTGATCGTCGCTCGTCAGCAGGGTCCGGATCGTCTGCTCGCCGGTCTCGATGTCGTCCTCGTCGAGCACGAGCGAGACGTGCTCGCCGACGAGGTCCGCGCGGTCGTAGCCGGTCAACTGCTCCATCCGCTCGTTGACCTCGCGCATTCGCCCCTCGGCGTCGAGCACGTAGACCGCCTCGCCCATCGTCTCGACGAGTTCCTCGTACTGTTCGAGTTCCCGCTCGCGCTCCTTCCGGTCGGTGACGTCGCGGGCGACGCCGACCGTGCCGTCGAACGCGCCGTCGTCGGTCGGGAGCAGCGAGATGTGGAGTTCGATCGGGTACGGGTCGCCGGTCGCCGGGGTGATGGTCGTCTCGAACGACGCCACCTGCCGGTCCGGGTCGGCCAGCAGGGCCTGGACCCGATCGCGGCCGACCGCGACGGCGTCCGCGTCGAGCACGAGCGAGACGTGCTCGCCGATCACGTCCGCCCGGTCGTAGCCGGTCCGCTCGACGAAGTGGTCGTTGACGTCGGTGAACCGGCCGTCCGCGTCCAGCGCGTAGATGCTGTCGCCGACGGCGTTCACCATCGTCTCGACCCGTTCGAGGTCGTGCTCGCGTTCCTTCCGGTCGGTGACGTCGCGCGAGAAGCCGACGATGCGAACCACCTCGCCCGTCTCGTCGCGGATGGGCTTCCCGTGGACCCACACCCAGCGCTGGAAGTCCTCGTCGGGGTTGACCCGGTACTCGAGTTCGACCGGGGCGCCGTCCGCGAGCGTGGCCATCGCGTCCTCGACCGCCGCCCGGTCGTCGGGGTGGACTGCCTCGAGGAAGGTCGTCGGATCCCCCTCGAGGTCGTCGACCGGGCGGCCGTAGACCGTCTCGTAGGCGGAGTTGACGAACAGCAGGTCGCCCCAGTCGGTGCTGAACATCCAGCGGACGTCGGGCGTGTTCTCGGCCAGTTCCCGGAGGCGGCGCTCGCTCCGCTCGGCCGCCACCTGCGCCCGGTACTGCTCGACGACGTTCGCGATGCGGTTCGCGAGGATGGCGTACTGGTCGGTGCCGCTCTCCTTCTGGAGGTAGTCCGTCACGCCGGCCGAGATGGCGTCGCTGGCGATCTCCTCGCTGCCCTTGCCGGTGAAGAGGATGAAGGGGAGGTCCGGGTCGGTCTCGCGCACCGCCGCGAGGAACTCGACGCCGGTCCGATCCGGCATGTCGTGGTCGCTGACGACGCAGTCGATGCGCTCGTCGTCGAGGCGGGCGAGGCCCTCGCGCACGCTGGTCGCCGTCACGACGTCGATGCGGTCGTGAGCGCGCTCCAGGAACGTGGCGACCACCTGCGCCAGGTCCGGATCGTCGTCAACGTGGAGGACGCGTATCTGGCCGGGAGCAGCGTCCCGTCGCCACCACCCACCACTGCCACTCATAGGCCCCTTTGCGTGTGAAGGTCGAAAGGTGTTTTGACGCCCCTGGTGGCCGGGCCGTCGCCGCCGCGCTGCTGGCGACGGCGGTCGGCCGAAAAATTCGGTGGGGCGTCCGCTCGGCGGTCAGCCGGACGCCGACGCGTGGCCGTGCCCCGAGACGTGCTCGCTCCCGGAGGCGGTGGCGGAGCCACCGGACGCGCCGCCGCTCGCGGCGTCGAGGTTCGTGACCTCGACCGTCACCGTCGTCTCGCCGGGGACGGTGTATGGGACGCCGTTCTCGTCGACGACCCAGTCCAGTCGGACGGTGACCGTCCCCGTCGCGTTCGCCCCGGGGTCGACGTAGCCCTCGTCGGCCGAGACGTCGAGGCTGCCGACGGTGACGGTGCCGTTCGGCGTGTCGCCGTCGAAGGCCTTGGCCGCCGCCTCGGCGCGCCTGCTCGACCAGCCCGCACTCCCCACGCCGTGGGTGGCGTCGACGTCGAGGTCCATCGAGAGACCGACGGCGGGCGCGCCAGTGCGGTTGGCGCTCATCGACATCGCCCCGACGCCGTCGGTGAGCCCCCCGACGGTGACGTTCGTCGACGCCTCGCCCCCGACGGGTACCCGGAGCGAGGTCGACCCGAGCGTCAGCGAGACCGGCCGTTCGGTCTCGCTCCCGACGACGAGTCGCGTGTCCGCGACTGCGCCGCCGTCGCCGGTGTCGGTGCCGCGGACCGTGAGGTCGTACAGGCCGGGTCCGAACGCGCCGGCGGCGACCGTCACGTTCCCGCCCGCCCCGACGTCGACGCGCGCGGCCGGTTCGCCGCCGACCCGCTCGACGCCGACGAACCCGGGGTCGGTCTCGAAGGCGCGGCGGAGCGTCGCCGCGTCGGCCGATTCGCCGCGGAACCGGTCCGCGGTCACGTACACGGCGTACTCGGACCGCTGCGAGTCAAGCGAGAGCGTGACCGACTGCTCGCCGGCCGCCGGATCGACGAACGTCCGATTCGGCTCGACGCGGTAGAGGTCCTGGCTCGCCAGGCGGAACGAGAGGTCCTCGCGGCCGTCGGCGTCGACCGCCCACCCGTTCCAGAGGGAGAGCGTCCGGCCGTCGGGCGTCCGGACGACGTACTCGCCGGGCGCGAGCGTCGCCGTCTCGACCACGGCCGACCCGTTCTCGTCGAGGTGGATTCGCCGCACGACGTGTTCGTCGAACGCGTCGTACTCGCCGGGGACGGCGACGAGGTCGAGCGTCGTCCCGGCGGCGCCGGGCCGCCCGATCGCGAGGTTCTGCCCCCGGTAGACCGTCCCGTTCGAGGAGGGCGCCGCGTCGACTGCGAGCGAGTCAGTCGCCGACGCCTCCGGGAGCGCGACCGACCGGACGACGCCCCGGGCTGTGCGGCCCGGCGTGCCCCGCACGCCGACGACCGTGACCGACCGACCGGCACCGGTCGCCGCGTCCGTGGCGAGGAGGGCGCCGACGCTCGCCCGGTGGCGCGGATTCCCGTCCGGGCCGACCCCGAGGAGGCTCCCCGCGGGCCCGTTCGAGCCCGCGAATCCGGTGTCGGTGAGCAGGACGACGCCGTCGCCGTCCGGGAGCACGCCGCGGAGCTGGCCGTCGGAGCCGTCCCCGTAGACCCGGCTCCAGGTCGGCACGCCGTCGGCGTCGACGCGCGTCACCCAGACGCTCTGGGCGTCCGTGTGCCCCGGGTTCTGCGTGCCGGCGAGGAACGCCCCGCCGTCGGCCGTCGGGACGCCCCCGACGAACTGGTGGATGTCCTGGCCTGGGTACGTGCGGTTCAGCACCGGGTCGCCGTCGGCGTCCGTCCGGAGCACCCACGGCGTGTCGTAGGAGACGACGCCCGTCAGCAGGAAGCCGTCGGCCGTGGTCGTCAGCGACCGCGGCGCCGCGTCCAGGCTGTAGGTTCGCTCGGCGCGCTGCGCGCCGTCCGCGTCGAACTGTGCGAGCGTCACGCCCTGCTCGGCCGGACGCCGGTAGGCGACTGCGACGCCGTCGGCGGTCGCCGTCAGGCCCAGCGACCGCGAGCCCAGGTAGGCCGAGGCGTTCAGCGAGCGCCGCCAGCGCACCTCGCCGTCCCGGTCCGCGCCGACGAGCGCGAGCGCCGTCGACGACGGGCTCGCGGCCCCGGTCTCGCCGCGGGTCGCCTGCAGGAAGTAGACGCGGTCGCCGTCCGTCACGACGTCGACGACGGCGCTCTCGTTGGCCGTCTCGTAGGTCCGCGTCCAGGCTGTCGTGCCGTCGGGCGCGAGCCGCGTCAACGTCGAGTTCCCGGCCGGGAAACCGGTCGTGCCGCCGAGGTACTGCCCGCCATCGCCGTCGCTGGCGACCGAGAGGGCAATCGTCTCGTTGAGCGTACGGTTCAGTCCGCCGTCCACCGCGGACGACGGGGAAGCCGTCGGAGCTGACTCGCTGGCCGCGACCGGCGTCGCCACCACGGCGGCGCCGAGCACGAGCAGGCCAGCGAGACAGCAGAGGGGGACCAATTGCTGTCTTCGCATCCGCGCTGACGGATTGACAACGCCCCTACATTTGCTTTGCTATTTCTCCTGGTGCCCGTCTCGTCGAATCGTACCAGAAGTAGTGCATACATCGATCGATTGTAGCTTCCCCGAACGTCGTGCGACTCTCGACCGGGAGATCACGGTCGCCACGGCGTGCCGGTCACACTGGATGGACAGTACGAGCGATAGAAGGAGCCAGCTGCCAGTTTCGTCGAGGGGGCGAGCGAGGTCCCGGAGCGCGGCAGTCGATGGGACGGTCGGGCGATACATGTAGAATATCGATATGTTTCATCAAAACATACGAACGCGGATGAGTAGTCCAGCGACGGTCTCGCGGGTCGCTCAGCCACGGCGGTCGCTGCGGACTCCCGCGTGGTCGCAGGTTCGCGGCCCGCGGCCCGCCGCCTCCGGACTGGGGACGCCCGCAGTCCCTCGCATTTTATCGAATATTCGACCTTTCGACACCCCACTAAACCAAAACCCTCATGAGAGGATGCGCTAACGTTCGACCGATGATAGCGCCAGCAGGAGTCGGACGTGCGGGCCGTCGCGTCGCTCCGCGAGCGGCCGCGACTGGCGTCCCGGCGTGTCGCGAGAGCGCGCCGGCGTCCGCCCGCCCGATCCGGCGTCCGTCGATCGACAGCAGGGCACGGGGGTTCGCGCCGTGACGGCCGACGCGGTGTCGGGTGCGGTCGACCGGCCGTCGCCCGTCTACGTCAGCCGACCCCTCCTGCGCACGCTCCTGTCGATGGCCGCGGAGTCGGAGCCGACGCAGACGACGGTACAGCTCGGGACGACCGCGGCGGACGATCTGGACGCCGTCGACCTCGTCGACGCGCCCGTTTTCACGCACTTCTACTTCCCGAACGCCGCCCCCTCGAACCGCGCGGTGTTCGGGATGGACCTCTCGGTCCCGCCCGGGCAGAGCCGCGGCGTGTTCGTCTCTCACCCGGTGACGCCGCTCCGAGTCACCAAGCGCGACGACCTCCACGAGCGCGTGTTCGTCGCCGTCCCGCCGTGGGACGAGTCGTCGGTCGCCGTCTTCGACCGCAGGGGGCACCGCCAGCACCTGCGCGTCCTCGACGCGACGACGCCACCGGAGGCGGTTCCATGAACTGGAAGGCCACTGTCGAGCCGGTCCTCGTGCGGATGCCCAGCGTCGAGCGTCCGGACGGCCACGTCCCGTTCCGGGAGAAACTCGCCTGGACCACGGGCGTGCTCGTGCTGTACTTCTTCCTGACGAACGTCTTCCTGTTCGGCCTCGGGTCGGGGAGCCAGGACGTGTTCGGCCAGTTCCGCTCCATCCTGGCCGGCGGGCAGGGGACGGTCCTGCAACTCGGCATCGGGCCGATCGTCACGGCGTCGATCGTCCTGCAACTGCTCAACGGCGCGGACCTCCTGGGGCTCGACACCTCGGATCCGCGGGACCAGCAGCTCTACCAGGGGCTCCAGAAGCTGCTGGTCGTGGCGATGATCTGCCTGACCGGCCTGCCGATGGTGTTCGCCGGGAGCTTCCTCCCGGTCGCGCCGAAACTGGCGAGCCAGTACGGTACCCTCCCCATCAAGTGGCTGATGTTCCTCCAGATCTTCCTGGGCGGGGTGCTCGTCCTGGCCATGGACGAGGTCGTCTCCAAGTGGGGCGTCGGGTCGGGGATCAGCCTCTTCATCGTCGCCGGCGTCAGCCAGCGGCTGGTGGGCGGGCTGTTCGCGGCGCCGATCCTCGGGAACCCCAACCCCGGCATCGTGGCCTCCTGGGTCGGCATCCTGTCGGGAGCCATCCCGGTCGGCTCGCCGCTCACCGCCAGCGGCATCCAGGACCTGCTCGTCGGCCCCGGCCAGTTGCTCCCCGTGTTCACGACGCTGCTCATCTTCGGCATCGTCGTGTACGCCGAGTCGGTCCGGGTCGAGATTCCGCTCTCGCACACCCGCGTGAAGGGCGCCCGCGGTCGCTTCCCGGTGAAGCTCATCTACGCGAGCGTCCTGCCGCTGCTGCTCGTCCGCGCCCTCCAGGCCAACATCCAGTTCCTCGGCCGCATCCTCTACTCCCAGTGGGGCGACTCGATGCCCCACTGGCTCGGCGTCTACACCACGTCCCGCGGCGGAGCCTACCCCGTCAGCGGGCTGTTCTACTACCTCAACCCGATCCAGGCCCCCCAGCAGTGGATGTGGTGGCTCGGCGGGACGGCGGCCGACCCCTGGCAGGTCGGGCTCCGGGTCCTCGTCGACCTCGTGTTCATGCTGATCGGCGGCGCCATCTTCGCGGTCTTCTGGGTCGAGACCGCCGACATGGGGCCGGACGCGACGGCGCGCCAGATCCTCAACTCGGGGATGCAGATCCCCGGCTTCCGGCAGAGCGAGTCGGTGATGCGGCGGGTGCTCACCCGGTACATCCCCCAGATCACGGTCATCGGCGGCGCCATCGTCGGGGTGCTGGCCGTCCTCGCGAACATGCTCGGCACCATCGGCGGCGTCTCGGGGACCTCGCTGCTCCTGACGGTCTCGATCACCTACAAGCTCTACGAGGAGATCGCCGAGGAA